>NZ_JASIAL010000129.1:0-7581 GCF_030042015.1 Trebonia sp. | reverse complement strand
CCTCCACGCCGTGCTCTTGATCGGTGAACAGGTCCACATCCTGGGTCGGCCGGGAGATCACGCCGTAAGCGAGCAGCGCGTTCCCGCCGCCCAGCGCGAACCCGTGCTCGCGCGCCGCGGTCAGCGCCACCGCGGCTACCCGGCGGTGCAGGTCACTTACCGGCATCAGGCTGCCCCGGCCTCGGCGGCCCGCAGCTGCGGATGAAGCTCCTCCCACGCCCGCCGCACGCCCTGCGGCAGGTACAGTTCCGGCCACGACGCGGTCAGAGTGTCCCGGTCCAGATAGCCAGTCAGGTCTTCCGGCCGGCTGGCCTCCCGCAGCACGATCTGATACAGCCAGCGGCGCAGGTACGGCACGCCCAGGTCGAAGACGGGACTGGGGCCGCTCCAGTACAGCCGCAACGGCAGTTCCACCGTGCCCCGCGACGGGCCGCGCAGGCTCGCCAGGTCGGTCACCACAATCACCCGGCGCCCAGGCCGCGCCAGGTACCGGGTCCGCACCGCGACCGCACCCTCCGCGCTCATACCAGCAGAATAGCCCGCGCCCGCCAGCCGCCACGTGTTTCAGCGTCCTGCGCCCCTGGACCCACGCGCGAATCCTGCGAAGGTGCCGGTAAGGATGGACTGCCAGCTGGTCCAGCCAAGCACCAGGCCGATGCTGGCTGCGAGCTTGTCGCAGAGGCCCATCTCCCCGGGCCTGACCAGGAACAGAGCGAGATAAAGGCACGAGAGCGCGGCGTCTGCTGGCCGAGCGGGCGGTGCTGGAGACGCTGCTCCCGTTTAGCGGCCCGCCGGCCCGGCGTGGCCGCATGCGGTCCAGGCCAAAGCGGTATCGGCCCGCGGCCGGTCCCTGCTGTCGGCGCTATCTTTGAGCGCGTATGGAGGGGCACGCATCGTTCAGGGTGACCATCCGATAAGTGAATCAGCCAGATCACCCGAGATCTGACAATGAGGTAGGCGCTGGCTGCGCCGGCCGTCCGTCAGCTGACGGATGTCTCCCCAGTGAATAATGCGCAAGTGTTGGCGGTGCAACTTTCACGAGCTCTTCTTGCGGGTCTGGGTATCAGGTCTCCAGCCGAAAGTCACTGCTGCCGCCGGGTAGGTGTCTGAGAACTTATGGATAACGCGTTCGCACCGCTTTCAGTAGCAAGGGCATACCGGGTCTCTGAGATCTGGCGGCCGCGAGATCCGCAGGATCAGGGGACCGGGCACCGCGGGCGGGCGCAGCGTGCGGCGCTTACGGCGGCCTACCATGCCGGGATCGCTGGTTCTGGTGACGGCACCATCGCGTTCGGCTGGATCCGCACGGCGGCAGGCGGTCCGGTGCATGTGCTGACGGTTGGGGACGCGCTGGTCGGCAGCGCGGACGCCGAATCCGGCGAAGTGCTGCTGTCGCTGCCGTGCGGCGCGCGCGGAACAGCGCTGCGGCCAGCCGAGCTCGGCTGGCTGACAGGGCAGCTAGGGTGCTGGCGGGAGGTCGCCGGGATCAGCGACGCGCTGCTCACGGCGGGTGCCATGGACGGCCGGGCCGGGAGGCAGGCTGCCTTTCCCCTTGATGAAGGGCTGCTCGGGAACTGGACAGGCCCGTTCGGCTGGCTCGTGATCGCCGGGCCGGTAAGCCGGGCGGAGCTGCAGGGGCTGCTGGAGGATGCCGGGTCGCGGCAGCGCGCTGCGGAAGGGGCGGCTGACCGGTTTCCCGGGCAGGCCACCCTGGCACGGCGGCTGGGGGAGCGGTACGCCGAGTTCCGGCGGGGCGAGTCCGCCGGGGTCTGGCGGATCACCATCCTGGCAGGCGGAACCGATCCCGGGAGCGCTGCCCGGGTGGCCGGGCTGGTGTGCGCGTCGGCTGACCTCGAGGGGCTTCCCTACGCGCTGAGCCCTGCACCCGCGGAGCCGGGCGGACCGGCTGGCGCGGGCGGGGACGGGGTTCCGTCGTCGCCGTTCTACGGGTCTACCGAGCTGCTCGCCGCGCTCGCCCGCGTCCCGGAGGCGGAAGTGCCAGGGGTACGGCTCGCGCTGCGGCCGCAGTTTGACGTCAGTCCCGAGCTCGCGGCGCAAGGGCCCGCCGCCGAGATCGGGCACGTCCTGGACGCGAACCTGATGCCGGCCGGGCCGTTCACGGTGTCGGCCGAGTCGCTCAACCGGCACGTATTCGTCTGCGGCGCTACAGGCGGCGGCAAGTCGCAGACGGTGCGGTCGCTGCTGGAGGCGGCTACCGGGCTCGGGGTCCCGTGGCTGGTCGTCGAGCCGGCCAAGTCGGAGTACCGGATGATGCCCAGCCGCGTCCCGCACCAGGAAGTATTCAGGATCAGGCCAGGGGAACCCGATGCGGTCGCCGCCGGCCTGAACCCCTTCGAGCCCGCCACGGCAGCGGACGGCGGCCGTTTCCCGCTGCAGGCACACGCGGACCTGGTCAAGGCGCTGTTCATTGCGTCGTTCCAGGCCGAGGACCCGTTCCCGCAGGTGCTCAGCGCGGCGCTGGCCCGGGTGTACGAGGAGGCCGGGTGGGACCTGGCGCTCGGGGAACCCCGGCGGCCGGACACCGAGGCGGCTTACCCGACCCTGACCGGGCTGCAGCGCGCGGCCGAACGGGTCGTGGCGGAGATCGGCTACTCCCAGCGGGTCACCGATGACGTGCTCGGCTTCATCAGGGTCCGGCTGGCCAGCCTCCAGCGGGGTACCAGCGGCCGTTTCCTCGAAGGCGGGCACCCGGTCGACTTCGGGACCGTGCTGCGGAAGAACGTCGTGCTCGAGCTCGAAGACGTCGGTGACGACGCCGACAAGTCGTTCCTCATGGGCGCCGTGCTGATCCGGCTCGCCGAGCACCTGCGGCTGGAGCACCGCCCCGGGACGGCGCCGGGGCTGCGGCACCTGACGGTCATCGAGGAGGCGCACCGGCTGCTGCGCAGGCCCGGGGCGGCCGGCCCGGGCAGCGCCGCGGGAGCGGCCGGTCACGCCGTCGAGCTGTTCGCCGGGCTGCTCGCGGAGGTGCGGGCCTACGGCGAGGGCCTGGTGATAGCCGAGCAGATCCCGGCCCGCCTCGTGCCCGACGTCATCAAGAACACCGCCGTGAAGATCGTCCACCGCCTGCCCGCCGCCGACGACCGCGAGGCGGTCGGCGCCACCATCAACGCCACGCCGGCGCAGTCCCGCTACCTGGTCACCCTTCCCCCGGGACAGGCGGCCGCGTTCGCTGACGGCATGGACTTCCCCGTGCTGGTCAAGGTCAATGACGGCACGCGGCGGGAGCGCGCCCGGCCCGGCACCAGCGACCCACGGGCGCTCGTCCGCACGCGCGCGGCAAGCTGCGGCAGCGAGTGCACGGGCCGTCCCTGCACCCTGCGGGAAATGCGGCACGCCCAGCAGGCCCTCGAAGACGAGCCGTGGATCGGGGCGTGGGCCGCCCTGGGCGTGCTCGCTCACCTGACCGGCTGGCCCACCCCGGTCCCCGAACCAGGCGTCCTGGCCGCCGCCGGGGCTCTTCCCGCCAGGACGCTCCAGTGCGCGATCTCCCACGCGACGGAGACAGCGGCCTCCCTGCCGCCGCTGATCACCCGCCGCAGGACGCTAGCCGCCCACGTCTCCGCCGTGCTGCGCGCCCGGGCCGAGCACGGCGAATGGCTCTGCCCCCCGGACGAGCCGGAATGGCTGCTCCCCGGCCCGGTCCCGGCTGCCATCACAGACATCCTGCTCCAGGCGATCGCGAAGGGCCGAACCGCCTCGCTGACCAGCTCGCTAGCCAGCTTTATCGACTGCCGGTGGCCCCTGAACTACCTCGCGGAGGAACCCTCCCCGGCTGAAACAGGCGGCGGCTGACAGCAGGTAACAGGTACTGGCCTGGCCAGGTTTCTTCCGGGGGAGCGTGCTCAGGGTGCAGCTGGTCCGGGATGTCCGCCGCGCTGAGCGTGTGCAGGGCAGCCGGATCCCAGCCCGGTGCCAGGGATGCGGCCGCCACACGCTGCGCCTGGATCGCGGTCGCCCGATTCAGCAGCCCGACCGCGAGCCGGGCGTTACCGGAGCCGTGGCCACCCTCGGCCCGGGCAAGCACCCCGGCCGCCTTGGACTCGGCCGCGGGAGTCAGCGTCAGGCCAGCCTCGTCAGCCAGGGAACCGAATATCACGGCCAGCTGCCCAGGGGTGAAGCCCGGGAAGTCGACGACAGCCCGGAAGCGGGCGGCGAGGGAAGGACTGCCGTGCAGCAGGCTCCGCAGCGGGCCCGCCTGCCCGGCCAGGATCACGGCGAGCTCGTCCCTGCGCTCGTTGCGGTACTCGGTCAGCTGCTCATACAAGCGGCGCAGCACCTGCTGCCCCTGGTCGGGAAGGCGCTGCCAATCGTGCGCTGCGTTGATCATCAAGATCCCGCCGCTCGCAGGCCTGACCGCCTCGGCAAGCAGCTTGCCTGTTTCCCCCGGACTGGCACCTACCAGGTCAGCGGCTGCGGCCTCGATGACGTGCCCGGTCGCCAGGACTCCCAGCTTGCGGTAATCCTGGCCGACAGCGACGGCTGCCCGCGACCTGCCGGTGCCGGGGCCACCGGTGAACACGAGGTTCTTCCACACAGGCCGCCGGATCGCCGAACCGGCAGCCCGGCGGCTCTGCTGCGCCTTGAGGGCTGCCATCACCTCGTTCAGCGGTCCGTGCACAGTCTCCCGGTGCAGCAGGGCGGCTAGGCCCTCTGCGAAGACTCCTGCGGGCTGAAGTGAGATCGGCCCGGAGGTCGCCGGGAGTGCCGGTGCCGGCGGGGCAATCCGGTCCCGGGCGGGGTGCGGGAGTCTCCGCCCGGGTTCAGCGGAGCCATCAGGGGCGAGCCCCAGCGCTTCCCGTGCCGCCGGCGGCACCCCAAGGCCGTCAGCGAACGCTTCGAAGACAGATGACGCCCGGGGCTTCCGCTTACGCCCTGCCCACTCGCTCAGCCGCCCCTGGCTGATGCCGGTCAGCTCCGATATCCGTCCCTGCGTGAGCCCCTGCGCGCCCAGGATCATGACGACCCGGCCGAGATCCCGCCTTGCGCACGCGTCGAGCACGTCTTGCTGCGCGAAGACGCGCTCGACTATCTCGCGCACCTCAAAGATACCCAGAGCCATGGCGCGCTTGCCAATCTCTCGTTTCCCATCAGCCATTACGGGCGGGCATCGCTGATGCGCCCGCCGCGTACATACAACCAAGACTCAGCAGGATGGGGTACAGGCCGAAATAACCAATTTCCAGGTCCGTATTGACTAGCCCGTGCGTGCCCCTGGAAGCCTGACTGCCTAGCCTTTACCAGCAGGAACTCCCGGATGCGCTCCCAGTATGAAGTGGGATGCCGGAAGAGGGAAGGCGTAAGGAATACGTAATGAATTCATACCAGTTTTCGGTGCCAATGAGGCCGTCCTCGAGCGAGGGACCGTGTCCAGGAGAAATCAGTCAGCGGGAACGATGGGCAACGGCCGGACCCGCATCCGGCCGCGGGCGATGGTTACCACTGCGCCTGCCTCCAGGTCGTCTGTTACTGCCGGGAGGTTCGCGGCCAGCAGGGCTGCCTGGTCGTCGGATGTGAGCCGGTCCGCGGATCGCAGAAGGACCACTGATGGCCGTGTCGCTCCGCGGCTGGCCGCCAGCAGCTCGCCGAAATCGCTGTCGGCGGAAACGATTACCAGGTCGTTCTCGGCGGCGTAGTCGAGGATGGTCCGGTCTGGTGCCGTGAGCAGCCCTGCATCGCCAACGTGAACAGACTCCAGCCCGGCCTTATTCAGGGCAGCGGCAACCTTCGGCGACAGGTTGGCGTCGACCAGAAAGCGCACGACGGCTAGGCCGGCTGGGCGAGCGGCAGCTCACGTTCCTGCAGGGCCGCCGCGGCGAACTCCAAGGCGGCCAGCACGTCGGCCCGGTCCAGGTACGGGAAGTCAGCGAGCAGCTCAGAGATGGTCAGCCCCGCAGCGAGCTGGCCCAGGACCGCGCTCACCGTGACCCGGGTATCGCGGATGCAGGGCAGGCCGCTCATCCGGTTCGGGTCGATGGTAATCCGCTCGTACGCCACGCTTTCAGCGTACGCTTGCCAACCTCTGGCCGCTCAGCGCAGCGCACTTCCCTTGCGCGCGAGCGGCTGAACTTGACCCCGGTAGAGCGGTCCGCCGATAGGGGAGGCAGCGGAGCATCCGGGCGAGCACCGGCGTAATGATCCCCACAGAATCCCCACAACTCCGGGTTCCGTGGCATCGATCCCACAGAAAACCCACGGACAAAACGGCATTATCGGGCACTCGGCGGCACGGCTGTTATGATGACTTTGTAGCCCCTACAAGCGGTTTGTGCAGGTAGAAGAGCTGACGGCGATCGTGCTCACCGGAGTCCTCAGTGACGAATGCACCTCTGAAAAGCGGAAGGTCGACAGTTCGATCCTGTCCCTGACCACTCGCCAGGAGCAGCGGATTAACCCTCAGCCGCTGCCCGGCACCAATAGTTGCTCGGCCGAGCACCACCAGCTTGTGCGCCCATCAACGGGGGCGGTATTCATTGGCGCGTGATCGCGCGGGCAGGTGCTTCCCCTGCGCCGATACGGAATGATCTTCAGCGTATGCACGCCTCCATCCCGGAGAGCGGCCCTGATCGCGCCACGGCTGGCTCTGAGCAGCTGCCTCTGCTCTGGTGCAGTGAGGCTGCTTGCGATGCGCGCGGGGTGGATCCGGGCGCGCCACAAGATTTCATCGGCTAGCAGGTTGCCGATGCCGGCGATCCGTCGCTGGTCCATGATCCGTGCCTTAACGGGTGCCGAGCTGCCTGCGAGCATCGTCCGGAACTGCGCCGGCGTAATCAGCTGAGCGTCAGGGCCCAGCTGGTCGACAGGTGGGTTGAGCCTGATGCGGCCCAGGCGCCGCGGGTCGACCAGCATGAGCCGACCGCCGTCTTCGAACGTCACGGTGAATCGAGCCCAACGATAATCCCCCGGCTCCCGGCGTCCCTCCCAGTAATCGCCGCCGTCGATCTCGGCTCCGTCGGCGTCAGCGATTACGATCTTGCCCGACATGCCGAGGTGAATGCCTAGTGTGACCGCCTCCAGCGAAGGGCCGGTCTGGCACCACATGCTCTTCCCCCGCCGCATCGCGGAAGTGAGTGCCCTCCCCAGCAGCGCATGGCGGATTTCCCCCGGCGCGTGCGGGCGGCATACGTAAGTGTCGGAGTCATCGACGTCAGTGATGTATCGCCGGAGTCCGTTCCGCTCGATCACCGCACGGGCCGATTCCACCTCTGGAAGCTCAGGCATGTAACGTCTCCTGCTGCGGTACCGGGACCGCATGCGATACCGAGCTGCGATGCTACCGAAGCTGCGGCCGGCGATTGAGTAACGCCGCAGGATAACCCGCGCCCGGCCGGGGCGATGATCGCGCCCTGGGTCACGTGCCGAGGGCGACGATCAGACGACACTTGCGCGACGAGCTTGCTGGCCTGGCTAGTTCTGCTGGGCGGCGAGGTCCTCGCGGCGGATGGTGGCCAGCGCGGTGGCGCGCGAAGCGAGCGCGAGTCCGGCCGCCAGCCGCCAGCCGGCCCGCGGACGCGGTGCGTGCCGTCTACGGCGTCCCCGTCCGGCTCGACGCGATGCGTG
>NZ_JASIAL010000128.1:0-7214 GCF_030042015.1 Trebonia sp. | reverse complement strand
CGGCGACCACTGGGTCCGCCTGGTAGACGCCGCCGTTGACATGTTCCTCACCCACTTCAAGGCACCCGGCCCGGACACCACCGCCGGCCCGATGCGCGAGAGGAAACGATCATGACCCTGACCACGACCGCGGTGCGCGATATCCCGCCGATCCGCCACGACGAGGCGATGGACCTGGCCGCCGCCGAGTATGAACGTTTCAGCGCGCTGCTGCACGGCCTGGCGCCTGGCGACTGGGAAACTCCGACCGTATGCGACCGGTGGGACGTGCGCGCTGTCGCCGCCCACGTGCTGGGCGCCGCAGAAGCCTGCGCTTCGATCGGTGAGAACGTCCACCAGATGAGGCTGGGCCGCCGGGTGCAGCGCCAGCTCGGCCTCGGGCACATCGTGCACGGCGCCAACGAGGTCCAGGTCCGCGAACGGGCCGCCCTCGACCCAGCTGGGCTGATCGACCGGTGGGACCGCGCCGTCCCGCGCGCCCTGCGCGGCCGCCGCCGGTTCCCGCCGTTCCTGCGCCCGGTGCGCATCGGCTTCGAGGCCCCGCTTGGCAGGCGTCCGCTGGGCTACCTGATCGACATCGTCTACACCCGCGACGTGTGGATGCACCGCGTCGACATCTGCCGCGCCACCGGCCGCCAGCCCGTCCTCACTGCCGCACACGACGGCCGGATCATCGCCGACATGGTCGCCGACTGGGCCGCCACCCACCGCCAGGCGTTCACGGTTCACCTGACCGGCCCCGCCGGCGGCAGCTACACCCGCGGCAGCGGCGGCGCGACACTCGACATCGACGCCACCGACTGGGCCTGGACCGTCTCCGGCCGCGCCCGCGGCAGCGGCCTGCTCGCCAACCCCCTTCCGCTGTGAACCGCGACATGCAGACCAGGGGGGCCCGATCGTAATCGTCTCCGGTGCTGTGTCGGCAAGGCGACAGGGAGGCTGTCCTCCAGGTGACTGACCGCTAGCCGCTTGTCCGGCGATGCTGGGGCTGCCGGTCGATACCGGACACCACACCGCCGGAAACGGAGAAGACAATGAACGACTACCTCGCCAGCGAGCTGATCGCCCAGCGCCAGGCCGCTCTCGCCGTCGGCCTCACCCACCGCGCCCAGCTCAAGGGTGCCCGCGCCGCGCGCAAGGCCAGGGCCGCGGCCCAGGATCGGCCGACCCGTACCCGCCGGCTGCCCTTCGGCCGGCCCGCGCATGCAGGTGCCTGAGCACCCCGAACCTGCACGGTCGCTCCAGCCGGCAGGAAGCTTCCCGCCGAGTCGGCAGACGGTCGCGGGCGCGCGCCCGGAGACGGTCACGATTCAAAGGTGGGGGCAGTTCTGCGACCGTGGCGGACCGGCGGGTACTCGGGGAGAATTGCGGTGTGCCAGCTGAGGAGCGCAAGCTCGCGACGGTCCTGTTCGCGGATCTGGTCGGCTCGACCGAACTGGCGGGCGACCAGGATCCCGAGCGGGTCCGGGCTATGCTCGACCGGTTCTACGACGCGATGGCAGCGGAGGTCGAGCAGGCCGGGGGGACGGTCGAGAAGTTCGCCGGCGACGCGGTGATGGCGGCCTTCGGGGCGCCGCTCGCACACGAGGATGACGCCGAGCGGGCGCTGCACGTGGCGCTGGGGATGAAGCGGCGGCTGGCGGAGCTGTTCAGCGGCCGGCTGGCACTGCGCATCGGCGTGAACACCGGCGAGGTGGTGGTGGGCCAGCCCCGGGAGGGCAGTTCGTTCGTCACCGGCGATGCGGTCAACGTGTGCGCGCGGCTGGAGCAGGCGGCCGCACCGGGGGAGATCCTGGTGGGCGAGCGGACGGTCGCGGCCGCGCGGGGGGCGTTCGAGTTCGGCGGGCCGACGACGGTCCAGGCCAAGGGCAAGCCCGGGGGCGTGGCCTGCCGCAGTCTGGTGCGCGCGCTGTCGATGACGCGCCCGCGCGGTCTTGGCGCACTTGGAGAGCTGCCGCCGGTATTCGTCGGCCGCGTCCGCGAACTGGCGCAACTGCAGCAGGCCTACCGCCAGGTGGTCGCTAGCGGCAGGCCGCGTCTGGTCAGCGTGGTTGGTGACGCCGGGGTCGGCAAAACGCGGCTGGTTCGTGAGTTCTGGCGGTGGCTTGGCGGGCAGCCGCACCGGCCGCTGCTGCGCAGCGGCCGGTGCCTGTCCTACGGCCACGGGATCACGTACTGGCCGCTCGGTGAAGTGCTGAAGGAGCACCTTGGGATTCTGGACAGCGATCCGCCGGAGGTCGCCGCCGGCCGGGTGGCTGGCCGCGACGGGCTCGGCTTCACCCTCGGCCTGGCGCCGCCGCCCGGCATGCACCCGCTGACCGTGCGCGACCGGCTGCGCACGGCGTGGGTCGCCTTCCTGCGAGAGCTGGCCGGCGAGCGCCCGGTGGCGGTGCTCGTCGAAGACCTGCATTGGGCCGGCGACGAGCTGTGTGACCTGCTGGCGATGCTTGCCGAGCGGGTGGTCGGCCCGCTGCTGCTCATCGTGACCGCGCGGCCGGAGCTGCTTGATCAGCGGCCGGGCTGGGCCCTGCAGGCCGGGACCGAACTGGTGCGGCTGGAGGCGCTGCCGGAAGCGGACACGGACGAGCTGGCCCAGGCGCTGCTGGGCAGCGGCTGCCCCGCCCCGTTCCGCGGGCTGGTCGCGGAACGGGCCGAGGGGAACCCGTTCTTCGCCGAGGAACTGATCGCCACGCTGGCGGACCGGGGGGTGATCGCCCGCCGGAACGGCGGCTGGTCGTTCGGCGAGCTCCCGCCCGGTTTCCTGGTGCCGGACACCGTCCAGGCCGTGCTCGCCGCGCGCATCGACTTGCTTCCCCAGCCAGGGAAGGCGGCGCTGCAGACGGCCGCGCTGATCGGGCGGGTGTTCTGGAGCGATCCGGTCTGCGAGCTGGTCGAGGGCGCGGATCCGGAGTTCGGCCTGCTCCAGGAGCGGGCCTTCGTGCTCCCGCACACCCAGTCATCGATCGAGGGGCAGCGGGAGTGGCTGATCAAGCACGCGCTGACCCGGGAGGTCGCCTACGCCAGCCTGCTCAAGGCCAGGAGGGCGCGGCTGCACGCCGACTTCGCCGAGTGGCTGGAGCGCAACAGCACGGGAGAGGCCGAACATGCGCCGCTGCTCGCGCACCACTACGCCGCGGCGATCGTTCCTGAAGACCTCGACCTGGCCTGGGCGGGCCGGGAAGAGCAGGCCGAGGTGCTGCGCGCCAAGGCGGTGCTGTGGTCGCGGCGGGCCGCGGACCTGGCCATCGGCCGCTATGAGATCGACGATGGCCTGGACCTGTTCCGCCGCGCCCTGTGCCTGGAAGACGACCCGCGGGAGCAGGCCGACATCTGGCAGCGCATCGGCCAGGCCTGCGCCCTCAAATACGACGGCCAGGGCTTTTACGACGCCATGCAGAAGGCGCTCGAGATCACCGGGCCCTCCGCCGAGATCTACGCCGACCTCGCCCTGCAGACGTCCCTCCGGGCCGGGATGTGGGTCCAGCAGCCGGACACGACCCTCGTCGATGGGTGGATTCAGCAGGCCCGGGAACTCGCCGAGGAGGGCTCGCTCACCCGGGCCCGCGCGCTCGCCGCGCTGGCCATGAACACCGACGACGAAGCCGTAGCCCGTTCGGCGCTGGCCATCGCCGAACGGCTGGGCGACGCCGAGCTTCGCTGCACAATGCTGCACACCATCGCCTACGGTGCCCTCCTGGCCGGGGACTTCGACCGGGCCCGCACCTTGGCGGATGACGTGATGGCGCTGCTGCCCGGGCTGCCCAATCCCGACGTCTGCTCGACGGCGCTCATGTCCAACGTCTTCGTGTACCTGAAGGCCGGCCACCTCGATCAGGCGGGGGTGGCCAGCGCGCAGGCCATCGAGGCCGCGGCCGGCCTGACCCCGCATCACCGCGTGCACGGCACGGGCTGGCAGCTCATCCTGGCCAGCGTGACCGGGCGCTGGGCGGAGGTGCGGGCCGTGGCGGGGGAGGCGGAACGGGTGGTCGACGCCAACGTGGCGGCGGGTACCCCCTGCTGCCTGGACGTCTCCATCCTGCTGAACTGCGCGGCCGGCTGCGCGCGGGCAGGCGATGAGGACGAGGCCCGCCGGCTTGAGGCGAAGGCGGACGGACTCGGCATGACAGGCGGCCGGTGGTACCAGGGCTGGTTCGAGCCGCCCAGGATCCGCCTTGCCCTGGCCCGGCACCAGACCGGCAAGCTCGCCGAACTCGCCCCCGCCGACTTCGACTGGGAGTGGGAGCCGGTGTCGACCTTCCTGGACGCGCTCGCCGCGCTCGGCGACCGCGAGCGCATCGAGGCGGAAGCGCCGAAGTGGCTGCGGGAGGGCACCTTCGCCGAGCCGTTCGCGCTCCGCGCGCTCGGCATCGCCCGCGGCGACCGGGCCCTCCTCGGACGGGCACTGGAGCGGTTCGACGCCATGGACCTCACCTGGCACGCGGAACAAACCAGGCACCTGCTGCGCGGTCGCCCCGAGTCCGCGACATAGGACTCCCGGCTGCTATTCCGCCCGCGCTGCGGGCCAGGTCGAGCAGCCCGCCGACGTCCAGCGCGATAACGCTTCGGTTAAGTCCACCGGACGGCCCATCCGGAGGCGGGCCTGAGCCGAACTAGTGGCGTGAACAGCCAGCCGAGGAGAGGACACCATGCCTGCTCACAGTGACGCAGATCCGTCTGGAATGTCACGCCGTACCGTGCTGCGCGGCGCCGCAGGCGCGGGCGCGGTCGGGATAGCCGCGGCCGCCGGGGTCGGCGCCGTGGTGGCCGCGACGCGCCCGGACACGAAAGCCCCGGCCGCCAGGCCCGTCGCGGCGACGGCCGGGAGGACGGAGAAAGGCGGCCCGCTCGTCGTGTACCTGCGGGACGCCAGCACCGGCGAGCTGGACGTGTTCGCCGGCACCACCCAGGTCCGGTTCCGGGACCCCGCCCTCGCAGCCCAGCTGCTGCAGGCCGTTCAGCAAGGGAGCTGAGGAATGTCATCGCACCGCGAGGCGCCGGAGATCTCCAAGGATCCGGTCGCCGACAGCACCGACCTGTACGCGTTCGTCAGCCCGGACAAGCCGGACACGGTCACCCTCATCGCCAACTACATCCCGCTGGAGGGGCCGGCGGGCGGCCCGAACTTCTACGCGTTCGGCGACGACGTGCTGTATGAGATCAACGTCGACAACGACGCGGACGGCCAGCCCGACATCACCTATCAGTTCACCTTCCAGACCACGCTGGCGGACCCGGGCACGTTCCTGTACAACACCGGGCCGATCCTGACGCTCGACAGCCCGAACTGGAACAGCCGCCAGACCTACACGGTGACCCGCGTGCGGCAGGGCCAGAGCACCGTCCTCGCGGCCGGCCTCGCCTGCCCGCCGTGCAATATCGGCCCGCTGTCCACACCCAACTACGCGCAGCTGGCGCAGGCCGCTGTGCACAGCATCGCCGGCGGGATTAGCGTCTTCGCGGGCCAGCGGGCCGAGGGCTTCTACGTGGACCTCGGCGCGATCTTCGACCTCGGCGACCTGCGGCCGTTCGAAGAGCTGCACACGCAGTTCGGGATGCACGTGTTTTCCAAGGCGGCGCCGGGCGTGAACGCCACCGCCCACCTGAACGTGCACTCGATCGCCATCCAGGTCCCCATCTCCCAGCTGCTGTCGGGCGGCCAGCACGGCAGCGTCGGCGATCAGGGCTCGGTGATCGGCGTGTGGACGACGGCGAGCCGCCAGCAGGCCGAGGTCTGGGACGCGGACAGCAGCCAGACCTTCTGCTGCGGTCCGTACCGTCAGGTGTCCCGGCTGGCCAACCCGCTGGTCAACGAGGTCGTGATCCCGCTCGGCAGCAAGGACCTGTGGAACACCCTGCCGCCCGCCGACGACAAGCAGTTCGCCTCGTACTTCGCCCAGCCCGGGCTGTCCGCCCTGCTGCCCGTGCTCTACCCCGGCGTCTTCCCGAACCTGGCCAAGCTGGTGCAGGCAGGCACCGCGCGGGCCGACCTGGAGGCGATCCTGCTCACCGGGGTGCCGTCAGGCATCGTGCCCGGGTTCCAGAACTACACCGGCCCGGTCCTCGCCGACATGCTCCGCCTCAACACCGCGATCCCGCCGGGCAAGCCCCCCAGTCAGCTCGGCGTCCTCGGCGGCGACCTCGCCGGGTTCCCCAACGGCCGCCGGGTGTTCGACGACGTGGTCACGATCGAGCTGCGCGCGTTCGCCGGGGTGACGGTCCCGCTGGTGGACAAGTCGTTCACCCCCGACGCGGCCGCGAGCCTGGTCACCGACGGGCTGACCGCCGCCAGCGTCCCGTCCGGGTACCTTGACCGGTTCCCCTACCTGGGCGTGCCATACAGCGGCTTCGACACGCCGTCGTGACCAGGGACCACAGGAACAAGGCGGGGACACAAACCACGATGCACGAAGACAGCCCCGGCCCGTCCGGCCCTGGCAGCGTCGTCCTCGACCTCGGCGCCGGGGTCGGCGCCCTCGTCCTTGAGGCGCCCGCCGGCCTGGCCGGGCAGGAGATCGAGATCAGCCGCTTGGCGGCCGGCGATGCGGCAGGCCGCCGCACGCATTCGCTGATCCGGGAGCGCGCGACCGCCGCGGGCACCAGCTACGCGGCGGTCTACCCCGGCCTTGCCGCCGGCCGGTACCTCATCTGGCGGCACGCGGACACCCCGGCGGGCGAGGTCACCATCGACGGCGGCATGGTGACCCGCTTCCGCTGGCCGGACTGAGCCGACCGCGCGCAGTCACGCCGGCAGCGGCAGCACCAGGATGGGCGTGGTCGTCGGGCTGGCCGTCCCGCCGGCCGGCTCGACCGTCATGCCCACCGTGTCACCGGCCAGCACACCGGAGGCGAGCACCGGCGCGGTCTTCCCGCCGCTCGGCGGCGGGAGCAGGCCGGCCGGCCGGGTGCCGCCCGGCCCCATCAGCCACAGCTCGTACACCTTGGACGACGGCAGCCCGGGCAGGCCGGAGCTGGTGACGACCATCTTCCGCTCGGTCTGCGAAACCACCACGACCGCGGTGCCGCCGACGGTCGTGCGGCCGGACGCGATCCGGGCGTCGGGCGCCGCGAGCACGACGGCGATCTCCTGGCCGCGCGCCTGCGCGGAGTCGAGCCGCTGCTGGGTGGCGGCAAGGACGCCGCCGAGGACCGCCGCGGCGGCAAGGCCGGCCGCGCCCACCGCGAGGGCTAGCCGGGGGACCCACGGCGAGCGCGGG
>NZ_JASIAL010000127.1:0-6463 GCF_030042015.1 Trebonia sp. | reverse complement strand
GGTATCCGGAGGAGCTGCCCGTGCTCGCCGGGCTGCTGCCGCGGATCGCGACCCCGGTCACGATCATCGCCGGCCGCCGTGACCGCGCCGTCCCGCTGGCCAACGCGGAGTTCCTCGACGAGCGGCTGCCCGCCAGCCGCCTCGTGCTCCTCGATGCCGGGCACTTCGCCTGGGAGGAGATGCCGAAGGAGTACGCCTCGGCCATCCTCGACTCGATCACGGGCACCCGACCGTAACCCAGCGCAGGCCCTACTGCCAGGGGCCGAGATCACCTGCGAGCAGGTCAACTGACTTCAACTGCATGTGCATTCGATCTTGTGCCTGCAGGATCTCCAAATAAGTGTCAGCCATGGCTACATCGATGCCGCTTCCGGCAATGGTAAGCAATTGGGCCATTACGCCAACGGTGGAGCTTGTCCTGACTCCTCGCTTTCGCGCCTCGCCCCTGGCGCCGTGATCATCGCTGATCAGGCGTCCGGTTCCAGCCCACTGGAGCAAGGCAATGCTCGCCGCCTCGCCCAGATGGTCAAGCGCGGAATTGGCGCTGCCAGCTGCGATGTCCCGCTGGATGCTTTCTGTCGCGATAATCAGGTCTATATCGGTCATCTCGATGGGCGCGCCGAGCCACGTCGCTGCCCAGTTTGTAGCACGCCCTGCCTGTGGGTGCGGGGGTCGGCGTCCGCGTTGCCGTACAAGTTCGTCGTGTGCAGCCCGGACCCACCCGGCACTCCCCTCGTAGCGGTTGCGGAAGATCGCGGCGACCGGCGCGCAATAGGACAGGTTGATGATTGAGCATGTATCGAGCAGCAGCTTTGGTATCTGGTTGGTCACAGGTCCGCCAGGTCATCGGCCGGCGCTGGCGGACGGATGTCATTGGCGGCGAGACGGGCAAATAGGCGTTCGGGAGACTCGTCAGCTAGTGCGGCGAGGGTGCCTATGCCGACCCGGCCACTCTGGTAGCCAGCCTGAGCGGCGCGCCACAGACGTGCGGGAATGCGTCTCGACTCGTCCGGCTTGGTCAGTTCCTCTGGTGCCGGGTCATTCGCGATGCGAAGTACCGCCGACACTGGCTGTTCCAGCCAGGCATCGCGCGCTTGTGTGCTGAGCAGTCCCACGCTGGGGCTTGCAAGCCTGTAGAGCAGCGCCGAGAAGCTGACGCCAAAATGGCGCATCAGTCCCGATAGCACTGTTTCGTCAATAGAGCGACCAGCGATTACGTCGGTCAAGCCGTCGGCTGGCATCAGCAGGGCCGCGGCGAACGCGTTCGCGCGCCGCTCCATGGGGTTGCTGCTGTCGTACAGGTCGCTGTCGAGTACTATCTCCCTGGGATCGCGGAGCAGATGATGCGCCAGCTCGTGTGCCGCGGTAAATCGCTGGTGGCCGCGCGGGAATGCGGTGCTGATCAGCATCATCGCAATGCCTTGACCGTGAGCACACAGACCGCTGACGGCATTGCCCGTCGGCCAAGCGACAACGTCGAGTCCGAAGTGCTGCTCCGCCAAGTCGGCGACGTTCGCGATCGGCGCCCGGCCGAGGCCGAGTCCCTGCCGTACGAGATTGGCCAGTGTCTCGCCGTCCTGCCATGGCGCACGGCTAGACGGAATGCCCTGCATGCCGATCATCGTGAGCACGTCCTGCCCGGAAGGGGTTGGGCGGCCCTCCCGGAGTCCGGTCGCGTTGACTAGCGTCGCTTCGGCCTCAAGCAGTTGCCGCATTCGCCGTCGTGACGGCAACGTGTCATCGGCCTGTGGTGCGTCCATGACCCTGGCCGCCAAAGCCAGACTGCTGCTGGGCTCTACGCCAAGGATTTCTCCGAGGCTGACCTCCAGGGCATCGGCTATCGCGGCGACCTCGCTGACCTCCAGCCGCCGGGTACCGTGTTCGATCTTTGACACCTGCGACCGCGAAAGGCCGAGAGCAGCACCAAGCTCCTGACCTGTCATTCCGCGCGCCTCGCGGAGAGCCGCGACGCGTGCACCAAGCTCCCTCGCATCCATGGCACAAGCATACGTCCTGGTTCCTATTATAGAAACATCTGGTTTGGGCTGTTTCCCGGTTGCCGGCGAGCTAGCGGATCGCCATCGAGGCCGGCCGCTGCTCAGCCAGGGGCCACCGTTCGGCTATCGACGCCGTGGTGACCCGGGATGCCGGTTTTCGCGGCCCATCAGTGCCGCCCACAGCGCCAGGGCCGAACCTGCCGGCGCTCTTTCGCGTGATCAGGGTGTAGGCCCCGCAACCCGTTGACGTAGCGCGTCAGGGAGTTCGCATGAGACCCGTCACCGTCCGACGCCCGGGTACCGCCGCGGCGGCAATCGCGGCAGGCCTGCTGATGACCATGCTGGCAGGCTGCGGCAGTTCGCCCACCGTGCCGAGCGTCCCCAGCACCATTCCCACCCCCGCCCTGGCCGGCGGCCCAGTGGCGGGCGGCGCCACCGGCCCGGCATCCCCTGCGCCGTCGGCCTGCTCCCTGCTGCGGTCGGCCGACGTGCTCGCCGTTGCCGCCACGTTCCGGGACATCACGATCAGCATTGACGGCCACATCCAGTCCAGCCAGCCCCCGCTCAACGTGTGCGGCTTCAACCAGAAGGGCGTGTCCGCCTCCGACGACGGCACGCTCACGGTGGCCGGCGACTCGTGGGCTCAGTTGACCGTGATCGCGGACGGCAACGACATAGGCGATTACAGCCCCGACGGCCCCGCGATCCACGGCCTGGGCTACGCCGCATACTGGGACCCGGGGATCGACACCGTCGTGGTCCTGGTAGGCCAGAACGTGTTCCAGGTCGAAGACGACGTGCCGGTCAACACGGTCATCTACCCAAACCTGGATGCCGTCCGCCGGCAAGCCGCGAGCGCCCTCGCCGCCAAGATCCTCAGCCACCTGCAGCCAGCGGGCTGACCTCGTGGATTATCCAGATGTTGGGCTCCCAGTACTCGCCCGTGTCCTTCTCCCTGTCGATGCGCACGGTGGCCAGGCCCGCCGGGAACACGTAGTCGCCTGTCTCCGGGAACCGCATCCTCGTCCAGGACTCCCAGTCCGCGACGGTGCCGGCGATGTGCAGGGACTTCGGGATCACCGGGCCGATGCGGGCGCCCATCCGGACATGCACCCGCACCCACGGATCGAGGGGTGACCCGTCGTCACGGGCCCAGCGGGCGTAGCGCTCGATAGGGATCGTGGGGTACCGGTCCTTGTGGCTCGGGCGGACCGGCGCGATCAGGTGCGCCAGGCCTGCCTCGCGGGTGAGGGCCGCCATCGCCGTCAGCATGACCGGGGCCAGCCCCCTGCCCTGGTAGCGCGGCGGCACCTCGGCCGCCAGCGCGCTGGCCGCCGTCGGCTGGCCGCCCGCGGCCCGGAGCGCGAAGGCGCCGGCGATCGTCGCGTCGATGCCAGGGCCAAGGCCCTCATCGGTGCCGTCCCAGGCCACAGGGACCGTGTGGCCCTCGGCCAGGATCGTCTGGTCCGCCGGGTCGACGAGCAAGAACTGCCACTCGGGGAACACGTCGTACAGCCGGTGCCAGTAGTAGTTGAGCACGTCGCCGTGCAGGTTGTACTCGGGCCACACGCCGTCGAATAGATCGCCAAGGCCGTCCCAGAGTTCCGGCCGCTCGCTGTAACGGACAATCCCCGGATCCACACGAGAAGTATCCGCCAGAACCTGTTGCGTTCCGGCGGAGCCGCGCAGCAGGCTGCTGCGCTGGATCTCGACAGCGGCCGCCACAGAAGGGATTGGCGGTGGGGCCCCCAGCGACAAGCCAATTGGTGGTGGGGCCCCCACCACCAATAACGGCGCGAGCCCGCCGTCCCCCGGCAATAACCGAGCGGGTCGCCATGCCGCTGCTGTCAGCAAGCGGCGGCGTGATGAGACGCCACGGCTCGTTCGGGTACATGGAAAGGAGCAGCTGGGGTGCGGGCCTGGCGGGGATCCCCAAGTGCTGCCACAGAATTAGCTTCTATGGAGGCATAACGCTGGTCAGCGGCCGGCTCGAGGAGTGCCAGACTTGTCAGTTCTGCGGCGTCAGCGCGGTACGCGGCCGGCGGCAGCAGGCCCGGACCGGGAAAGCCCGGGCCAGCCCGGGCGGGCCGGGCAGGCGATGGCGCTCATCTGCTGCGCTCAGTTCGTGCTGCAGCTCGACTTCAGCATCGTGAACGTGGCGCTGCCGACCATCCAGGACGACTTGCACATGGCCGCTGCCGAGCTGCAGTGGGTGGTGACCGGCTATGCGCTGACGTTCGGATCGCTGCTGCTGGTGGGCGGCCGGATGGCCGACCTGTTCGGGCGGCGGCGGATGCTGGCTGCCGGCCTGATCGTGTTCGCGCTGGCCTCGCTGGCCTGCGGCCTGGCGCAGTGGCCGGTGATGCTGATCGCGGCGCGCCTGGCGCAGGGGGCCGCGGGCGCGGTCGTGTCGCCGGCCGCGCTGTCGCTGCTGACCACGACCAACCCGGAGGGTCCGGCACGGACGCGGGCGCTGAGCATCTGGCAGGCGACCACCGCGGCGGGCGCGACCGCCGGGATCGTGGCCGGCGGCGTGCTGACCCAGTACCTGGGCTGGCGGGCGGTCTTCCTGGTCAACCCGCCGCTGATCGTCATCATGCTGGCGCTGATCAGGCGGCTGCCCACGGCCGCGGGGGCGGGCGGGGCCCGGCTGGACTACCGCGGTGCCCTGCTGGTGACGGCCGCCATCGCGGCCCTGATCTTCGGGCTCAGCTACGGCCAGCAGCACACCTTCACCGCGCCGGTGACCATCGCCGCGCTCATCGCGGCCGTCGTGTTCGGCGTCGCGTTCGTCCGGGCGGAACTGACCGCGTCCGCGCCCATGCTGCCGCTGGCCATCTTCTCCGCGCCGTCCCGGCGGGCGGCGGTCGCGGCGATGGTGATGATCGGCGCGGTGCTGGCCGGCTACGTCTACTTCGTGTCCCTGTTCCTGCAGAAGGTGCTCCACTTCAGCCCGCTGCAGACCGGACTCGCGCTGGTTCCCTCCACGGTGACCGTCGTCGTGATGTCAACGCTCGGCACCCGCCGGCTGCTGGCCCGGCTGCCCGCCTGGCAGGTGCTGCTGGCCGGCCTCGCCTGCCTGGCAGGCGGGCAGCTGTGGCTCGCGCAGGTCTCGGTCACGGCCACCTACGCGACCGTGGTCCTGCCCGGCCTGCTTTTGACCTCGCTCGGGATCGGCCTGGCGCTGCCGACCGCGTCGATCGCGATCACCAGCGGCGTCCGCCGGGAGGACCAGGGACTGGCCGGGGCGCTGTTCACCACCAGCCAGCAAACCGGGGCCGCCGTCGGGCTGGCCGTCCTGGCCACGGCGGCCGCGGCGCGGACGGCCCACGCGGCCGGCTCGCTGGCAGCCGGGTACCGGCTCTCGTTCCTGATCGCGGCCGGCGTCATAGTCCTGGCCGGCCTCCTCGTGGCCATCCAGATGCGCCCCCGCGCCAAGCGCGATCCCCGCTTGCATGAGCCGACCGCCGGTGGCACGCCGCAAGTCACGCTCGCCGAGTGCCAGCTCCGCAACTGCTGACGGCAACTGGTTCAGGGTAGGCAATAGTGGTGGCAGACCCCGCGGCGGTAGCCGGCCTGACGCGCGTCGACCCGCGCAATCCTGGCATCACGCGGGTACGCGCCGGCGACGGCTTTGCCTACCTGGACCCGTCCGGCGCGCCGGTCAGCGACGCCGAGACGATCCAGCGGATCAAGGCGCTGGCCATCCCGCCCGGCTGGACCAGCGTCTGGATCTCGCCTGACCCGCTGGGGCACATCCAGGCCACCGGCGTGGACAGCCGTGGCCGGACCCAGTACCTGTATCACCAGCTCTGGCGCGAGCAGCGCGATGAGCAGAAGTTCGCGCACATGCTGCGGTTCGCCGCCGCGCTGCCCCAGCTGCGCACGGCGACGCTGCGCGACCTGCGCAAGCGCCGGCTGGACCGCGACCGGGTTGCGGCCAGTGCCGTCCGCCTCATCGATCTCGGCTTGTTCCGGATCGGCGGCGAGCGCTACGCCGAGCTCGATCACCATTACGGGGCCGCCACGCTGGAGAAGCGGCACGTCAGCGTGCGACGAGACGGCCTCGTCTTCGATTACGTCGCCAAGGAAGGCAAGCGCCGGGCCATCACCGTCAACGATCCGGCGGTGCTGCCGACGGTGCGCGCGCTCGCCCGCAGCGACAACGGGCTGCCGGCGCTGTTCTGCTTCCAGGCGGCAGGCTCTGCATGGCGCCCGCTGCACTCGCACGATGTCAGCGCCTATGTCGCCGAACACGCCGACGGCCACTTCACGGCCAAGGAGTTCCGCACCTGGAACGCCACCGTCCTGATGGCCCTGCTGCTGGCCGCGGCGGACCAGCCTTCCTCGGCACGGGCCGCCAAGAACGTGGTCAACGCCAGCGTCCGGGGCGTCGCGGACTGGCTCGGTGACACCCCGGCGGTTGCCCGCGCGTCGTACATCGACCCGCGGCTGATCACGCTCTA
>NZ_JASIAL010000126.1:0-19391 GCF_030042015.1 Trebonia sp. | reverse complement strand
GAAGAACTCGCTGGTCTCGACGTCGAGGCCCTGGTCGCGCGCCGTCTGCGCGAGCACGGCGGCCCTGCGGTGCACCCGGCGGGCGATCGCGCTGAGCCCGTCCGGGCCGTGGTAGGCGGCGTACATGGCGGCGATCACCGCGAGCAGCACCTGCGCGGTGCAGATGTTGCTGGTCGCCTTCTCGCGGCGGATGTGCTGCTCGCGGGCCTGCAGCGCGAGCCGGTACGCGGGGTGGCCGTCCGCGTCGACCGACACGCCGACCAGCCGGCCCGGCAGCTGCCGCTTGAGCGCGTCGCGGACGCAGATGTAGCCGGCGTGCGGGCCGCCGAAACCCATCGGCACGCCGAACCGCTGCGCGCTGCCGACGGCGATGTCGGCGCCGAGCTCGCCCGGCGGACGGATCAGCGTCAGCGCCAGCAGGTCGGCGGCCACCGCCGCCACCGCGCCCCGGCCGTGCGCCGCCCCGATCGCGGGACCCAGGTCGCGCACCGCACCGCTGGCGCCGGGATACTGCAGCAGCACGCCGAACAGCTCCCCGTCCGGCTGCGCCGCGATCAGCTCGGGCGTGACCGGCGCGACGGCCAGCTCGATGCCGAGCGGTTCCGCCCTAGTGGCCAGCACCGCCAGCGTCTGCGGCAGGCAGTCGGCGTCGGCGAGGAATACCCGGCCCTTGCCGGTCACCCGCCGGGCCATGGTCATCGCCTCGGCCGCGGCGGTGGCCTCGTCGAGCATGGACGCCCCGGCCACCGGCAGCCCGGTCAGATCCTCGACCACGGTCTGGAAGTTGATCAGCGCCTCGAGGCGCCCCTGGGATATTTCCGGCTGGTACGGCGTGTACGCGGTGTACCAGGCCGGGTTCTCCAGCACGTTGCGGCGGATCACCGCGGGGGTGAACGTGTCGTAGTAGCCGAGGCCGATCATGGACACGCGCACGGTGTTGCGGTCGGCGATGCGCCGAAGCTCGGCCAGCGCCTCCTGTTCGGTGCGCGGGGCGGGCAGCGCCGCCAGGGACCCGGGCGGCTGCGCGGCGGCCGGGAGCGCGGCGGCGGCCAGTTCCTCCAGCGAGGCGTAACCCAGCCTGGCGAGCATGGCCTGCCGGTCCTCGGGCGAGGGCCCGATGTGGCGGTTCGCGAAAGCGGACAAATCGGCGGTCAAGGAGCCTCCCCGGTCGTCGGCTCCCCGTCTGTCACCGGTTCGGCTCCAGAGTGCCTAATCCCGCCCGGTCCTTGGTGCCTGAGAGGTTCCGGGGATTGTTGCCCCTTCGGCGCCCTGGCCGCGAAAATCGCGGCAAGGAACTCTCCCGGACGAGATAACTGGCTGTGCTGGCTAGTTTAGCGGACAAGACATAAACCTGTCTTGCCGCCGCGGCGGAATTGTTACGCGCCACTTGGCGCGAGCGCCTCGCGCAAAGTGGCGGGCGCGCGGCCACGGCCGCCGTCCGGCGCGACGGGCTCCGCGACTATCCCCACCTGAGGTTCCGGAACGACCGGCTGCCCCCAAGACTGCCCGCCACCAGCGCGACTGCCGGTCACCCGGCCGACACGGCCGCTGTCCGCTCGCCGACACCCGGTGACCCGGGTGCGGTCGGGTCAGGTCGGTGGAAGCGAAGCGATCCGCTCGCCGCACTGCGTCACGTCGTAGCCAGGCAGGTGGGCCAGTTGGCCGAGCAGCCAGGACGATGACAGCACCCGCAGCAGGCCCTGCACCTCCCGCGTCCCGGTCTGCCCAGCCGGGATGAGCAGGTCGAATCGTTCCGCGGTGAGCGGCACGAAGGCCAGGCCGTAGGCGAGGGCGGCGGGCTCGCTGGCCACACCCGCGTCGGCCAGCCCGGCCGCGATCGCCGCCGCCACCTCCAGATGCCCGGTCGCGGTGGTGTCGTACCCGGCCAGGCCAGGCCCGCTGACGCCGAGCCTGGCCAGCTCGCGGTCGAGCACGCACCTGGCCTCGGCGCCTGGTTTCCGGTTCACCAGGCGCAGGCCAGCGGACACAACATCGGCCACGTCACCGACCTGGGCTGCCAGCTCGGGCCGGAGCACGAGCCCCTCGCGCCAGGAGCAGAAACCGATCATGTCGGCGCCGTCGCGCAGGAGTTCCCTGGCCGGGCCGCTGTTGTAGTCGCCCGACTGGCCACGCAGGTGCGCTCCGGCCACGTGGACCAGCCCGGCCGCCGCGAGGTTGAGCGCCTCCCAGCTGGCGCAGGGCCACCACAGGAACTCCACTGGCGGATCGAGCAGGCTCAGCGGCAGCTCCAGCAGCGGCAGCGCGGGATCACAGCCGGCCACCACAAGCGTCGGCCGGTGCGGCCGCAGCGGGGTCACCTGCTGCGGCCCGCTGACCCGGCCGCTGGCCGGTGCGAACCCTGCCCTGGTCGCGGTGGCGCCCGACAACGGCAGTGCGACGAAGGACTCCCCCATCGGGGCGAGCGACACCCGGGTGCCCTTGCCGCCGAGGGGCGCCAGCGCGCGCACCGGCACCGACGGATCGGGCGTGGCCGGCCCGAACAGCTCTTCCACTGTGACGCCGAGCGCCCGGCCCAGCGCCAGCGCGACCCGCAGCGACGGATCGGACAGCCCGGCCTCGACCGCCGAGACCGCCTGCCGCGAAACCCGTGCCATCCCGGCAAGCTGCGCCTGGGAGAAGCCCCTGGCCTTGCGGGCCAGCCGCAGCCGCGCGCCGGCCCGCCCGGTGCCTGGCTGCTGCCCGCGGCCGTCGCCGGCGTTGTCCGGCCGGGCGGGCACGGCCTGCTGGTCCGGCGGACCGGCGACTCGATGCTGACCCGCCGCTCCCGGCCGCCCCTGGCCTGCTCGCTGACCGGTCATGGCGTGCAGCGATCGTGCACGCGCCGGCCAGGCAGCGTCGTCTGCCCGGCCGCTGACGGCCCGAACAGGGCCGGCCGCTCCCCCGGCGGGGCAGCGACCGCCGCGTACACGGCGAGATCACGGTGGTCATCGTCGATGTCGGCATTAAGCACGCGCGCTCCAGGCCCGTATGGATGCTAAAGCGATGATAACGAAAGTCCCGGTGGCCCCATCGATGGTCCCCGGTCGCCGGTATGGCCGTCTCGCTGGCCGTCACGCCAGACGTGCCGGATCACGTCGAGGTCCGGTAACCGCCTGCTCCGGCCAGACCGACACGGCCTCCGTGTCTGTCTCCACGCGGCAGGTGGCCCCGACGCTGAGGTCGGGCCCATCGAGGGTCCGGGCCCTGAGCTCGATTCCGCAGGACAACTCAACCACAACCTCCACCGTGCGGCCTAGGTCGACGACGTCGGTCACCCGGCCCTGACCGAGGTCGACGGCCGACCCGTCGGTGCCAGACGGCGGCGGTCCCGTGCGGACCCGGAGGGCTTCGGGCGGCACCTGCCACAGCAGCCGAGCGCCGGCCGGCAGACCCGCGGCGAGGCCGATCGGGAGGCCGCCACCTGGGACGCCGGCCGCGCCCTCGAAGAGGTTGTCGATGCCGAGCAGGCGACCGATCTCGGCCGAAGCGGGACGCTGGTACACGTCGCGGCAGCTCCCGGACTGGAGCACCTGCCCGTCGCTGACGACCATGATTTCGTCGGCGAGCATCGCCGCCTCCTCCGGGTCGTGGGTGACAAGGACCGTGGAGAGGTTGACGTCGCGCTGCAGGCGGCGCAGCTCCCGCCGTAGCTCGGCCCGCACCGGGGCATCAAGCGCGGAGAAAGGCTCGTCGAGCAGCACGACCCGGGGGTCTCCGGCGAGCGCCCGGGCCAGGCTGACCCGCTGGCGCTGCCCGCCGGAAAGCTGCTCAGGCAGGCGGTCGAGGAGGTCGTGGAGGTGGAGTGTCTCCAGCCACCAGGCGGCCCTGGCCGGATCCGCGTGCACGCCGAAGACCGTCTGCTGCCAGACCGTGCGTCCAGGGAGCAGGCCGAACCCCTGGGGGACGTAGCCGATCCGGCGCCGCTCGGTCGCGATGCGGCTCACGTCGGCGCCGTCGTAGGTCACGGTCCCGGCGCCCGGCCCGAGCAGCCCGGCGAGGACCCGCAGCGTGACCGACTTGCCCGAGCCCGACGGTCCGACGATGGCCAGGCGGTGGCCGCCTGCCGGGTGCGCCACCCGTAGCCGGAAGGTCCCGACGGTTGCGTCGATGTCGAAGCCCACCGGCACCGGCGACGTCAACACGGGAGCGACCGGTAGCGGGACCGGCCGTCGCCGAACGCGGGCTGTGCGCCGGACGTGGCCGAGGGAGATCGCCAGCGCGGCGACGCCGAAAGCGAGGATCGTCGGAGCCTCGTCCTGCGACAGTGGCGCGGAGGAGAACAGGTTGTCGACGTAGATTGGGATGCTGTAAGGGTGGTAGGCAAGGACCACGGTCGTGCCGTACTCCCCGAAGGCGCGCAGCCACATGAGAATCATCCCGGCCCGCAGGCCGTCCGCCGCGGCGGGCACGTCGACCCGGAGGAACCGGGCCAGCGGGCCGTGGCCGAGGGTGGCGGCGACGTCGTCGAGCGCCGGGTCGACGGCGCGGAAGGCGCTGCGGGCCACCACGATCAGGAACGGCGCGGAGACGAACGACTGGGCGATGATGAGCCCGTACATCGTCTGGGTGAGCTGCTCCCCCGACAGCTGGCCGAGGAACGTGTACGGGCCGACGATGTAGATCAGCAGGATGCCGCTGATGAGCGGCGGCACGGCCAGCGGGAGCTGGACGAGCACGAGGACCGCCGAGGAAAGCCACCCGCGGCGGCGGGCAAGGATATAAGCAAGCGGAATGCCGCCAAGCACCCCGATGAGCAACGTGATCGTGGAACTCTGGACCGACACTTCCAGGGCCGGCCAGAGCCCGGGGACGCTCCAGCCTTCGTCGCCGCGCTCGACGGTGACGCGGTAGACGAACGCCGCGAGCGGATATCCCAGGTAGAGGACCAGCAGGGCGCCGAGCCCGAGGAGCAGGCCCGGCGCCCTGCCAGAGGTCATGACTGGAACAGGCTCGCGAGAGCGCTCGGGACGCCAGAGCCAGTCAGCTTCGCCGGCGAGATGATCTCGAAGTTGTCAGCCTTCATCTCGGCTTGGCCGGTGGGGCCGAGCAGGAACTTGATGAAGGCCTCGGCCGCGGCCAGGTGGGGGGCGTTCTTGATCAGCGCGATCGTGTATTCGCCTGCCAGGTTGGTGCCGGTGAGCTTCACGTAGGGGCTGCCCTGGGAGTTGGCGTCGGCCTCGTACATGAACGCGGCGTCGAGCTGGCCGGTCTGGATGTCCGCCTCTTCGGGATCCTCGGAGTACACGTCCGACTGCTCGGTCGCCAGCGTCTTCAGCGCCGGCAGATTCTGCGCCGCCGCGGTCTCGTCAAGGGCCTCCACCGCCAGCACGCCTCCGGGGTCCTGGGAGGGGTCGGTCCGGCCGAGACGGAACCCGGGCAGTGTGATCACCTTGTACCACGGCATGGTCTGGAGGTCCTTGGCGAACTTGCTCTTGGGATAGTACCCGAGAACCTCCGGAGACGCGGCGAAGTCCGCGTACCAGGAGACCCAGTCACCGTTACTGGCACCCATGAGGCCGGCGACGTCCGCCGGCGAGGCGCTGACGAAGACGTCGGCGACGGCCACCTTGTCCTTGATGTCGGCCTCGAGGGTCCCCGACCCGTGCGAGGTGTCCACCAGCGTGTAGCCGGTCGCGGCGTGGAACGCCGGTCCGACCGTCTTGGTCATCAGGGTGTCCAGTGATCCGGCGGAGAACACGTAGACATCGCCGCTGGGCAAAGCGCTCGAGGTGCTGCTAGGCGAGCTGCTCGATGAGCTGCTGCAGGCAGTAGCGGCGAGCGTGAGGCAAGCAATGAGTGCGGACACGGCGAGCAGTGCGCCGCGTCGTTGAGCGAGGAGTGTCATTTGACTGACGATAGCCAACGGAGGTTGCGCACAGCAAGAAGACCTGTAGTCACAATGTGACTACAGAACGGCAGAATCGCCTGGAAACCGACGGCGCGCGCCGCTTGGCGCACTGTAACCCGATCTTGCGGGCCCGCCGTGTGGCGAGCTCGTCGGTGCCGGTGGCGATCAGCCCGTCTTCGGCGCGGACCGCGGGCAGTTCGGCGAGTTCACCGGCGACGTCCTGCCAGACGCGGCCGAGGGCGATGGCGAACACCCCCTGGCCTCCCGCCAGCAGGTCCACCACCTCGTCAGGCGAGGTGCAGTGGTAGACGCTCACGCCGTCGCTCATCAGCGTGACCTGCGCCAGGTCGTCGGTGCCGTGGTCGCGCAGGTGCCGCACCGCGGTCCTGATCTGCTGCAGCGATATCCCGGTGTCGAGCAGCCGCTTGACCACCTTGAGCACGAGGATGTCGCGGAAGCCGTACAGCCGCTGCGAACCCGATCCGTGGGCGGCGCGCACGCTCGGCTCGACCAGCCCGGTTCGCGCCCAGTAGTCCAGCTGACGGTAGGTGATCCCGGCCGCGGCGCAGGCCGTCGGCCCCCGGTAGCCGATCTCGGGGTCGCCGTCGAAGAGCGTGCCCTGCAGATCACCGGACCCACCCCTTGTTACCGACACGGCCACCTCCTGTGACTACCCCCGGCACTGGCACCGTAAGCCGCTCCGGCCTGGCACGTCAACGATCTCCCGCGGCGAGTCGCGACATTCGCGGCCAAGAGAGCGCAGGTGGGCCGGGCACTACGGGCTTACCACGGTCGGGCTCAGGCCGCTGACGTCGCCCGCTCAGGTCGAGCGGCCGAAGTCCTCTGGCGAGATCGTGTCGAGGAACTCGCGGAACTTCTCGACCTCGTCCTCTTGCTCGTCGGGGATGGCGACGCCGGCCTCGTCGAGGATCTCGTCGGAGGCGAAGATCGTCGCACCGGTCCGCAGCGCGAGCGCGATCGAGTCCGACGGCCGGGCGCTCACCTCCGCCCCGTTGGAGAAGACGAGGTCGGCGTAGAAGATCCCGTCCCGCAGCGCGGTAATGTTCACGGTGCGCAGCTGGACGTTCAGCACCTCGAGCACGTCGCGGAACAGGTCGTGGGTCAGCGGCCGCAGCGAGACCATCCCCTGCTGGGCGAAGGCGATCGCGGTCGCTTCCACCGCCCCGATCCAGATTGGCAGGTAACGGTCCCCCTGCGCTTCTTTCAGCAGGACGATCGGGCTGTTGGACGGCATCTCGACTCGGACGCCGACGACCTCCATCCGCCGCACTAGAGCTCCGTCCTCACACGCGCTAAGCGAGGCCAAGCGCACCGAACCACTCTTCTTGCCAAACTACACCCGTTACCGCCCGGAAGCCGAGCGCAGCCCCGGGGCTTCGGACGCTGTCGGATGTGTACCCGCGGCAGGCGCTCCCGATGCCAGTCCGGCCTCGCTAAGTCCGTTTTCGACCAGTGTCGCGTGCAGCCGCGCGATGTGCGCGGCGACGTCGCGGGCGGCCTGCAGGGCGGGCTCCCGGCTCCCCTTCTGCCGCGCGAGCGGCGCCGCCACCTGCTCCACCAGGGAGATCTCCCGGTCGGCGGCCGCCTTGACCGCGCGCAGGTGCCGCGGCTCGATGCCGTACTCGCGCAGCGCCACCGCCGACCGGACCACGAGGACCGCCTCGGTGCCGTAGTGACGGGCACGGCGCACCAGCCCGTAGTCCTCGAGTTCGGCGAGGATGCCCTCATCCGCCCCCGTCGCCTGGAGCAGCTCGCTGCGGGTCATCGCCTCGGGCTCGGGCGGGGCGACTCCCTCCATCGTGTCGAGCCGCTGCTTGATCACCCGCAGCGGCAGGTACTCGTCGCGCTGGGCGGTCAGGATGAAGCGCAGCCGCTCGACATCGGCCACCGCGAACCGCCGGTACCCGGATTCCGCGCGGGCCGGCTGGATCAGCCCCTCGGCCTCGAGGAAGCGGATCTTCGACGGGCTGATGTCCGGAAATTCCTGGCGCAGTTCGGCCAGTACCTGCCCGATGCCGACGCTAGCCCGGGCCGAGGCGTGTCCGCGGACGAGCCCGGGGCGCTGGCCGCCGGTCATGCGTAATCCTGCGCTCCAGGTCCGCGACGCCTGCCGACCTCCGGGCTGCGGGTCAGGAACAGCAGCCGGAACTTGCCGATCTGCACCTCGTCACCGCCGACCAACCCGGCCTCCTCGATGCGCTCCCTGTTCACGTACGTGCCGTTCAGGCTCCCGACGTCACGCACGGTGAAGTGGTCGCCTGACCGGTAGAACTCGGCGTGCCGCCGCGACACCGTCACGTCGTCGAGGAAGATGTCGCTGTCCGGGTGGCGCCCGGTGCTCGTGAAGTCGTCGTCGAGCAGGAAACGGCTGCCGGCGTTCGGACCCCGGAGCACGACGAGCAGCGCGGTGCCTGGCGGCAGTGAGTCGGCGACCGAATAGTCGGGGGAAGGCTCGTCGACGTATTCGGGCTCGCCGCCGAGGACAGGAGAGATCACCGAGGTGGTCTCGCCCGGCCGGTCGGAACCGCCTCCGGCGCCACCCCAGCCCCGCTCCTGCGGTGAGCCCCAGCCGCGGTCGGCGGCGGCGCGGCTCAGCGGGGCGCCACAGTGCGAGCAGTACCTGGCCCCGACCGGATTCGGCCGGCTGCACCGGGAACAGTACACACCTGGCATGGCTCCACTCGGCCTCCCCTCACCCGGCGTGGCGCCTTCGCGCAGCATCGCGTCGGGCGACGCTGCCAAAGGTACCTGTGCGGAGGGGTGCCGGTCCATGCGCCACGCGAACAGCCCGCGCTTGCCGCCTCGTTCGCGACGTTTCCGCCACACAGCCGCTTCACCTCCCGGTCACGCGCCAGCTGCTCACCTGCGGTGCGCGTGGCCGTTTACCATGCATCGCAAAATCTCTACGTCTGCGTAATTAACACAGATTACCTGAGGACGGGGCCATAATTCGCGCGTTGTTACAGGGATCGCCGCAAGTCTGCGCCGACTGGGACGCCAAGACAAGTCTGGGACTCCTGGTATGTCAATGCTTACCGCGAGTCACCATCCGCGCATGGTCCTGTTCGCCAGCTCGTTCCGGCTGGCTAACTGCTCGGCCTGCTCGACCACGGCGGCCCACTGGTCGAGCAGCAGCTGCGCCGAGTCGGCGTCGGTGCCCTCAGCCCACAGGTGCGTCACCGCGTCGGCCGGGTCAGGCAGCACCAGTACCCAGCCACGCTCGGGGTCCGCGATCCGGACCCCGTCGGTCGTGTCGACCGGGTTGTCGCCCGCCGCCTCGACCACCGTGCGCATCACGCTGCCCTTGGCCGCCCACGGCGTCGGCACCGACCGCCGCAGCAGGTGCGCGGGCGGGATGCGCGCGTCGATCTGGCTGAGCGTCAGCCGGGTGCGCGCGACCAGGCCAAGCAGGCGGACGAAGGTGGCGATGCCGTCCACGGTCCGCCCGAACTCAGGGACCACGAACCCACCGCGCCCGTCCGCCGCGAAGATCACGTCGGCGCGGGCCGCCGCGCTGGTCAGCGCGTCCATCGACGTGGGCGTCCAGTCCACCTGCACGCCGTGGAACCGGCAGACCTGCTCGGCGACCCGAGTCGTGGTCACCGGCAGCGCGACCCGCCCGTGCCGCCGCTCGGCGGCCACCAGGTCGAGCACGACGAGCAGCGCGCGCTCGTCGCTGACCAGCGCGCCCTTCTCGTCCACGAGGTGGATCCGCTCGCCCACCGGGTCGAAGCGCACGCCGAAGGCCGCCTTGGAAGAGGACACGACCTCGGCGAGCCGCTGCAGCCCGGCCCGCTGCTGCGCGACGTTCTGCGTCGGCGTCACCTCATCAAGCCGGTTGTTCAGCGTGTGCACCTCGACGCCGATCCGGCCGAGCAGCGTCGGCAGCACCAGGGACACCGTCCCGCCCGCGCAGTCGGCGACCACCTTCAGGCCCGCGCCGCGCACCCCGGACAGGTCGACGCAGCGCAGCAGCTCGTGGGTGTACCACTCGACGACGCGCGGCGGATACGAGAGCTCGGCGATCTCGCCGGGGAACGCCCGCCGGAACTCCTGCCGGGAGAAGACCCGCTCCAGCCGGCGCTGTGCCGCCTGGGACAGCTCGGCGCCCTGCTCGTCGAGGAAGATGATGTCGATCGACTGGGTGTCGCCCGGCGTGGTGCGCAGCGCGATGCCGCCGCTGTAGTTGGCGCGCGCCGTCTCGAACCGCGCCACAGGCAGCGGCAGCGCCTCCAGGTCCATCACGTTGATCGCGGAGGCATTCAGCGCCCCCTGCACGGCCCGCTTGAGGGTGCGCGCCGCCCGCGAGACGTCGCGCGAGGTGGTAACCGTGGATCCCTTCTTGAGCATGGTCGCGTAGGCGGACGCCAGCCGGACGCAGAGCTCAGGCGTCACTTCCACGTTGATGAGGCCAGAGACGCCCCGCTGGCCGAACAGGGTCCGCTGCCCGCGCGACTCCCACACCACGCTGGTGTTCACGACCGCGCCGGCCTCGATGGTCTTGAACGGGTAGACCTTCACCCCCGCGGAGATGTAGGCCTCAGGCTCGACAACGCACTCGTCGCCGATGACCGCGGTCTCCTCGATCCGCGCCAGCCGCATCACGTCGGTGTTCTTGCCGACCACGCAGCCGCGCAGCGTGGTGCCCTGGCCGACGAACACGTTGTTGTGCACGACCGCCCGGTGGATGAACGCGCCCTCCTTGACCACCACGTTGGCGCCGATCACGCTGTACTCGCGCAGATGCGCGCCGGCCTCGATCTTCGCGTAGTCGCCGATGCACAGCGGCCCGGTCAGCACCGCGTCCGGGTCCACGTCCGCGCCCTCGGCGACCCACACCCCCGGCGAGACCTCGAACCCGGCGATGTCGGTGCACACCTTCTTGTTCAGCACGTCGGCCTGCGCCTTGAGGTAGCTCTCCAGCGTGCCGACGTCCTCCCAGTACCGGTCGGACACGTAGCCGAACAGCGGCGCGCCGCGCGCGAGCAGCTTCGGGAACACGTCGTGCGACCAGTCCACCGACTCCTTCGCCGAGACCTCGGCGAGCACCTCCGGCTCCATGATGTAGACGCCGGTGTTCACCGTGTCCGAGAACACCTGTCCCCAGGTCGGCTTTTCCAGGAAACGCTGGATCTTGCCGTCCTCGTTGGCGATCACGATGCCGAACTCCAGCGGGTCGGGCACCCGGGTCAGCCCGACGGTGACAAGCGCTCCGCGGTCCTTGTGGAAGCGGACCATCTCCGACAGGTCCATGTCGGTGAGGGCGTCACCGGAAATGACGAGAAAGGTGTCGTCCCGCAGCTCGTCTTCGGCATTCTTCACGCTGCCCGCGGTGCCGAGCGGCATCTCCTCGGTCGCGTACTGCAAGGACATGCCCACGTCCTCGCCGTCGCCGAAGTAGTTCCGCACCAGCGCGGCGAGGAACTGCACGGTGACGACGGTTTCCGTGAACCCGTGCTTTTTGAGCAGGCGAAGGACATGCTCCACGATCGGCCGGTTAGCGACCGGCAGCAGCGGCTTAGGCTGGTTGGCGGTCATCGGGCGAAGCCGGGTGCCCTCTCCGCCTGCCATCACGACGGCCTTCAAGACGCAGCCGCTCCTTTCACCAGGTCACGTACCTGGGTGACATACAACATGGCAGCCCACCAGTACAAGGCAGTACCCCAGATGGCGAACGCCCACCCGATCACGCGGACGACCTCCGCGGCGGTCCCGCCGTGCGCGCCGAGGAAAAGCATCGGGAACGCGTACATAAGGCACAAGGTCGCCGCCTTGCCGACGAAGCTGACCTGCAGCGTGCCGTACGGGGTCCGCCGCCGCAGCACGAGCAGCGCCATGCCCACGCAGAGCTCGCGGGCGGCGATCGCCGACAGCAGCCACCACGGGATGATCCCGCGCACCGCCAGGGCGATGATCGTGGCGGCGATGTACAGCCGGTCGGCGGCGGGGTCCAGGACCTGGCCGAGCCTGCTGGTCTGGTTGAGCATCCTCGCCAGCTTCCCGTCAAGCCAGTCCGACAAACCCGCGAGCGCGAGGATCCCCACCGCGACGAGGTCGGCCTCCGTGGTCCGCGGCCCGATGACCAGCCACAGGAAAACGGGGACGCCCGCCAGCCGCGCGGCGCTCAGCGCGTTCGGCCAGGTAACAATCCGGTCACCCACGATGCGATCCTAGTGGAGCCGTAATACATTGCCCCGCCGGGTGGCGCACTTAACCGTTCAATCGACGGCAAACTTCTGGTGTCGGGAGGAAAATCAAATAATTATCCCGAACGGGCCGTCGCGCCTGCTCAGCCCCCGTTTTCGCGCGGAGAACGGGGGCGGCGTGAACGCGACCGGCCCGGGGTTCCCCGCCCTGCGGTCTCGTGGCACGATGAGCGTCGAACCAGGGCATTCCATGCGAGGGGACTTCAGCCAGGGCACGCATGATCGTGGTGGGCGGCGGCCTAGCCGACGCTCGGCATCTGGTCCGACGGCGACCGCTACCTGGATGGCGCGCGGATGCGCGCCTCCGGCGACCTCGTCACGGGGCCGTGGCGGTACGCGGAGATCGCCGGCGCCAGTCACTGGATACCCCTGGACGCACCGGAGCCGCTGAACGACCTGCTGCTGGGCTGGTTGTCCGGGAATTCAACCTAACCGCCCCATTACGCGTCATAAGTCAGAAGCATCCCAGCAAAAACGGGAGGAACAATGTCGCGCAGGATGGCCTGGACCGCGGGCGGGGTCGTCGCCCTGCTCGCGATGAGCGTGGCGACGGCGGCGAGCGCGACCGCCGGGCAGCGGCCGGCGGCGGCGCCGGGCTGGCACATCGTCAAGTCGGTGCAGACCGACCTCAACGGGGACTTCACCGCGGTGGTCGCGACAGGCGCGACGACCGGGTGGGGGTTCGACGGGATCGGGTTCAGCTCGGCCCCGACGGCGTGGGAGCGCAGCGGCGGCACCTGGAAGAAGGTGGCGTTCCCGGGCAAGACCGGTGAGAAGGTCGACGTGGCGGCCGCGTCGTCGCCGTCGAATGTCTGGGCGGTCGACAACGTCAACGGCGGGGAAGCGCAGGTGGTGCGCTGGAACGGCGCGAAGTGGTCGGTGGTGAAGGTCTTCGCCGACGAGATCAACGCGATCTCGGTCCTGGCGCCTGACGACGTGTGGGTGTTCGGGGTGCTGGCCGTGCCGCACGTCGTTGCCGCGCTCGGGGTGTGGCATTACAACGGCCACACGTGGTCGCAGGTCGCCAAGAACATCTCGGGCGGCAGCGCGCTGTCCGCGACCGACGTCTGGGGGTTCACCGGCACGAGTGTCGAGCACTGGAACGGCCACACGTGGAAGGCGACCTCGGTGAGCGCCCTGCTGCCGCCGAAGCAGAGCACCGGCCTCAACCTCCCGCAGGTCGTCGCCATCCTCGCGCTGTCGGACAGCAACGTCTTCGCGGTCGGCAACGGCAACCAGGAAGACGACGGCGGCCCGGTCGTGGTGCTGCACTACAACGGTCACAGCTGGGCCAGGGTCGCCCGGGGCCTGTTCGGGTTCGGCCCCGAGTTCCAGCAGGTCAGCTCCGACGGCGGCGGCGGGCTGTGGCTGGCCATGACGGGCCCGGCGGAAGGCGGCGCGTCCTCTCTGCTGCACTACGCGGCGGGCAAGCTGACCAAGGCCGCGACGCCGGGCAAGGCAGGGACGCTCACGACCGACGCCGTCGCCCAGATCCCCGGCAGCACGCAGCAGCTGGCCGGCGGGTTCACCCACGCGGTCGGCAACCTCGGCGCAAACGTCGTCGCCGTGCTCCTGCAGTACAGCTGACCTCGACACCTCGGGAGAACATATGCAAGGCACGCGTGTTTCCATCGTGGCCGCCGTGGCCGGGCTGCTGGCGATCGGCGGGGCGAGCGCGGCGGCCGCCGTGCCGCGCGCGGCGGATCCGAGCTGGCGCATCGTCGCGAAGGTGAAGACCGACATAAGCGGGGAATTCACCGCGATCGCCGCCACAGGGAAGACGACCGCCTGGGCGTTCGACGGAACGGGCAGCACGATCGCGCCGCGGGCGTACCAGCTCAGCGGGGGCAAGTGGAACAAGGCGCCGTTCATCGGCAAGCTCGACGAGCAGGTCATCGCGGCGGGCGCGACGTCGCCGTCGGACGTGTGGGCGTTCACCCAGGGCTTCGGCGCCGCCAAGTCCCGGGTGCTGCACTGGAACGGCGCCAAATGGTCGGTGGTCAAGACGTTCGCCGACGAGATCGGCGACGCCGCGGTGCTCGCGGCCACCGACATCTGGGTGTTCGGGCAAGCGGCGTTCCCGATGCAGCCCGCGCTTGGCGTCTGGCACTACAACGGGAGCACCTGGACACAGGTCAGCAAGAACCTCCAGGGCGGCAGCGCGCTGTCAGCGACCGACGTCTGGGGGTTCAGCGGCGTTGACGTGGAGCACTGGACCGGCGGCAAGTGGGTCGCCACGTCGGTCAAGAAGCTGCTCCCGCCGGTGATCCCCGGCCCGCTCAACGACCCGCAGGTGACCGGCATCTTCGCCTACTCCGACAGCGACGTCTACGCGCTCGGCAACGGCGTCGCCGAGGACGAGGGCGGCCCGATCGTTGTCTTGCACTACGACGGCCGCACCTGGGCCAAGGTGGCCGAAGGCCAGTTCGGGTTCGGCCCAAGCCCGCAGATCAGCACAGACGGCACCGGCGGGCTCTGGCTGCCGATGCAGGGCCCGGTGGCGGGCACGTCGTACCTGCTGCACTACGCGGCGGGCAAGCTGACCCCGGCGGTGCTCCCGGTCGGCGTGCACGAGATCACGATCGACTCGGTCGCCCGGATCCCCGGCACCACGGAGCAGCTGGCCGGCGGGTCCACCCATGCCGCTGACAACCCCGGCACCGACGTCGTCGCGGTGCTCCTGCGGTACAGCTAGTCCGGCTCGGTCAGCCGCCGACGCGGGTCGCGTCGCCGAGGATCGCGATGAGCGCCGCCACCGCCTCCGCGGCGTCCGGCCCGTCGGCCGACACGGTGACCCGCTGCCCGCTGGTCGCGCCGAGGCCCAGCACGCCGAGCACGCTCTTGGCGTCGACCGTACGGGTGCCCGCCGTGACCGACACGGCGGCGGCGAACCGGCAGGCCGCCACGGCCAGCGCGCCCGCCGGCCGGGCGTGCAGGTCCCCTTCGAGCGTGATCGAGTCAGAGCTTGCGGGCATGCCACGCCTCCTCCGCCGCCTCGGCGACCGCGGTCAGGTTCGCTCCGGCGGCGGCGGTCACCGTGGCCGCGACCGCCCCCTCGACGAACGGCGCGTCGGCGAGCACCACGCTGGCGCCCGTCAGGTCCGCGAGCAGCGCCCGCACGGTGAGCACCGCGCTGCCAAGGTCGGGCAGCACGAGGACGCCCGCGCCCGCCTCGGCGCTGTGCAGGGCGCGCGCGACCTTGTCCGCGCTCGTGCCCAGGCCGCCGTCGTCTGTGCCGCCGGCGGCGAGCACGGTGACGGTCCCGCCGCCGACCTGCGCGGCCAGGTCCGCGGCGCCTTCGGCGAGCCGGGCGCTGTGCGAGACAAGCACGATCCCTACCTGTGGCATGGGCATATCCTGAGTGTTTTCCGGTCTCGCTGAATGTGTGTCCTGAGCTGAACCGGCGCCATGCGGGATTTGTCCCCGGTTGCCGCTGTCCTGACGGCAGAAACCCGGAACAAATTCAAGCGCCTGGGGGCGTCAGCTGGCATGGCGGTCCGCCGCCTTCGCGGCCGCCTCGGCGGCGTCGGTCTGCGCGATCCACCGGGCGACCTGCGGCACCCGGGCCGCGCCGACGCTGAGCGTGCGCACGCCGGCGCCGAGCAGCAGCGGCAGCACCTGCGGGTCGGCCGCCGCGTCGCCGCACACCGACACCGCGATGCCCGCCTGCCGCGCGGCGCCGACGACGTGCGCGATGAGGGTCACCACGGAACGCCGCGACGCGGCGGAGGGATGGAGCGCGCCGCGCTCGCGGCCAAGGATGTCGGCGGTGAGGTCGTTGGTGCCGACGGAGAAGAAGTCCGCGTGCGCCGCGAAGTCCGCCGCGGCCGCCGCGGTGGCGGCCACCTCGACCATGATGCCGAGCGGCGGCGGGTCGGTCCCGGCCGCCATCGCGGCGCTGGCCAGCTCGGCACGCACGTGCCGCACCTCGTCAAGCGTGCGGACCATCGGGATCATGACCGCCAGCTCGGTGGCCGCCCCGGCCGCGATGATCGCGGCGAGCTGGTCGCGCAGCGCTCCCGGCGCCTGCAGGAGGGCGCGCAGGCCTTCGGCGCCGGGGAACGGCGGGATCTTGTCGCCGGAGAAGTCCAGCAGCCGAACAACGGCCCGCTTGCCCGTGAGCAGGGCGAGCACGGGCGTCAGCCGGGCCAGGTGCTCGTCGCGAGACGGCCAGGCGCGGACATGGGTGAACGGGATCTCGGTGCGCAGCAGGCCAACGCCCGCCGCGCCGCCGGCCAGGCCGAGCCTGGTCTCGGCCGCCGAGGCGACATTGCACAGCACGGTGACAAGCTCGCCGTCGGCGGTATGCACGAGGCCCGGACCAGCGGTCGCCGTCGGCGCGCTCCGGGGTCGCGGCGAGACTCGCGCGAGGTCGGCGGGGGGCGGGTCCACGACGAGAGCCGCCGTCGCCGTGTCGAGGATCGCCGGGTGCCCGGCGGCCGCGCCGAGCACCGCCTCGCCGACGCCGGCCAGCATGGGCAGGCCGAGGCCGCGGGCGATGATCGCCGCGTGCGAGCTGGGTCCGCCGCCGACCGACACCGCGCCGACCAGGCGGCCGCGGCCGTCCCCGCCGTCCCCGCCGTCCCCGACCGCGGCATCGCCGGCGAGACGGATCAGGTCGGCGGGGTCGACCTCGCGGCGCACCAGGATGAACGGGCCGTCTGGTGGTGGCGGCGGCACGGCCCCGGTCAGCTGCTCGATGACCGCCTCGGCGACCTGGCGCACGTCACCGGCCCGCTGGGCGAGGTCGGGGTCGGGCAGCCCTTCGAGGATCGACGCCTGGGCCTGCGCGGCCTCGCGGACGGCCCGCGGCGCGGGTGTGCCCGACCGCACGGCGTCCAGGGCGGGACCCGTCAGCGCCGGGTCGGCGGCCATGAGCGCGCCGATCCGCACGATGTCGGCGTCCCCGTCGCGTCCCGCCGCGCGGAGCCGTTCGGCCAGCGCCGCGCGCGACGCCGCGACGGCCGCGAACGCGTCCCGGACCGTGGGAACGCCGGCGGCCGGCCCGTCGCTGACGAGCGCCGCCTTGGCCGGCGCGTCGCCCTGGTATACCTCCCCCGCGGCGGCTCCCCCGGAAACTGGCGTTCCCCGGTACCTGGTCATCGCGTGGCGACGTCTCGCAGCGCCGCGAGGATCAGCGCGGTGGAGGCGGCGCCCGGATCCTCGTGGCCGACGCTGCGCGGGCCGAGGTAGGAGGCCCGGCCCTTGCGCGCCTGCATCGAGATCGTCGCGGCGGCGCCGGCCGCGGCCGCCTCGGCGAGGGCGGACAGGGCGTCGGCCGCCTGCGCCCCGTCCGCGATCGCCTTGCCGAACGCGCGGGTGGCTGGCGCCAGCGCGTCGACCATGGTCTTGTCTCCCTCGCGGGCCCCGCCTAGCTGCTGCACGCCGGCCAGGGCCGCCTCCAGGGCGTCGGCCAGCGACGGCAGGTCCACGGTCACAGCGGCCCCCAGGGCCTTGCCGGCGCGGCGGAAGGCGACGCCGTACAGCGGCCCGGACGCCCCGCCCACCGTGGAGATCAGCGTGCTGCCCGTCAGGGTCAGCACCGCCCCGGGGTTGGCGGGGGCGTCGGAGGCGCCCGGGGGGCCCTGGGCGCCCGGGGTGGCGGGGGCGTCCGTCTCGGCCGGCCCCTCGAGCGCTGCGGTCACGGCGGCGAAGCCGCGGGCCAGGTTGACTCCGTGGTCGGCGTCGCCGATCGCCGCGTCGAGCTGGGTCAGGTGGTCACGGTTCGCCTCGATCACCCCTGCGGCCGAGACGATCCACGCGCGAAATACTGCAGTGTCCATGGGACCTAGCGTCCCCACCTCAGGGCGGGTGTGTCCACTGGTGCGTCCCACAATCTGGTCAGCGCGGCGGTCAGCCCGCAGACCGTGACCGAGAAGCCCTGCATCTCCAGGCTGGTGATGTAGTTGCCGACGAGGTTGCGGGCGATGCGCCCGCCGCGCGCCCCGATGCAGGAGGCGACCTCGCGGTACATGACGTAGAGCTCGAGCAGCGGCGTCCCGCCCATGCCGTTGACCATGACGAGCAGGTCGCCGTCCAGCGGGATGTCGGCGGCGATCGCGTCGAGCGCCACCGCCGCGAGCTCGCGCGCGGGCCGCATCGGGCCGCGGTGGCGGCCGGGCTCGCCGTGGATGCCGATGCCGAGCTCGATCTCTGAGTCGTCGAGTTCGAACGTCGGCTTGCCCGCCGCCGGGGTGATGCACGGGCTCAGCGCCACTCCGAACGACCGGGACCGCTCGTTCACCTCCCTGGCCACCGCGGCGACGGCGGCCAGGTCCGCGCCTGCCTCGGCGAGCGCGCCGGCGATCTTCTCCACGAACACCGTCGCGCCCACCCCGCGCCGTCCCGCGGTGTACAGCGAGTCCTCGACCGCGACGTCGTCGTTGACGATGACGCTGGCGACCTCGATGTCCTCATCGTCGGCGAGTTCGGCGGCGAGCTGGAAGTTCAGCACGTCACCTGTGTAGTTCTTCACCACGTGCAGCACGCCCGCGCCGCCGTTGACCGCCCGGGTCGCCAGCAGCATCTGGTCAGGCACCGGGGAGGTGAACACCTCGCCCGGACAGGCCGCGTCGAGCATGCCGTACCCGACGAACCCGCCGTGCAGCGGCTCGTGCCCGGAACCGCCGCCGGACACCAGGCCGACCTTGCCGGCCTGCGGCCCCCCGGCGCGCAGGATCACCCTGTTCTCGACGTCCACCGCCAGGCCCGGGTGCGCCGCGGCCACCCCGGCCAGCGCGTCCGTGACCAGGGTGTCGGCAGAGTTGATGAGCTTCTTCAAGACGTCGCTCCGCTGACTCGCTGTTCCGACCTGTGTTCGTCCGCTGGCACCTCGGAGGCCGCCGACGACCTCCCCGATCAGGTAGCCGGGGACCTGTCCCCAGTGCACCGACCCGGCGAACGCGTCCTGCATGAAGACGGCACCACGATAACGCGCGGGGTTGATCGCGGCCCAGGTCGCCGGACCGAGGATGACGACCGCGAACACCACCGAGCCGATCGCCTCGATCAGCGTCGCCCGGCCGAACCCCATCGCCGCGGAGTGACCCCGGGTTGATGTGCCCGTCAAGCGGCTGCGGCGCGGGTACCGTGGCAGTCGCCACGGTCCGTTCGGGATAAATGGGTTATTTCATGGCAATCGTGACGGGAATCGACGCCTGCAAGAGCGGCTGGGTCGCGGTCACGCTGTCCGGCGCCGCGGTGCGCGCCAGGACGGCGCCGGACCTGGCCGGGCTGGGCATCGAGGGCCTCGCCGGCATCGACATGCCGCTCGGGCTGCTCGCGGACGGCTGGCGCGCCGCCGACGCGCTGGCGCG
>NZ_JASIAL010000572.1:0-3541 GCF_030042015.1 Trebonia sp. | reverse complement strand
TTGCCAGGAGCGGGGCCAGCGGCTGGCGGCAGGAGTAGTCGTGCACGCTAGCGCGGGTCGCCGCCGATCGGCGTGCGAGGAAGTCAAGGAGATCCGCTGGGCGGCTTGACCCCTATCTGAGCCTGAGGGAAGTTATAAGTGCGCAATATTTCGCAACTACTGGAGAGGGGCTCCATCATGCGCCTAACCTTGGTCGGCAAGGACCCGGACTCGAACCCGACTGGTTCGCCCACCGTATACCGAACGGATCGGGGGTCATGGCTTGTGCAGGGCTGGGCGGTAAGCGATCCGGAGGCCCTGGCACAGATGGACATCCCGGCCGGGGAGACTGTGGTGGAGATCCCGGACAGGATGCTGCAGTTCTTCGGGCGGGAGGGCCGTGACCCCGGTAACGGATGAGGAGTTCAACGACCTGCTTAGCTCGGGCTTCGGACACGAGGCTGTCCACCTGGAGATGCGGGACGCGTACGGAACGGCGGTCGAGGTGCCCCACATGGCTCAGTGGGCAGCCGGAGAGCCAGATGACCTGCGGTGGCTGCAGGACTGGTGCGTGACAGTGCGCGAGCACGTCAAGGCTGGGCGGTCGGTCCGCCGGGCCCGCGTCGTGTCCGAGCCGCTGAGCGATTACCAGCGATGGTCGTACAGCATCGCGGACCCGATGGTGGAGGCAGGAGAGGATATCCGTTGGGTACCGCGCCGCCTGGTGTCGGCGATCGCGATGCCAGGCAACGACTTCTACTTGTTCGACCGGCGGCTTGCGGTGTTCTTGCTCTACGCGGGGAGCGGTTTGGCTGCAGGCATGTTGAAGACAACGGCCCCGGATGTCCTCGATCTCTGCCGCGCCTCGTTTGAAGCCGTGTGGGCGCTCTCGATACCGCACCGTGAGTATCAGCCCGTCTAGCGCCGCCAAGCAGGCCCAGCAGGCACTGGGTGCCAGGATGCGGGAGATCCGCAAGGACGCGGGCCTGTCGGGGCGCGAGCTGGCAGCAGCGACCGGACAGCATTTCACACGGGTCAGCAAGATCGAGCACGGCGTGCAGGCCCCCGACGATGCAGATATCCGCAACTGGTGCCACGCCTGCGGCGCCGACGATCAGATCGCCGACCTGATCGCGACCGTGCGAGCGGTGGAGTCGGCGTACCTGGAGTTCCGGCGCCAGTCCCGTGACGGGATGAAGCGCGTCCTCGGCGCGCACACGCTTGCGCTGTACGAGCGAACCAGGATGTTCCGGATTTACGAGCACAACGTGATCCCGGGCCTGTTCCAGACCGCCGCCTATTGCGCGGCGATGCTGTCGTTCTGGATTAGGCTCCTCGACGCGCCCAACGACCTAGACGCTGCCGTCGCCGCCCGCATGGAACGCCAGAAGGTCATCTACGATCCAGCCAAGCATTTCACGGTGGTGCTGGAGGAGCAGGCGCTGCGAACCTGGTTCGGGACGGCCGAAGTGCAAGCGGGCCAGATCGGCAGGCTGCTGGAAATGATGTCTGTCCCGACCGTTTCGCTAGGGATCATCCCCTTGAACACCGAACGGACCGGGGTGCCCCCGGCCGGGTTCTGGATCTTCGATGAGGGCCTTGCCGCCGTCGAGATCCCGACCGCGAGCATCGAAGTCACCCGCCCCGATGAGGTGGACCTCTACGTGCGCATGTTCGACTATCTCAACGCGGCCGCCGTACACGGCGCGGCAGCCCGCAGGCTGATCGTCAGGGCGTTGCGAGAACTTCAGTTAGCGCAATAACTCGCAACAGTGTGGATCGGACAGATCGCTGCTTCCTATGATCGCGCCATGAGCAGCCCCGAACTCGCGAATCCTGGCGACGCGTCGGACGTCGGCACATGCCGTGCTCACCTGGAAGCGCTCGCCGAAGCCCTCCACCTGTCACCTGCACTCCGTGCCGAGATCTACCAGCTGAACGGCTCGCAGCGCTCCATACTGCATGCGCGAAACCTAGCCGCCAATGGACTGTCTGAGCAGATCGGCTGTGAGCGGGTCGAAGGCGATGGCTGGTGGTTCACCTGGTCTTGGGGAGACACGATCGGCCCGGCCAGCGACCCCGTGGGTGTGGCCAAGGTCATCGGCCACATGCTCCGCTTAAAGGTTCCCGATGTGCAGCTTCGATAGTGCTGTCGCCCGTGGCCATGGGCAGGGCCATAGTCAGCCTAGGCGCGAGCCGCCGCGGCGCGGGCACGGGCGAAGACGGCGTCGAGCATCTCGCCGGTCACCCGGCCGGTGAACGTGTTCTGCTGGCTGGGGTGGTAGCAGCCGATCAGCAGCGCCGCGGGACCGCCGGGCCTGCGCAGCTCGACCTCGGCCGCATGCGCGAACGCCGGCCGGGGCCTCGGCAGCTCGTACCCGGCATGGCCAAGCGGCTGCCAGAGCGCCTGCCAGGCGAACCCGCCCAGGCACACGATCGCCCGCAGGCTCGCCGCTACCATGCGCAGTTCCGCGGTGAGCCAGGGTTCGCAGGTGTCCCGCTCGTCCGGCGTCGGCCTGTTCTCCGGCGGCGCGCACCGCACCGCCGCGACCATGCGGGCGCCGATGAGCCGCTGGCCGTCCCCGGCGGACTCGCTGTCCGGCGCCGCGGCCAGCCCGCTGCGGTGCAGCGCCGCGAACAGGAAGTCGCCGCTGCGGTCGCCGGTGAAGATCCGCCCGGTCCGGTTGCCGCCGTGGGCGGCGGGCGCGAGGCCGACGATGAGGATCGACGGCGCCGCGTCTCCCCAGCCGGGGATCGGCCGGCCCCAGTAGGGTTCGCCGCTGAAGGACCTGCGCCTGACGGCCGCGACCTTCTCCCGCCACGCGACCAGCCGCGGGCACGCCCGGCACACCGACTGCAGCGCGGTCAGTTCCGCGAGCGTGGCCGCCGCGCCCGCGAATTCGCGGACCTGCGCGGGACTCGCGGCCACGGGCGTCGCCGCGGTCGCCGGATCGCCCGGCCAGCCGGTGCCTGGCGCTACGGGACCAGCGACCATGCGATGCCGTCGAGGATGTCGTGCTCGCTGACCAGGACCTCGGCGAACCCGAACCGGTCGATTATCCGGGTCAGCACCAGCGCGCCGGCCCCGATCACGTCGACCCGCCCTGGGTGCATGACCCCGATGGCCGCCCGCTCGGCGCGGGTCATCGCGAGCAGCCGGCCGGTGATCTCGCGGACCCGCGCGGCCGGTATCCGCGAATGGTGGATGCGGGCCTCGTCGTAGCGGTCCAGGCCGAGCGCGATCCCGGCGACCGTGGTGACCGACCCGGCCAGGCCGATCAGCGTCCTCGCCTCGCCCGCCGGGACGGCGCCGGCTACCAGGTCAAGCGCGCCGTCGATGTCCGCTGTCGCCGCCTCGATCTCAGCCGCTGATGGCGGGTCGCCGTGCAGGTGCCGCTCGGTCATCCGCACACATCCGATATCCACAGAACGAGCGCCCCTGACTCCCCCGGGTCCGCCCAGGACGAACTCGGTCGAGCCGCCGCCGATGTCGGTGACCAGGTAGGGCGGCGGGCAGTTGCCCTCCGTGGCGAGCGCGGTGCCGGCCAGCTCGCGGGTCGCC
>NZ_JASIAL010000125.1:0-2819 GCF_030042015.1 Trebonia sp. | reverse complement strand
GACGAGGTCGGCCTGAAACGGCTGACCAACCGCACCTGGACGCCGGTGACCTGGCGCGATTTCGCCGCTGAGGTGCGCGACACCGCCGCCGGCCTGATCGCCGCCGGCGTCCGGCCCGGCGACCGGGTGGCGCTGATGTCGCGCACGCGGTTCGAGTGGACGGTGCTGGACTACGCGATCCTGGCCGCGGGCGGCGTGATGGTGCCGGTCTATCCCACGTCCTCGCTGGAGCAGCTCGAATGGATCCTGGGTGACTCCGGTGCCTACGCGATCGTTGTCGAGACCGACGAGCACGCCGGGCTGGTCGCCGCGGCGCGAGCCAGGCTCCCGGCGCTCGCCCACGTGTGGCAGATCGACGGCAGCCGGTTCGGCGGCCTGGCCGGCCTCAAGGCGGGCGGCGCCCATGTCACGCCGGAGCAGGTCGAGGAACGGCGCCGGACCCGCGGGGCCGCCGACCTCGCCGAGATCGTCTACACCTCGGGGACGACCGGCCGCCCGAAGGGCTGCATGCTGACCCACGCCAACATCGTCGCCAACACCCGTAACTGCATGCTGAACGACGGCTTCCCCGCGGTCTTCAACTCCCGCGCCTCGAACCTGCTGTTCCTGCCGCTCGCGCACGGTTACGCCCAGCTCATCCAGTACGGCGCGATCCACTCGCGCACCGTCCTCGGGCTGGTCGACATCGCCGACGCCGTGGCCGAACTGCCCGCGTTCCGCCCTACGGCGGTCCTGTCGGTGCCGCGGGCGCGGCGGCCCCGCTCGGCACCCGGCTCGGGCACTTCTTCCGCGGCTGCGGCATCAACGTGCTCGAGGGCTACGGCCTGACCGAGACCAGCCCCGCGACGAACTCGAACACGCCCGACGCCCAGAAGATCGGCACCGTAGGCCGGCCAATCCCCGGCGCGGCGATCCGGATCGCGGCCGATGGCGAGATCCTCGTCAAGGGGCACATGGTCTTTCGCGGCTACTGGAACAACGAGGCCGCCACCAAGGCGATGATCGACGAGGACGGCTGGCTGCACACCGGCGACCTGGGCGCCCTCGACGAGGAGGGGTTCCTCTCGATCACCGGGCGCAAGAAGGACCTCATCATCACCGCGGCGGGCAAGAACGTCGCGCCCGCTCCGCTCGAAGACCGGCTGCGCGCCCACTGGCTGGTCAGCCAGTGCCTGGTCGTGGGGGACGCGAGGCCGTACATCGCCGCGCTGGTGGCGGTTGACCCGGAGGCGCTCGCCCTGTGGAAGGCGGACAACGGCAAGCAGGAACGGGCGACGATCGCCGACCTTCGTGACGACCCCGGCCTGCGGGCGGAGATCCAGGCCGCGGTCGACGAGGCCAACAAGGGCGTGTCGCAGGCCGAGGCGATCAAGCGGTTCGCGATCCTGGACGAGGACCTCACCGAGGCCGGCGGGCAGCTGACGCCAACGCTCAAGGTGCGCCGCGACGTCGTCGCGGCGCGGTACGCGGCTTCGATCGCGTCCTTGTATGACAACAGTGCCGGGTAGGCGCCTGCCTTACGCCTGGGGCCCGGCTCTTTTGCTCGCGGCGAAGCGCTCGATGGCGCGGAACCCGTCCTGCATGACCTTGGAGTAGAGGGCGGCCACGTCCACGAACCTGGCGGCGAGCCGCACCGCGCCCTGCGGGTCGGTCCGCCAGCGCGTCGTGATCCGCGTGTGCCCGGCATCGACGGGGACCAGTGTCCATTCATCGGTGCCGCGGAAGTCGCCGTCGAAATACTCAAGGACGAGCCGCCGGTCCGGGTCGAAAGCGGTCACCCGCCCGGAAAAACGCGAGGTCCCCCAGCGCTGGCCGACCCGGCCCTCGCCGGTGACCGCGAAGTCCACGGCCGCCCCGATCTCGGGCAGGGGCTTGTCCCCGCGCTGGCGCATCCGCAGCGCGGGCTGCCACCACTGGCTGCGCCCGGCCGCCTCCGCGAGGATGGCGCCGACGATTTCCGCGGGGGTCGCCGCGATCGTCGCCTCGTTCACGACGTCATACCTGGTCATAGGCCCTCCACCTTTCCACTCCAGCCCGCCGCGCCGGCGCAGCCCGGACAAGTGCCGAACGTCCCCCACCAGACCGTAGCCGCGCTCGCCCCGCGCAGTCGCCCCGGTCCGTTCCGCTGAAAGATCTTCATCCCGAACGGACGGTGGCGTCTCCCCCCGCCCCCGCGACCCGCACCGGGCCTGGCACGTGCTGACGATGTACTGTGGTTGAGCCCCCCGGCCTACATCGGTGCGTGAGCGAGAAGCAGGGGTGGTGTTCGTGACGAGTGACACGGAAAGCCGGAACGGTCGCAAGGTTGCGGTGCTCGGGCCGATCCCTCGCGACTCGGTCGTCACCAAGTGGGGTGACCGGTTCGACAAGTACGGGTGCGCGCTGTACACGGCGGTCGCCCTCTCCGCGCTCATGGACGACGGCGACACGATCGTGCCGATATCGCACGTTCGCAGCAGGGACGAGGGCCCGGTCAAGCACCTGCTGGCGGACTTCGCGAACATCGACACCGCGTGCATCACGTCGCAGGCCGACCACGGGGACGGCGTCGAGCTGCGGTACATCGGGGAGAGCCAGCGCGTCGAGCGGCAGACGAGTTTCATGGACCCGATCCTGCCTGCCGACGTCGGCGAGGCGCTCGACGCGGACGTGTTCGTCTGCGTCCCGATCACGGACTACGAGGTGGGGCAGGCGACGCTGCGCTACATCAAGGAGCACAGCGGCGCGACCGTGGTGCTCGACGCCCACGGCCCGACGATGACGCTGACCGCCAGCGGCGAGCGCCACGCACGGGTGTGGGCCGACCAGGACCTGTGGCT
>NZ_JASIAL010000124.1:0-11842 GCF_030042015.1 Trebonia sp. | reverse complement strand
CTCCTCGAGCAGGTCCTCCCCGATCCTGGCCTCGCCGGCGCGGGCCGCCGCGCTGCCCACCGCGCCAGTGCCGTCGGCGCCGCCGGGTCCGACTCGGCGACCGCCCGGGCCGAGCACCGGGGTGTCGTAGGGCTTGACGTGCTCGCCCGCCTCGATCGCCTGCGGGCGGAGCCGGATCGACCGGCCGATCTCACCGCGCCCCGGGCCGTCCGCGCCGTAGGCGGCCTCGTCGCCGGCGTGCTCGCCGTCCGGCTCGCCGCTTGCGAAGCCGAACACCACCCCGAGCTCACGCAGCCTGGCCGGCACCTGCCGCACCGGCGTGCCGGTGATCACGAGCACCCCGAAGCCGGCGACCAGGCCGAGCAGCGGCGTCGCCACCCAGGGCGTGAGCAGGGCCACCAGCGGCGCGGAGACCGCGTAGCCGACGAACCCGCCCGCGGTCCTGATCGCGCTCACGCCGTCCGACGGGTGCGGTGTGCCCTTCGCGATGTGGATGAGCCCGATCACGCCGATGAGCAGCGCCGCCCAGCCGATCGCCGCGCGCGACGTTTCTGAGTTCCGGTCCGGATGCCGCATGAACCGCCATCCCAGCAGCGCCAGCAGCAGCGGCAGCGTGAACGCGCCCTCGCCGAGCGCGCCGCTTGTCAGGTCGTAGATCGCCCGGCCCGCGGGGTTGTCCATCCGCACCCACACCGCGGCCGCGAACACGATCGCCAGGGCGAGGCAGAACAGTCCCACGCCGTCCCGCCGGTGATCAGGGTGCAGGTCCCGCGCGGTGCGGCCGACCCGGCGCACCGCGAACCCTACCGTTCCCGCGACCAGCATCCAGCCCGCCGCGACCGTCAGGTAGATCCACCGGGCGAGGATCACGACGGGGTTGTGGCTACGGGGCACCGCCCGCTTGCCCGCCGCCGCCTTCTTCCCGCTGGCACCGGAACGGCCCGCATTTTTCCCCGAACGACCCGTCGCGCCTTTCCGCTTCCCCCGGGGGGCCGAGCCCCCCCGGCGACCCGCCATCGGGGAGACTGCGCGTCCCCCCATGCCCCCCGCGGGGGCACTGCCCGTCCCCCCTTTGACCCCGCGGGCCGTCCCGCCTTTCGCCCCCCTGGCCGTCCCTGCATTTCCCCTGGGCACCCGTGGCCGGGCGCCGTCAGGCGGCGGGCTCGGGAGTATGACCTCGGCCGAGTCGTCGTAGGAGAACTCGTCGCGGGTAGCGTCTGCCCGCCCGCCGCGCGGGCGAGCCGGGCCCCTGGGCACACGGGTAGCCATGATGACAAACGTAACGAGAACCCTGCCGTTACCGAAGCACCCGCTCGCTCACGGCGTGTCGCCGCAGGTGCGGCGCATAAGCGCTGTTGCACAAGGAGACTTAAGCCGCGACGGCGGCCCGCGTCCCGGCTGCGGGTAAGGCGGCGGGTGGCAGGCGGGTGATGGCGGCTACGTCGGGGCGATCCGGTAGTGAAAGCGGTGGGAGTACGCGAAACCGCAGTGCTCGTAGAGGTTCGCCGCTGCCGTGTTCCCGGTGTCTACCTGCAGGAACACCCGTGTCGCGCCGCGTTGCGCGGCTTCGGCGCAGATGGCGAGCGTGAGCAGCCTGCCCAAGCCCATTCGGCGCCATTGCGGGTCGACCTCGACCGCGGTGATCCCGGCCCAGGCCCCGGTGATCGACAGCCGGCCGATCGCGACCGGTTCGGCGCCGAAGCGGATGCTCGCGAACGCCTGGGCCTGCGCCGACACGAGGATCGCGCGAAGGGCCGGCGAGCGGTTCGGTTGGCCCCGGTAGCGGTAAGCCCCGAGCCAGGCATCGTCAGGGACCGCGTCCACGCGGAACTCGGCGTGATCGGGAAGCTCCGGCGGCGCCGGCAGCCTGCCAAGGCCGGCCGTCATCACGAAGGCGGGACCCGGGCGAGTCACCCATGCTCGTTCGGACAACTGATTGTCGAGGTGGTGCAGAGCCGAGCCTTCCGCACCGGCCTCGCCACCCGCTAGCGGGAGCGGTACGGCGATCATGGGCGGCAGTCCCCGCGCGCGGTACCAGCGGCGCACGGCGGCGAGGGCATCGTCGAGCGGCAGGCCCGGGTCGCCGAGGGGGAGCGCCGAGTTCGCGCGCCCGGTGAAGCCGGCGGCCGCGCGGAGCAGCCACTTCCCCAGCCACTCCTCCTCCGACGCTCGCCAGTGCATGGCGGCCATCCGCTCGAGTTCGATGATCCCCATCGCGCCATGATCGCGCAGCGGCGGCCCGCCTGCCGTGCGGCGCCGTAGCTCCGACTCACGCGCGGGCGCGAGTTCGCTTGGTGAAGAGCCGGTGCCGGGCCGCTGGCGTGCGACTTTGCACACTCCATGACGATTTCCTGACCGTTATGGGCGATTTGTCCATGCAAGGAGTGTGCGAAGTGGCACTTGCGGGACTGGTGGGGCGCCGGGGAAACCGCTTCGCCGCGGTCGGCCCACCGGCCTGGCGCGGCGCGGGCCGTGGCGACGGGACCCCGCAACGGCCGCGTCGCCTGCGTCGCTAGGTGTTGGCGGGGAGGGAGGTGCCTGGGCCGCGGCGGCGGATGTGCACGAGATCGGGACGCGGGGTGGCGGGGGCCGTGGCGGCGGGGGCCGCGGCGGCGGGGGCGGCGGGGGCGCCTTCGACGGTGAAGCCGGCGTCGGCGATCATCGCCAGGTCGGCGCGGCCGGGCTGGCCCTCGCTGGTCAGGTAGTCGCCGAGGAAGATCGAGCTGACGACGTGCAGCGCCAGCGGCTGCAGGGTGCGCAGGTGGATCTCGCGGCCGGCCCCCAGGCGGACCTCGGCGTCCGGGCAGACGAAGCGCACCATCGCCAGGATCCGCAGGCAGCGCTGCGGGGTGAGGTTCCACTGGCCGGCCAGCGGGGTGCCCTCGAAGGGGACAAGGAAGTTCACGGGGACCGAGTCCGGCTCGAGCGAGCGGAGCGCGAACGCGACGTCCACCAGGTCCTCGTCGGTCTCCCCCAGGCCGGCGATCAGGCCCGAGCACGGGGAAAGGCCCGCCTCCTTGGCTACGGTCACCGTGGACACCCGGTCCGCGTACTCGTGCGTGGAGCAGATGTCCGCGTAGTGGCCGCCCGAGGTGTTCAGGTTGTGGTTGTAGGCCGTGGTGCCCGCGGCGCGCAGGCGCTCCGCCTGCCCGTCGGTGAGCAGGCCCAGGCAGGCGCACACCTCCACGTCGGGATGCCGCGCCCTGACGGCGGCGACCGTGTCGCACACCCGGTCGACATCCCGGTCGGTCGGGCCGCGGCCGCTGGCGACCAGGCAGACGCGCCGGGCGCCGCCGGCCACGCCTGCCGCCGCGCTCGCGACCACCTCGTCGGTCTTCAGCCATGTGTACTTGAGCACGTCCGCGGCCGAGCCCACGCGCTGGGAGCAGTAGAAGCAGTCCTCCGGGCACAGCCCGCTCTTGATGTTGACCAGGTAGTTCAGCTTGACCCTGCGGCCGAAGAAGCGGCACCGGACGCGGAACGCGGCCGCCACGACGTCGAGCAGCTCGTCGTCGCCGCTGGCGAGCACCGCCAGCGCCTCCTGCCTCGTGGGGAGCTCACGGTCCAGGGCCTTGTCGGCGAGGGTGTCCAGCCAAGTCATGGGACAGACCGTATCAGCCGGGTCGCCCGTGCTGACTGCGGACGGGCGCGGCGGATAGAGTCGCCACGGACCGTTTGGAGGAATTGACTTGCGCATCGCCATCCTCGACGACTACCAGCGGGTGGCCCTGGCCAGCGCCGACTGGACGGCCCTGGACGCGGCGGAGGTGACGCCGTTCCACGCCCACATCGCCGACACCGCCGACCTGGTGGCCGAACTGCGGCCGTTCGACGTCATCGTGGCGATGCGGGAGCGCACCCCGTTCACCGCCGAGCGCATCCGGCTGCTGCCCGGGCTGCGGCTGCTGGTCACGACCGGGATGGCGAACGCGTCGATCGACCTGGCGGCGGCGGACGCGGCCGGCGTGACCGTGTGCGGCACCCGCGGCAGCGCCGGGGCCACCCCCGAGCTGACCTGGGCGCTGATCCTGGCGCTCGTCCGGCACGTGCCTGAAGAGGACCGGCGGATCCGCGCGGGGGGCTGGCAGCAGACGGTGGGGTTCGGGCTGCGCGGCCGGACGCTTGGCGTGGTGGGGCTGGGCACCATCGGCCGGCGGGTGGCGGCGGTCGGGCTGGCGTTCGGCATGGAGGTGCTCGGGTGGAGCCAGAACCTGTCGCCGGCGGTCGCCGCGGAGGCTGGCGTGAGCCCGGTCGGCAAGGACGAGCTGTTCGCCGTCAGCGACGTGATCACCGTGCACTACAAGCTGAGCGAGCGTTCGGCCGGGCTGATCGGCGCGCGCGAGCTGGGGCTGATGAAGCCCACCGCGTTCCTTGTGAACACCTCCCGCGGGCCGATCGTCGACGAGGACGCTCTGCTCGCATCCCTGCACGCCGGGGCTATCGCGGGTGCCGCGCTTGACGTCTATGATGAGGAACCGCTGCCGGGGGGACATCCGCTGCGCGTGGCCCCGCGGACAGTGCTGACCCCGCACGTGGGATATGTGACCGATGATGGATACCGGGCGTTCTACGGCGACGCCGTCGAGGACATCGCCGCCTTCGCCGCAGGGCGCCCGGTGCGCGTCCTCGGCACGGGTCCGCGCTGAGGCGGAGAGCGCGGATCGTTGTGGTGTCCGAACAAAGCATATATTTCCCATCAACAAAGTTGACTTATCTTTGCTTGCGTGATGTCCTTGACGGAGCAATCTCCAGGGAGGGAACCGGTCCATGGCAGCGATCAGGCCTCGTGACCTGCTCTCCGACGGACTGCTGGAGCGGCTTGGCGGGACGCTGAGGGACTCGGGCGGGCTGCCGGACAGCATCCCGGCCGGCGCGGATGTCGCCGCGGCAATGACCAGGGACATCGCCAAGCTCGGCGACGTCGGCTACCTGAACGTCGCGCTGCCGGCCGAGTTCGGCGGGCTCGGCTGCACGCTGCGCCAGGCGGCCTGCGGCCAGCGCCGTCTTGCCAGGCATGCGCCGCTCACCGCGCTGGCGGTCAGCGCCCACCTGTACTGGACCGGCGCGGCGGCGGACGCCTACCGGGCCGGGGACAACTCGGTCAGGTGGATCCTGCTCGAGGCGGCGCGCGGCGCGCTGTTCGCCGCCGGGCACGGCATGCCGGGCGGCGACCTGCAGTTCGCGGCGCCGCTGTCGCGGTGCGAGCCGGCCGGGGCGAGCGGCTACCGGTTCAGGAACCCGGCGGTGCTGGCCTCGCTGACACCGGCGTGGGACTGGGCAGCCGTGCACGCCGTGACCGGCGACGGCCGGGGCCGCCCCGACGCCGTGCTCGCGTTCGCCGGGCGTGGCTCGCGATGTACGCCGGCGGCGTTCCGGCTCGCGCGGGTGCAGCCCGCGGGCACGCCCGGTGACGTCTTCATCACCAGCGCGCTCGGGTGGGGGCACGCGATCTTGGCGAGCGTGCAGTACTCGGACGCCCGGCGCGCGTTCAACCAGGCCATCGAGACCGTCGTCACGCACCAGCCCGCCATGACCGGCGCCGACGGCGGCCACCCGCTCGACCAGTGGCCGGTCGCCGAGGCCGGCCTGCGGCTCGACGGGATGAAGGCCAAGATCGCCGAGATCACCCATCCGTGGCCGCGCGTTCCCGGGCAGGAGCCCGACCTGGGCGGGCAGCGGCTGATCGCCATCTTCACCATGCGGCACGAGGTCGCCGAAGGCGCCAGGCTGGTGCACGGCCTGACCGCGCAGATCGCGGACGCCGCGGCGGTCGCCGCGCGCTGACGGGGCCCGGGCCGGCGCGCGCTGAACGGCCGCGCCGCAGGTCAGGGCTTGCGGCCGACGCCGCCAAGCATGAGCGTGCTGCCCGTGTCAAGCGGCAGCGGCACCGGCTCCTCGGGACGCCACAGCGGCAGGAAGACCACGCCGGGCTCCACGAGGTCGAGGCCGTCGAAGAACCGCACGATCTGCTCGCGGCTGCGCGTCTGCCCGCGGCCGAGGCTCTGCCGCAGCACCTGCTCGTTCGCCCGGGCCTCCGCGGAGGCGTCGCAGAAGTGAGTCAGCTGCATGTAGCTGCCTGGTACCAGCGCCTCCTTGTACCTGGAGACGATGCCGTAGGGGTCCTCCTCGTCCAGGACGTGGTGGATGACCGCGTTGAGGATCAGGCCGACCGGCTGGGCGAAGTCGAGGAAGTCGGCGACCCCTGGCGTCGCGAGCAGCTTGTCCGGGTCCCTGACGTCGCCGAGGACGACGGTGGTCGAGGCGTTGTCCACGAGCAGCGCCAGGCCGTGGATGTAGGCGCTGTAGTCGTTGTCCACGTACACCACGCGGGCGGCGGGGTTGACCGCCTGGGCGATCTGGTGGGTGTTCTGCGCGGTGGGCAGGCCGGAGCCGAGGTCGAGGAACTGGGCGATGCCCAGGCCGGACATGAACCGCACGGCGCGCCCAAGCGCCGCCCGGTTGAGGCGAGCTCCGCTGCCGCCGTCGCCCATCGCCCTGACCGCCTGCTCGGCGACCGCGCGGTCCACCGCGAAGTTGTCCTTGCCGCCGAGGATGGCGTCGTAGACCCGCGCCACGCTTGGCTTGGTCGTGTCGATCTCCGGCGGGACATACGTGGGGTCAACCTTGGCCCACGCCATGTCGCTGTCCGCCATGCCGGGCCTCCCTGACTGCCGCGAATGGGATGTGCTCTCCGCCGCATAATAGCCGGGTCGGCCGGTGCGCGGGATGACAGCGGCGCGGGCGGGGTGACAGCGGTTCGTGCGGGGTCTGACAGCGGACGGGTGGACCATGGCGGTATGGCAGAAGAAACCTACGCCGTTGAGGCACGCGGGCTCGTCAAGCGGTTCGGCAAGACGACCGCGCTGGCGGGCGTGGACCTGACGGCGCGCGCGGGGACCGTGCTCGGCCTGCTCGGGCCGAACGGCGCCGGCAAGACGACCGCCGTCCGGATCCTCGCCACGCTGCTTCGGCCGGACGGCGGCGAGGCGCGCGTCTGCGGGTACAGCGTCCAGCGCGACGCGCACCGGGTGCGGCAGCTGATCGGGCTCACCGGGCAGTACGCGTCGGTGGACGAGGGCCTGTCGGGGACCAACAACCTGATCATGATCGGGCGGCTGCTCGGCATCTCGCGCGCCGCCGCGCGCGCCCGTGCCGCCGAACTGCTCGAGCGCTTCGAGCTGTCCGACGCGGCGGGACGGATCGTGAAGACCTATTCCGGCGGGATGCGGCGCAGGCTGGACCTGGCCGCCAGCCTGGTCGGGCGGCCCCGGGTGCTGTTCCTTGACGAGCCGACGACCGGGCTCGACCCGCACAGCAGGAACGAGGTGTGGGCGATGATGCGCGGCCTGGTCGCGGACGGCACGACCGTGCTGCTCACCACGCAGTACCTGGACGAGGCGGACCAGCTCGCGCACGACATCGCGGTCATCGACCACGGGACCGTGATCGCGACAGGCACGCCCGATGAGCTGAAGGCCAGGACCGGCCAGCAGGTGCTCGAGGTCACCCCGGCCGACCGCGCCAGCCTCGGCGCGGTCGCGGCGCTGCTCGCGGAGTTGACGGCGGCGGTGCCCGTCGTCGGCGAGGAGTCGGGGCGGGTGACCGTCCAGGTCGCCGACGGCAGGCAGCTGCCGGTGATCGTCCGCGCACTCGACGACAGGGGCATCGAGCTCAGCGAGTTCGCGCTCCGCAGGGCCAGCCTGGACGAAGTCTTCCTGGTCCTCACGGGGCGCCGCGAGCCCGAGGCCGGGGCCGGCGAGCCCGAGGCCGGCGACGACCTGCAGGTACCGGAGATGAACGGGAGCTCCCGATGACGACGACGTTCGCCCCCGCACCCGCCCCCGCACCGGCCCGCCGGCTCAGCCCCGTGACGGGCCTGCGGAACTCGTTGACGCTGACCTGGCGCAGTGTGCTGAAGATCAAGACGAACGCCGAGGACCTGTTCGGGCTGAGCCTGACGCCGATCATGTACCTGCTGCTGTTCACCTACGTGTTCGGCGGCGCGATCTCCGGGAACACCCACACGTACCTGCAGTTCGAGCTGCCGGGCATCCTCGTGCTCACCGTGGTGTTCGCCACCCTGGGCACCGGCTTCATGCTCAACCAGGACATCACCACCGGCGTCTTCGACCGGTTCCGCAGCCTGCCGATCGCCCGCTGGGCGCCGCTGGCCGGGGCGGTGCTCGGCGACATGGTCCGCTACGTCATCTCGGTCGCGGTGACGCTCGGCTTCGGGATGATCCTGGGGTTCCGCATCGGCACCAGCCCGATCTCGGCGGCCGCCGGCTGCCTGCTGCTGCTGTTGTTCGCCCTCGCCATGTGCTGGTTCTCCGCGCTGATCGGGCTGCTGGTGAAGACGCCGCAGTCGGTCCAGCTCTTCGGGTTCCTCGCGATGTTCCCGCTGGTCTTCGGCAGCAACCTGCTGGTGCCCTTGACGACGATGCCGGGCTGGCTGCAGGCGTTCGTGAAGGTCAACCCGATCACCTACCTGACCGAGGCGGAACGCGCCCTGCTGGCCGGCGGCCCGGCCGCCGGCCCTGCGGCCGGCCCGGTGGTCAAGTCGCTGCTGTGGGCGCTGGGCATCTTCCTCGTGTTCGCCCCGCTCGCGGTGGCCGCCTACCGCCGCCGGACCTGAGCCGGCGGCGGCCGGCCTAGCCAGATGACCGGGGACAGCTGAGAGAGCCTGCCCGGTAATAACCTGCCAGTCCGGGGACCGCTCCGGGCTGGCACGGTCCCGGCGGCTATCGGCGGTGGGGCCCCCGCCGCCAATAGGCTTGGCGCTGGGGGCCCCACCGCCAGCACGCGCGGCAACCGCAAGCGGGACTAACTACCTTAATCCGGACAAATCGTCCGAATGGGTACCACCCGCCAGGCGGGACCGTCGAACTCTGGAGACCAGGTGCACGTGGCAGCCCCTTGTGACGGTCGCGGCTCGGTCAGCCGGCTGATATGGTCCGCGCGGTCAGCTCAAGCGCCTGGTCGCGGCTGAGTTCCCTGCCGCGGGAGTAGGCGGCGTCGAACCCCGGCTCGCCGAGTGCCCGCCTGGCCGCCGCCCGCACCCGCGGAGCGGCCAGGCTGCTCTCGTCGAACGCGCCGCGGATCGAGTGGGCGGCGCCGAGCAGCGTGGCGGCCAGGTCCGCGCCGGCGCCCGGGTCCGCGCCGGCGGCGCGCCTGCCGTGGAGGGCGAGCGCGGCCGCGGCGTCGATCAGCGCGGCCAGCGGCGGGAGCTCCACCCAGTCGCGGGCGGCGGGCAGCGCCGCGGCGAGCAGCTCCCGGCAGCGGGCCGTGTCGCCTTCTTCGAGCACGACCAGGGCGAGCCTCGTCTCGACCTGGGATCGCAGCGACAGCCACCACCGCGCCTGCCTGTTCTTCAGCGATGCCAGCGCGAGCTCGCAGCTGCGCGCCGCCGCGGGCAGGTCCCCCGCCCGCCAGGCCAGCTCGGCGCGCGTGAGGTGAAACCACTCACTCGCCAGGACCGCGGCGTGCCCGGCCGCGGAACGCTCGCCCCGGCGCAGGTCGTCATCGGCGCGGTCGATGTCGCCTGCCCGCGCCCGCGCGACGGCCAGCATGCCGGCGATGTACGCCATGTCCCCCCACGCGTCCAGCGTGCGGCCGATCTGCTCGGCTTCTTCGAGCGCGGCCACCGCCGCCGCGTGATCCGCGCGCAGCTCGGCGAACTCGGCGAGCTGCATGAGCGACATCGCGACCCCCCACGCGTCGCCGATCGACCGGAACTCGGCAAGCGCCGCCGCGCAGTCGGCTTCCACGCCGTCCAGCTGGCCGAACATGGCGGTGTAGGCCGAGCGGAACATGCGCGCGGCGGCCCGCAGCCAGGGATCGTCCGCAGTGGTGTACCCACCGATCAGGGCGAGGGCGCCAGCGGCGTCACCGTCGTAGATGGCCACCATGGATTCGCCCATCGCGGCGATCGGGTGGATGGCCGCGCTGCCCGCGGCGCACCTGTGCATGCTCGCGAGCGCCTCGGCGAGCGGCTCCCGGACGGCGTCGATCTCCAGGGACGCGCTGATCGACATGACCGCGCACACCACCCGCGCCTCGGCGATCAGCAGCGACTCGGCGGGCGGCGGCAGCTGCAGGACCTCGCGGGCCAGCGTGTCCCCCTCGCCCCGACCGCGCTGGATCCAGTAGTAGCCGAGCGCCCGCACGAAGCGCAGCGCGCCGGGCGCGTCGCCGCGGCCGATCGCCCAGCGCAGGGCCGCGTACATGTTGTCCTGCTCCGCGGTCAGCTCGCGGAACCAGCGTGCCTGCTCGGCGGTGCGCAGCAGCGGATCGGCGGCCTCGGCGAAACCCAGGTAGCAGGCGGCGAACGCGTCCCTGACCGCGGTCTCCTCCCCCGCTGCCGCCAGCTGCTCCAGGCCGTAGGCGCGCACGGTCTCCAGCATGCGGTACCGGGACCCGGAAGCGCCCGCGCCGTCGGCCACGGTGAGGATCGACTTGCCGACAAGGCCGGACAGCGCGGGCAGCACGGCCGCACCGGACAGCCCCGAGCCGGCGCACACCTGCTCGGCCGCGGCCAGCGTGGCGCCGCCCGGGAAGACCGCCAGGCGCCGTGCCAGCACGCGCTCCGGCTCCGACAGCAGGTTCCAGCTCCACTCGACGACCGCGCGCAGCGTCTGGTGCCTGGGCAGCGCGGTCCGGCTGCCGCCGGTGAGCAGCGCGAACCGGTCGTCGAGCCGTTCGGCCAGCTGGGCGGGCGTCAGCGTGCGGGACCAGACCGCCGCCAGCTCGATGGCCAGCGGCATCCCGTCAAGCGCCCGGCAGATCCGCGCCACCGCGGGCGCGTTGCCCGCGTCGACCGCGAAGGACGGCAGCACGGCGGCCGCCCGGTCGCGGAACAGCCGGACCGCCGGATAGAGGGAGATATCGCCGGCCTCCGCTCGGGGAGCGCCAGGGACGGCGGGGGCGGCGGGGGCGAGCGCATCCGGGGCGCCAGGGGCGCCCGGATCCGCGGCATCGGCCGCGGATCCGGGCGGGACGGGAGGGACGGCCAGCGGGGAGACGACCCAGAGGGTCTCCCCGTCGATGCGCAGCGGCTCCCTGCTCGTCGCCAGGATCCGCACCCGCGCGCAGCCGGCCAGGACCCGCCCGGCCAGCCGGGCGGCCACCTCGATCACGTGCTCGCAGTTGTCGAGGACCAGCACCGCGTCCCGGCCGGCGAGCGCGTCGCAGAGCCGGTCCACCGGGTCGGCCGCGCCGGCGTCCGCGCCGTGCCGGGCGATCACCCGCTCGCGCAGGCCGAGCGCGTCGAGCACCGCGTACGGCACCTCGGCGGGCTCGCTGACCGGGGCCAGCTCCGCGAACCACGCCGGAGCGCCCTGCCGGGCAGCCGCCTCGGCCGCCAGCCGCGTCTTGCCGACGCCACCGGGCCCGGTGAGCGTGACCAGCCGTTCCTCCGCCAGCTTCTTCAGCACGCCGCGGACGTCGTCGTCCCTGCCGACGAAGCTGGTCGGCGGGCGCTGCCCGCCGGAAAGCCGGCCAGCGCCCGCCGGCGCAGGAGCTGGCGCCGGGGCAGCCGCCGCTGTCCGTTCGGGATAAAGGGAAGGAGCGGCGGCCGCGACGGGTGGCTGGCGCGGGACCTCCTGCCGGAGTACGGCGAGGTAGACCTCCTCGAGCTGGGGAGACGGGTCGACCCCGAGCCGGTCGGCGAGCAGCTCCCTTGCCTGCGCGTAGACGGCGAGCGCGTCGGCCTGGCGGCCCGCGGCGGCCAGCGCCCGCATGAGCAGGGCACGCGGGCGCTCGGCCAGCGGGTCGGCGGCGGTCAGCTCCCGCAGCTCGCCGATCAGGCCGCTCGCCTCGCCGAGCGCCAGGTCCGCCCCGATCC
>NZ_JASIAL010000571.1:0-4976 GCF_030042015.1 Trebonia sp. | reverse complement strand
CAAAGGGTTTGCCGGGCAAGGTCACTGCTCAAGGGTCTGCGGTTGCGGAGCAACCGACGCGCCGCAGGCGCGCCCTTGACTGTGACCTTGAACGGTAAAAGAATCCTTGGCACCGTTGGACGGGCCACTCGCACTGATCGGCTTGGCGCGGTGCCGGAGACCGCGTAATGGTGAGCAACCACATACTCAGGGAAGCGGGGCCAGTTGCCCGGCGTCGGCCCGGCGCGCCCGTAAGCGCTCCCGCGCGAGAGGGCGCGGCTCAACCGACGCCCCGGGCATGAACCGACCCCCGCCCATTCCCCGCTGAGGACCAGGTGGTCACGCTCTTACTCCCGCACGCATTCCTCTCCGGCACCCTGCGGCTTCTGCTCTCGATCCCTTTGCGCGGGCTCGGCCCGCGCACGGCGCGCCGGAGGCGCGCCCTTGAAAAAAGACAGTAAGGAAAGTTGTCACAGGCTCGCGGGACTCATCGCGGGAGACATCCGACACATCTCTCTGCGAGAAGGCCTGCATGGCTACGCAACGGGCTCTGCGATCTCGCACGAGTTTGTGCCCCCGCCCGGCGCGTCTCCGGATGCGGGTGAGTGCCCGGTCTTACGCTGACCCGGTAGGGCTCGTTTCCAGGTGCTTCGGGAGCCTGTCGTGACTTTCATGGATCCGCAGCCGTCGCGCGAGTATGCGGCGCTGGTGGCTGGCCAGGAGCTGGCGGCGTATGCGTTCATCCGGGCGTGGATGGCCGATGACGTGGACAAGGGGATGCTGCTGGTCGAGCAGCATCACGTGCCGAAGGAAGCGGCGCTGTTCGTGATGAGCCTTGTCAAGGCTGCGCGCCGGGCGCTGCTGTCTGCCGAGGGATACAACGTTGAGCGTGCCGTGGCGGTGCTTGACCAGTGGATGGAAGACGCCGGGCGGAGGGCGGCGGCGTGAGCCGGGAGGCGGCGCCGCGCGAGCTCGAAGCAGAGGCGGCCGGGCTGATCCGGGCGGCTCTGACCGGGGATGAGTTCACCATAGACCGGATCGTCACCCGCGTGTACGAGGATGACCTGGACTGGCGGTCATTCGCTAACGAGGTCACGTACACGGCCGCGGTTCTTCTCATCGTCGTGTCCGGGAGCAAGGCGCAGGCCGCGGCCCTAGTGGACGCGTGGCTCGACAGCATAGTGCGAAAGCGGATGGCGGCCCCGTCGTTACGCCCCTCAAGAGCGACAGGCTCGGGCAGTTCCATAACCGCAAGTGCCGACGCGTTTACAGCTCCATCTCGACGTCGGCGAGCGCCTCGACTGCCGGAGTGGCATGTGCTTCGGGCTGGGCTTCGGCTTGCCGGCTGATGCGCGCGGCGTATTCGCTGTTGGCTTGCCGACTGGCCTGCTGGTCGGCGAGGTGCCGCGCCACTTGTTCAACGTTGGTGACCGCGTCGGTGATACGCGTGTCCGGGTCGTCGTGTTCCGTGGGTGGTTCTGTGCGCAGCGGCTCGGTCTCGGGGATGGGTCCGGGCTCGGCATCTGCCTGTGGCTGGCGGGCGGGGGGCCACGGCTGGCCTGTGTCGATGGCGGCCTGGTGCTGGCGCTCGATGGACCGCTCGACGGCGGCCATGTCCGCTTCGAACTGGCGCCACCATTGCGAGGTCTCGTGTGATTCCGCCTGAGGCCTGGGTTCTGGGTCTGGGCGGGGTGGCCAGGGCTGTCCGGTTTCGGCGGCGGCCTGGCGCTGGCGGGTGAGGGCGCGGTCGACGCCCTGGAGGCTATCGTCGAGTTCCCGGAACCACTGCGTCTCGGTCACGGCTTCCGGGTTGTTTCCGGGCTGGGGGTGCTGTTCTGGCCGCGGCTGGGTGTGGCCGCGGCGCCGCAGCTCGGCGGCGGCCTTGTCCCCGTTTTCCCGCACGGTGCGGGTCTGGGCGGCCCATGCCTCGTACTCCGCGTTGCCGGCTTCGAGTTGCTGCCGTCTGCCTGCGAGTTCGCCGGCGAGTGAGCTGGCGCTGGCCGCCTGGGCGGGGTCGTTGCGGATCTGGGCGTCTGCGGATTGCCGGAGGGCGTCGGCTTCGGCTTGTGCTGTGGCCCGCAGCTCGCCGGCCACGTCTGGCGGGGCGGCAGCATGGGCGCGTTCGGCGGCGGCGGTGTGGGCTTCGAGCTGTCCGCGGTCCATGCCGGCCCACATGGCGGCCTCGTCGGCGATTTCGAGGGCGCGGATGGCTACTTGCCGCTGGTGCTCGAGTTCGGGGTTGCCGTGGTGTGGTTCGGGTGAGACGGCCTGCTGCGGGTTGGTGATGCCGACGTTTTCCCGGTAGGAGGCCACGGCGGCGGCACGTGCGGTGTAGTCGTCGCGGAGGGCTGGCGACGCACCGGCGGGCAGGATGCCGAGGTGGCGGGTGAGCCATGGTTCGGGGCTGGCGGCGTGGCGTTCGCCGAGCTCGCGTGCGCGGTGGTCGAGCGCGTCGGCGAGCTCGCGGGCGACGGGCGGGGCGCTGGCGGGGGTCCGCTGGGTCCAGGTCAGCTCGCGGTCCGGGTCGGCGAGGTGGAGGCGCTGGAGGCGGCCGTGCAGGACGCTGGCGATGGACCGGGCGCCGTCGAGGGGCGCAGCGGTGATCTGACTGATAACGGCGCCGAGGTCGTGTCCGGCCAGGTGAGCGGCGCGTAGCGCGGCGTGGAGCGCCAGGCGGGAGTGTTCCCGCTGGTACCGCCACGCTTCCGCCTCGGTGAGCCTGGCGGTGATCTGCCAGTCGATCTCGGCGTGCACGGCCGGGCGGACCGCGGTGGTCCAGAGGTTGAGCAGGTGCCCGGTTCCGCCGGCCCATTCCTGAGATAGCCGGATGGCCTCGGTGGCCGATAGCTCGCCGGCGTCGCGCTGCATGACCGCGGTGAGCACGGACTCCGGGGTGGCCTGCTGGTAGGCGTCATGGCCGGGCGGCGCGGTGGTGCCGGTGACGAGGTGGGCGCTGTTGGATTCGCGGCCGCGGCTCATCCCGACGTACAGAGATTGCCGGGACAGGGTCTCGGTGACGAGCAGGTGGGCGGTGTCGACGGTGCGGCCCTGGGCGACGTGCACGTTGCCCGCGTAGCCGAGCTCGGCGCTGGCCGCGAGGTAGGCGCGGGGAATCCAGAACTTCTCTGTCCAGGTCCCGTCGAGCCGCTGCCGCCGTACTTCAACACCGCTCCCCCGTATGGCAGTGATCTGGAGGGTGTCGCGGTTGGTGAGTTTCCGGCCGCCGGCGTCGATCTCGGCGTTCAGCCGGGCGCGGATCAGGTCCCCGGGGCCGGCGCGGTTGCCGTCGGCCAGCGGCGCTTCGGCCAGCGGGGACGGGGCGGTGACGGTGCCTAGCTGGATGAGCTTGGCCTGTACCCGGCAGGCCAGGTCGGCGGCTTCGGCGTTAGAACCGGCCAGGAGCAGGCTGTTCTTTCCGCGCAGGTGGTCCGCGAGCCACGCGGTTGCCGCCCGTTCATAGGCGGTCTCCTGGTCGGCGGCCGTGATCCGGCCGTACCGGTCATAGACGGCGATCACGGCGGAGTCTCCGGCGCGCAGGCGGACCGATGCTCCGGCTTCCCACTGGGCGCGGAAGCGGCGCACCTCGGTCAGCTCCGCCGCGCGGACCTCGATGGCCAGCAGCCGGAACATGCCCCCGGCCTCGGGTGAGCCGAGTTGCCGGGTGTCCCCGGCCAAGACGACTCTGGCTCCTGCTGCCCGAGCCGCCTGAAAAAGCATGGCAAGGTCGGCGGTGCTGGCCTGGGTGGCCTCGTCGATCACGAGCACGTCCCCGGAGCGGAGCGGGACGGGGCGGCGGAGCTCGTCGCTGCCTTCGACCTTGCCGAGGAATTCGGCGATGTTGTAGGACTCGGCCAGGCCCTCGCTTGCCAGCACCCGGGCGGCGTTGGTGGAGGTGGTCAGGCCGATCACCCGCCGGCCGGTGAGCAGCTCCCACAGCCCGGCGAACGCGGCCATCGCGTGGCTCTTGCCCGCCCCGGCCGGGGCGATGAGCACTGTCGCCGCGGTCGCCGCGGTGAGCATCGCGACGACGGCACCGGCCTGCCCGGCGTTGAGCCTGGCGTCCGCGACGGCGGCGCGGGCCTGCTCCCCGGTGACGAGCTGGGGCACGGTGCGCGTGGCGGCGGTGAGGATCTGCTCCTCGGTGTCGAGGTGCTCCAGGGTGGAGTACCGGTCCTCGTGCGGGGGCCGGTAGATACTGCCCCCGTCGGAGGCGCGGACACCGAGGCTGGTCACGTCGGTGACATCGGGGGCGGTCACGCAGATCACCCCGGTACCGGCGCGGCCGGAGACGGCCAGCCTGGCGACCTCAGTGATCAGGGCCTCGGCGTCTGTGCCGAGTGGCAGGACGGGGAGGGCTCGGTGGACTTCGAACCGCAGCTGCGCCATGGACCAGACGGCGTGATGCCCCTGGACCTCGGCGACGGCGACCCTTGCAGCCTTGCGTTTGGCCGCGTCATCCAGCACGGCGGGCCTGTCACCGCCGTGTTCTGCCGCGTACGCGGCTGCGTGCGCGTGCACTTGCGACAGTGCCCGGGTTTCGCGGCGGGCGGTCTGGGCTTCCCACGCGGCGAATCGCTCGGCGTCGGTGGGTTCCTCGCTGCCGGTCTGCCCGGCGATGGTGCGGCGGGCCGCGTTCTTACTGCGGCGGGTGTTCTGCCCGGCCTGCTGGTGCAGCAGCCACAGCGTGCGCCGGCTCGGCGGGGTGCCGTGGCTGGCTTCGTACTCGGCGGCCAGGCGCTTGAGTTCCCCGGTGATCGCAACGGCGCGGGAGCTGAACAGGTCCATCACGTCCTGGCCGACGCCACCGACCTCGGCGCCGTTCCCGTCCTGGCGGGGCACCATCACATAGCCCAGCCCGGTCAGCCTGGTCTCCATCAGCCTGTCCGTGGTGGCGGCGACGCCGAGCCGCTGGCCGTGGAGCGTCCGGGAGTCCAGGGTGCGCCATTTACCGTCGGCCCCATCGGCGCGCTGCACCCGGTTCCAGATCGCCACGTGCA
>NZ_JASIAL010000570.1:0-8093 GCF_030042015.1 Trebonia sp. | reverse complement strand
CGCCGCGCTGGCGCAGCTGCGGGCCGGGCTGGCCGCGCTGCACGCCCGCCGCGGCCAGCTGGGCAGCCTCGACCTGCAGACCGGGACGGCGGCGCTTGGCGCCGAGCTCGCCAACTGCGGCCTGCGGCTCGTCCTCGATCACGGTTCCGCGTGGCAGGTTTTCGCGTGGCTCGAACGGTCGCGTGCCCAGTCGTTCCGGGTCCGCCCGGTCCGGCCGCCCGCCGACCCGGAGGCAGCCGCGGTGCTCGCCGAGCTGCGTCAGCTCAGCTTCCTGATCCGGACCGCCGAGCTGGGCGGCGCGCCACCCGACCCGGCCCACCTGACCAGGCGCGCCGAACTGCAACGTCAGGTCAGGCAGCGTAGCTGGCGGGCCATCGGGCCGGGCGGGGCGGTCGCCGCGGCGCAGGCCGGCGCGGTCGCCGCCGCGCTCGCGGAAAGCGGGCAGGTGCTGGCCAGCATCGCCGTCCGCGACGGGCACATGCTCGCGGTGACGATCGCCGCCGGGCGGGTGCGGCTGACCGCTCTCGGCGACTTCGGCGCCGCGGCGGAGGCGGCGCGGCGGCTGACCGCGGACCTGGACGCGCTGGCCGGGCGCCGGCTCCCGACCCGGCTTGAGGCGGTGATCAGGGAGTCGGTCCGGCGGCAGACATCGGTGCTCGACGCCGAGATCGTGGCGCCGCTGCTGCCCGTGCTCGGCCAGGCCGGCCTCGTCATCGTCCCGGTAGGCGCGCTGGCAGGCGTCCCGTGGGGGATGCTCCCCGGGCTGCGCGGTCGCCCGGTCACGGTCTGCCCGTCCGCCTCCTCCTGGCTGGCCGCCTGGCGCGCCGCCGCAGGCTTCGCGTCCGCCGCGCCCGCCCCCGCGTCCCGCCCGGTGCTTGTGGCCGGCCCAGGCCTGGAACACGCGGTGCCCGAGGTCACCGAGATCGCCGCCGTCTACCCGGGCTCCCGGCCGCTGGTCGCCGCCGCCGCGACGGTGGACGCGACGCTGCGCGCGCTCGACGGCGCGCCGCTGGCGCACCTGGCCGCGCACGGCCACCACGACAGGGAGAACGTCCTGTTCTCCCGGCTCGACCTGGCCGACGGGCCGCTGATGGCCCACGACATCCAGGGGCTGTCCGTGCCGCCCAGGCAGGTCGTGCTGTCCGCCTGCGACGTGGGCCGCACCGTCGTCAGGCCAGGAGAGGAGATCCTCGGCTTCACGGCGGCGCTGCTGCACATCGGGACGCCCACGGTCATCTCGAGCGTGAGCCGGGTCGCCGACGACGCCGCGCTTGGCATCATGACCGCCTATCACCGCGCGCTGTCGGCGGGCTCCCGCCCCGCCGAGGCCCTCGCGCTGGCGGGGATCCCCGCGTCGGCCGGCGAGCCGCTCACCCCGTTCGTCTGTTTCGGTACCGGATGACCTGTATCCAGCGGGGGTGCCGGCCCTCTATATCAGCGCCGGAATTCTTCCGGCATACGGGAAGAAACATCGCAAGGGGGCACAAGGAATGCCTAACTTCAACGACGCCGAGATCACGGACATCTTCGTCAGCCAGGTGACGACGCCGGCAGTCGAGGACGACGCGCCGAACGCGCCGAACGGCGGGCCGTACGACGTCACCGTGGAGATGGTGGCAGGCACCGGGGTGCAGACGGAGGAGTACACCCTGCTCATCAGCTGCGCCGACATCACGACGATGGCGCCCGCGCCGGGGCTGGTGCCGACCGGCCCAGCCTTCGCCAACCCGGGCAAGTTCGGGGCCTCCGCGGGCTGGACGCCAGGCGCCCAGTTCGCCACGTTCGCGGCAACCGCGACCGTGGGACCCGGGACAAGCGGGAACGTCTACCAGTACACCGCCTCCCTCCTGAGCGCCAACGGTCAGGTGGTGTCGATCAGGCAGAGCGACCTGTTCGTCCTGATCTAACTGATCTGAGCCGGACCTGGCCAGGACGGCGACATGAACATCGGGGCCTGGCGGCTGGCCCGCCCTCCGTACGGGGGGGCGGGCCAGCCGGTTTACTCCCTGGCCACCTAGCCACCGCACGGCTGAGGGGTGACAATGTTCGGCATGTCCACACTGGAGTGGTCAGGAACGCCGGCAGGCATCGCCGCGGAGCGCGCCGCGATCGAGGCCGAGATCGCCGACAGCACGCTGCTCACCACGTACGCCGGCACGGTCGCGGCGGCGCCGGATGCCGAGGCCCACCGCTGGCTCGAAGACGGGCAATGGCGGTCGCTGACCTACCGCGAGGCGCATGAGCAGGTACGCGACCTGGCGCTCGGTCTCGGCGTGATCGGCTTGCGGGCGGGCGAGTTCGCGGTGATCTGGTCACGCAACCGGCCGGAGGCGACGATCGCGGACTACGCCGTCATGCATGCCCGCGGCGTCCCCGTGTTCATCTACCCCACGGTGTCCGCCGAGCAGGCCGCGTATATCGCCGGCCATTGCGACGCGAGCGTGGCCATCGTGGAGCGCGAGTTCCTGCCCAGGCTGATGTCAATCCGGGGCCAGCTGCCGAAGCTGCGCCAGGTCATCGTGATCGACGGCGGCAGTGCCGATGCGATCGGCTGGCCGCGGCTGGCCGGCCTTGGCCACGGCGAGGCGGAGCGCTCGCCCGGCCTTTTCGAGCAGACCTGGCGTCAGGTGGAAACGGACGACCTGGCCACGCTCATCTACACCTCAGGCACCACCGGGCAGCCGAAGGCGGTCATGCTCACCCACCGCAATGTGCGCTTCCTGCAGCTGTCCATCGACCGGGTGCTCCCGCGCGAGGCGCAAAGCGACGACGACGGCTCCGCCCGGCTGATCTCCTACCTGCCGGTGGCGCACGTGACCGCCCGGGCGGTGGATCACTGGGGCGCGATGGCCTACCCGATCACGCTGGCGCACTGCCCGGACCCCAGGCAGCTGTTCCAGGTCGCCGGGCAGGTGCACCCGACCACCCTGTTCGCGGTCCCGCGGGTCTGGGAGAAGCTGCATGCCGCGCTGCGGACCGCGCTGCCCGACGTAGCCCCTGCCGCTGTCCGCGCCCTGCCCGAGCAGGTCAGGCAGGCGGTACTCACCCGGATCGGCCTGGACCGCTGCCGCCTGGCCTCCAGCGGCGCGGCGCCGCTCGACCCGGCGATCATCGAGTTCTACCTGGCGCTCGGGCTGCCGTTCACCGAGGGCTGGGGGATGACCGAGCTGTCGATGGCGGCGACGATCGCCGCGCCGGGCCGGACCCGCGTCGGCGCGGTCGGCACCGCGCTGCCCGGCATGGAGCTGCGGGTCGCCGACGACGGCGAGGTGCTGGTCCGCGGCCCGCTCGTGATGGGCGGCTACTACAAGGACCCGGAGCAGACGGCGGAGGCGGTGGACGCGGACGGCTGGATGCACACCGGCGACGTCGGGGAAGTCGACGCCGACGGCTTCCTGAAGATCACCGACAGGAAGAAGGAGCTCATCGTCACCTCAGGCGGGAAGAACATCTCGCCCGCCCTCATCGAGTACGAGCTGCAGCGGCACCCGCTGGTCGGCCAGGCGTGCGCGATCGGTGACCGGCGTAACTACGTGACCGCGCTGATCGTGCTCGACCCCGAGGCCGCCCCCGCCTGGGCGCGCGAGCACGGCATCGAGGCGGCGTCGCCGGCCGACCTCGCCCGGCGTCCGGAGGTGCTCGCGGAGATCGAGCGCGCCGTCGCCGCGGCGAACTCGCACCTGGCCAGGCCCGAGCAGGTCCGCCGGTTCCTGGTGCTGCCGAACGAGTGGACGGCCGAGACCGGCGAGCTCACCCCCACGCTGAAGCGGCGCCGCCGGGTGATCACCGACCGTTACGCCGCGGAGATCAGCCGCCTGTACGAGTAAATAACACCCCCCTCCCCTCCGCCCCTATCATGGCTTGCGACATAGGGAGGGACAGTGACGACCGGTCACCAGCTGCGGCTCTACAACTCGCTCGGACGGCGGACGGAGGACTTCACGCCGTCCGCGGCTGTCGTAGGCCTGTACAGCTGCGGTCCCACCGTCTACTCGTTCCCGCACCTGGGCAACATGCGGGCGTATGTGTTCGCCGACACGCTGCGTCGCACGCTGCGCTGGAAGGGCCTGCCCGTCCGCCACGTCACCAACATCACCGACGTGGGACACGCCGTCGCCGACAGCGACACCGGCGAGGACAAGCTCGAGGTCGCGGCGGCACGCGAGCGCCGTTCTGTGGCCGACATCGCGGCTTTCTACACGCAGGCGTTCTTTCAGGACATCGCCGCGCTGAACGTGCTGCCCGCCGATGAGTACCCGCGGGCCAGCGAGTACGTGCCGCAGATGATCGAGTTCGCGGCCCGGCTGCAGGAGAAGGGCTACGCCTACCTGCTGCCGTCCGGGCTGTACTTCGACACGTCCAAATCGCCTGGGTACGGCGCGCTGGCGATGATGGACCTGGCCGGGCAGCGGGAGGCCGCGCGGGTCGAGCACGTCGAGGGCCGCAGGAACAAGACAGACTTCGCCCTGTGGCGGGCCGAGGAACCCGGGGTCCGCCGCGTCATGCGCTGGCAGTCGCCGTGGGGCTGGGGCGCGCCGGGCTGGCACCTGGAGTGCTCGGTAATGTCGATCGCGCTGCTCGGCGAGCACTTCGACATCCACACCGGCGGGGTGGACCACCGCGAGCTGCACCACGTCAACGAGATCGCGCAGAGCGAGGCGTACCTGGGCGACGGGCGGCCGTGGGTGCGGTTCTGGCTGCACAACGAGTTCCTGCTGATGAACGCGGCCAAGATCGCCAAGTCGGCGGGCGGCGGCCCGCGGCTGGCCGACCTCGAGCAGGCCGGCTATCACCCGATGGCCTACCGCCTGTTCCTGCTCGGCGGCCACTACCGCAGCCAGCTCGACTTCACCACGCAGGCGGTCGACGCCGCCCAGGCGACGCTGCGCCGGCTGGTCGCCCGCGTCGCGCTCCTGCGCCCGCTGCCCGTGGCCGAGACGCTCGCGGCGGCGCGGGCGCTGCTCACCGACGACGAGGCCGGTGACCGCGACAAGGCCGCGGCGGGATACCTGGACCAGCTGGACGCGGCGATCTCCGCCGACCTGGCGACGCCGAAGATCCTGGCCGCCCTGCAGGACTCGCTGCGCGACCCCGACGTCGGCACCGAAGGGCTGCGCGTCGTCGTCGCGGCCGCCGACGCGCTGCTCGGCCTGCGCCTGGCCGACCTGGACCCGCGCGCGATCGACCGCCGCCGCTCGGTCTCCGACCTCGACCCGGCCGAGGTGGCGGCGATCGAGCGCCTCATCGCCGAACGCACCCGGGCCCGCGGCGAACGCGACTGGCCCCGCGCCGACGAGATCCGCGCCGAACTGGAAAGGCTCGGCGTCCAGGTCACCGACACCCCCGCCGGCCCCGCCTGGGAACTGCGCTAGCCGCATGACAGAGCCGGACCCGCAGGCCACGGTCCCGTCCGCCATGAGCGCCCCTGGTACCGGCACCGTCACCGACGCCAGGCTGCTGGCCGCGCAGCTGTTCAACGAGACCTGGCGGCTGCTCGAGCAGGAGAGGCGGACCAGGGCCGACGACGACCGCATGATCCACGCGGCGCATGCCTCCCGCTATCACTGGGGCCAGGTTCCCACCGCGACCCCGGCGCACCTGGCCCGCGGCGAATGGCAGATCTCCCGTGTCTACGCCGTCCTCGGGCGCGCGGAGCCCGCGCTGCACCATGCCCGGCGGGCTCTCGACCTGTGCCAGGAGAACGGCATAGGCGACTGGGATCTCGCCTTCGCCTGCGAGGCGCTGGCCCGCGCCCACGCTGTCGCCGGGGACGCCGGACTCGCCAGGGAGTACACCGACCAGGCCCTGGCCGCTGCCGCGGACATCGCCGAGCAGGAAGACCGCGACCTGCTCATCACCGACCTGGAAACCATCCCCGGCCAGCCGCGGTACTGGTAGCGCTCGACGTACTGCCCGCGCACCCGGCGGCTCACGCCGCGGCGCCGTCGCGCTCGCCGGTCCTGACCCGCAGCACGCTGTCCACGGGGCAGACCCAGATCTTCCCGTCGCCGATCGTGCCGGTGTTGACCGACTTGGCGATCGCGTCGGCCACCGGCCCGGCCGCCTCGTCGGCGACGATAACGTCAACGCGCAATTTGGGCAGCATCAGGATCGGGCGATCCGCCGGATGGACGGCGGCCTGGTACCCGTACTGCTGGCCAAACCCGCGGACCTCCGTCACGGTCATCCCGCGCGCCCCGGCGCCGGTCACTGCAAGCGTCACGTCGTCGAGCCGTTCCGGCTTGACGATCGCGGTGATCAGCTTCACCTCGCACTCGACCCCCTTCCCGTCGTCCGGCAGCCTGGTGAGCCAGCCCCCGCGGCTGGCCGCCACGGCTACGGCAAAAGCATCCCTCGGGCACCGCTCGCGCCGGAGAGGCTAACGTCCCTGAAGTGCCGGCCGTGCGGGCAAAGACCGGCTATGACCGGCTATGACCGGCTAAGCGGACAGCTCGCGTTCCAGCGGGGTGCGGAAGCGCGGCGTCACCCGGGCAGCGCCCAGCCAGGACTCCAGCCGGGCCGCGTGCGCGGCGATGGCGGCCGACGCCTCCGCGCCGACGTCCTCAAGCGCCCGCCAGGCAACCTCGCCGGACGCGCGCTGCGCCCAGCCGCCCACGACGCGGCCCGCCCACCAGACCGTCGGCCCGATGTTGCCTGTGCGGTCGAACAGCGCCCCGCCGTGCGGACCGAGGAACCAGCCGCGCGACTGCCAGCCCATCGGGGTAGGGTCAAGCGCCGGCAGCAAAGCCGCCGCCGGGCCGGCGCGATCCCCGAAATCCTCGTCGCCTGCGAGCAGGATGGCGGGCTGCCCGTCCAGGTCCGCCTCCCGCACCGGCAGCGCGGCAAGCGCGGCCCTGGTCTGCGCGGCGGTCCAGCCGCCCCACCACTGCAGGTCGGAAACGGGCGCGGGCCCGAACGCGAGCAGCCACCGCCGCGCCAGCTCGGTCCGTGCCGCCGCCGCGTCAAGGCCGGCGCCGTCCGCCCCGCCGGCGCCATCCGGGTCGGCCAGCCACGCCTGCGCGGGGAACCACTCGAACTGCCCGGACGACCAGCCGCCGCGGCGGTGTCCGCGGATCATGTGCCCTTCGGCGGCGAGCAGCACGAGCACCCGGCTGGTGATGTTCGCCGCCCCGCCGTAGCTCTTGTCCGGCACGTAAACGAGCTGCGTCCGCAGCCGCGGCTCGTCGGCTGACAGCTGCGCGCCGGTCGCGCTGCCCCGCGCGGCGAGCGCCCGCAGCACGCCCGCCTCCGTGTCCCGCAGCCAGCCGGCCACGTCCGCCCCGCCGATGCCCCCGTTCCCCAGGTCCCGCTCCAGTTGCCGCCGCAGCCGGCGTGCGACATCGTCCGTGCAGGCCCGCTGCACGACAGGCAGGAGCGGGGCCGGAACCACGAACATGGTCCGGCGCATTCCCAGCATCCGAACGATCCCTCGCGTCTCAAACAGCGCCTCGTCCACCGCCACCGTGCCGGCCGCCTGGGTGCGGGCCCACGCCGACAGGTACACGGTCACCGGGTCGGTGGCGTGCAGTGCGACCACCGACTCGGCGGCCTCGGTGACCGTCGCGGCGGGCGCGGACAGCCGGTGCCTGGCCATGAGCCTGGCGCGGCGCTGCGCGGCGCTGACCCGGATGGTCACGGTGCTTCCCCCGTGACCACCGTGGCGCCTTCCCCGGCGCAGCCGTGCACCCGCGCGGTCAGGCCGGCCGCGGACATCGCCGCCGCCATCGGCGGCGCCTGGCGGTCGCTGGTCTCCACCAGCAGGCGGCCGCCACGCGCGAGCCAGCGTGGCGCCTGCGCCGCCACCCGGCGCAGCACGGCCAGCCCGTCCAGACCCCCGTCGAGGGCGGCGCGCGGCTCGTGGTCACGGGCTTCAGGCGGCAGCGTGCCGATGTCCTTGGTCGGCACGTACGGCGCGTTGCAGATCAGGATCGTCACGCGGCCGCGCAGCGCCGCGGGCAGCGGGGCGAACAGGTCGCCAAGGTAGACGCGGCCACCGGCCGGCTCGACGTTGCGCCTGGCGCAGGCCACCGCGGCCGGGTCGATGTCGGCGGCATGCAGTTCGGCCGCGCTCGCCCGGCCGTCGCCGGCCGGGC
>NZ_JASIAL010000569.1:0-2565 GCF_030042015.1 Trebonia sp. | reverse complement strand
GGCACCCGCGACGTGGGCCGCCGGCGCCCGCCCCGCCACCGCGCTGCGTGCCGAGTGAGCCCGCCAGCCGGCCGCCCTGCCGTAGCGTGGGACCCGTGACAGGCGAGCCGGGGACGGCCGCGAGGCTCCGGGTGGTGATCGGCGAGGACTCGGTGCTGCTGCTGGCCGGCCTGGTCAAGCTGCTTGACGGCGCCGGGTTCGAGGTGGCGGCCACCGCGGGCGACGCCGCCGCGCTGCTTGCCGCCGTCGAGGCGCAGCGGCCCGACCTGGTGATCGCCGACGTCCGGATGCCACCGACCCACACCGACGAGGGCATCAGGGCCGCGCTCGCGATCCGCGCCCAGTGGCCGGACATCGCCATCCTCGTGCTGTCGCAGTACGTGGAGGAGCGGTACGCCGCCGACCTGCTGTCGGCGAACACCAGCAGCGTCGGCTACCTGCTCAAGGACCGGGTCGCCGACGTGGCCGATTTCCTCGACGCGCTGCGCCGGGTGGCGGCGGGCGGCACCGCGCTTGACCCCGAGGTGGTGGCGCAGCTCCTGCTGCGCCGCGGCGGCGACCCGCTGCGCACGCTGACCCAGCGCGAGCGTGACGTTCTCGCGCTGATGGCCGAGGGCCGCTCCAACACCGAGATCGCGGCGGCCCTGGTGATCACCGACAGCGCGGTGAGCAAGCACATCAACTCGATCTTCGCCAAGCTCGGGCTGTACCCCGGCGACACCGGCCACCGCCGGGTCCTCGCGGTGCTGCGCTACCTCGGGGCGGCGCCGGCGCCCTAGGGCTGGTACGAGCCGGGCTCCCAGGCCCGAGTGGAGACGCCGATCGTGTTCCACGCGTTGATGGCCACGAGCAGCGCGACCAGCGCGCCGATCTCCGCGGGGCTGAACTGCGCCGCGACCGCCGCGTAGTCGCCATCAGGAACGTGCGTGCTGGCCAGCAGCGTCACCGACTCGGTGAACGCGAGCGCGGCCCGCTCGCGCTCGGTGAAGAACGTGGTCTCGCGCCAGGCGGGCAGGGCGTAGATGCGCTGCTCGGTCTCGCCGATCGCGCGGGCGTCCTTGGTGTGCATGTCAATGCAGTAAGCGCAGCCGTTGAGCTGCGAGGCGCGGATCCGGATCAGCTCGCGGAGCCTGGGCTCGATGCCCGCGTCGTCGAGTTCCTTCGTGGCAGCGCGGTCGAGCGCGGACATGGCCCGGGAGAAACCGGGGATGGCGGCGCCGACGTCGAGCCGGGCGGTAAACGTTTGGGTCGTCATGGATCCACCGTAACCAGCCAGCGGCCCAGGAGTATGGTCCAAATCTATGGCAGAACACTGGGCCAATCTGGACCTGCACCTGGACGTGGACCTGGCCGGGTCCCGGCCGGGCAGGTCGCTTGAACACGCGCTGCGCACCGCCGTGGGCGACGGCAGGCTGCCGCCGGGGACGCGGCTGCCATCGTCGCGGGCGCTCGCGGCCGACCTGGGGATCGCGCGCAACACGGTCGCCGACGCCTACGGGCAGCTCGCGGCCGAGGGCTGGCTGAGCACGCGGACAGGCGCCGGGACCTGGGTGACCACGCTGTCGGCGGCGGGCGCGGCGCGGCAGGAGACGCCCCGGCCGGCAGTGCGGCAGCCGGGTTACGACCTGCACGCAGGCGTTCCCGACCTGTCCGCGTTCCCGCGGCGCGAGTGGCTGGCCGCGGCGCGCCGGGCGCTGGCCGCCGCTCCCGATCACCTGCTGCACTACCCGGACCCGCGCGGCGTGCCGCGGCTGCGGGAGGTTCTAGCCGGGTACCTCGCGCGGGCGCGCGGCGTCGCCGCTGACCCGGAGCGGATCGTCGTGTGCGCCGGCTTCACGCACGGGCTCGCCCTGCTCAGCCAGGTGCTCGGCGCGCGCGGGGCGCGCGCCGTGGCCGTGGAGGCGTACGGCCTGCCCGAGCACAGGGCGGTGCTGTCCCGCGGCGGACTGCGCCTTGCCGCGCTGCCGGTCGACGCGGACGGCGCGGTGCCAGAACTCGGCGTCCTGCGCGGGGCCGGAGCCGCGCTGCTGACCCCGGCGCACCAGTTCCCGCTCGGCATGACGCTCGCGCCGGCCCGGCGCAGGGTCTTCGCCGAATGGGCGGCCGGCGCCGGGGCGGTGCTGATCGAAGACGATTACGACGGCGAGTTCCGCTACGACAGGCACCCGGTGGGCGCCATGCAGGCGCTGGCGCCGGACCACGTCGTCTACGGCGGGACCGCGAGCAAGGCGCTGGCACCGGGACTGCGCATGGGCTGGCTGGCAGTTCCCGGACGGCTTGTCGACGACGTGGCGGCGGCGGCGCGGCTCGACGGCGGCCCGGACGTGGTCAGCCAGCTCACCCTCGCCGAATTCATCGCCTGCGGCGGCTACGACCGGCGCGTACGGCACGCCCGGCTGGCGTACCGGCGGCGGCGTGACCAGCTGGTGTCCGCGCTGGGCCGGGCCGCGCCCGCGGCCCGCGTCACCGGCATCGCCGCCGGGCTGCACGCCGTCGTGAACCTTCCGCCCGGACGGCGGGAGTCCGACGCGATCGCCGGCGCCGCGCGGCACGGCGTCGCCGTGA
>NZ_JASIAL010000568.1:0-4591 GCF_030042015.1 Trebonia sp. | reverse complement strand
GGTACCGGCTCACTGTGGCGGGACAGGAACAGCCCGCTGGGGTCGGCGAGCCCGATCAGGCCGTACTCGCCGAGGTCAAAGCAGCCGACCTCGTCGGTCGGGCCGTACCTGTTCTTGACCGCCCGCACCATCCGCAGCCGCGAGTGCCGGTCGCCCTCGAAGTGCAGCACCACGTCGACGATGTGCTCAAGGGTGCGCGGCCCCGCCACCGAGCCGTCCTTGGTCACATGGCCGACCAGGATCGTGGCCATCGCCTGGTCCTTGGCCACCGCGGTCAGCACCGCGGCGACCTCGCGCACCTGGGTGACGCCGCCGGGGACGCCGTCGACGTCGGCGGCCGCGATCGTCTGCACCGAGTCGATGATCAGCAGCCGAGGCCGCACGTTTCCGACGTGGGCGATGATGGCATCCAGGTCCGTTTCCGCGGCGAGGTACAGGTTGTCGTGCACCGCGCCGATCCGGTCCGCGCGGAGCCGGACCTGCGCGGCCGACTCCTCGCCAGTGACGTAGAGCACCGGTCCCGCCGCGGCCAGCAGGGCGCCGGCCTCAAGCAGCAGGGTCGACTTCCCGACGCCGGGCTCGCCGGCCAGCAGCAGCACCGCGCCTGGAACTAGGCCGCCGCCAAGGACCCGGTCCAGCTCGTCCAGGCCGGTTGGCCGGGCGCTCGCCTGCGCCGCGTCGACCTTGCCGATCGGCATCGCCGCCGTGCTCGCGGGGCCGCCGCCCAGCCGCCCGCCAGGGGCGCCTGGGGCCCCTGGGGCGCCGGTGGCGCCGCGGCCGAGCGCCCAGGAGCCTGCGTGGCCCGCCGGCCGGATGCCCGCGCGCACCAGCCGCGGCACGGCCGTCTCCTCGACCGTCCCCCACGCCTGGCACTCACCGCATCGCCCGGTCCACTTCGGCGTCTGCCAGCCGCACTCGGCGCAGCGGAATCCTGCCGTTGACTTGGCCATGCTGGCACCATAGCGGCGGTCCCTGACATTCGGGCCGCGCCGCGCGCATAAGCTGGGTTGTGGCAACAGCACGGCGGGAGGAGAAGCGGTGACCGAGCTACCCGCGATTCCCGTCGCGCTGTCCACCTCGTCTGTCTACCCCGAACGCACCCCCGATGCCTTCGCGGAAGCCGCTCGCCTCGGTTACGACGGCATCGAGATCATGGTGTACGGCGACCCGGTCAGCCAGAGCGGCGACGCGCTGGCGAGGCTTGTCGACTACCACCAGGTGCCGGTGCTCGCCATCCACACGCCGAGCCTGCTGCTCACCCAGCTCGTGTGGGGCAGGGAGCCGTGGGGCAAGCTGCTGCGGGCCAAGGAGCTCGCCGAGCGGCTCGGCGCGAAGGTCGTCGTGTTGCACCCCCCGTTCCGCTGGCAGCGGGAGTACGCGCGCGGGTTCGAGCGGGGGCTGGCGAAGATCGCGGATGAGACCAACGTGATCTTCGCCGTGGAGAACATGTTCCCGATCCGGGCGGGCGCCAGCGAAGTCTCCGGGTATGCGCCGCACTGGGACCCCACCGGCCTTGACGTCCCGTACGTCACCCTCGACTTGTCGCACACGGCGGCCTCGGGGTCGGACGCGATCGTGATGGCGAATACCCTCGGGACCAGGCTGGCGCACGTCCATCTGGCCGACGGCAGCGGCCTGCCCGTAGGCCCGGTGCCCGACGAGCACCTGGTGCCAGGCCGCGGCAGGCAGCCCTGCGCCGAACTGCTGCGCGGGATCGCGGCGACCGGATATCGGGGCATGGTGGTCGCCGAGGTGAACACCCGCCGCGCGGCGACCGTTGACGACCGGCTCGCGGACCTGGCGGAGACGCTGGCGTTCGCCAGGGACCACCTGGCCTCGGTCCCGGCCGTGTGAGACGCCGCCCGGCGGAGCACGGCGGCACGGAGGCACGGAACGGGAGGCAGAAAACCATGACAGGCACGCTGATCACCGTCGCCGCCACCGGCGCCGAAGCCGACAAGGGGCGGGTCCCCGCCCTGCCGGTGACGCTCGATGAGCTGACAGAAACGGCGGCGCAGTGCCGGCGGGCGGGCGCGGCCGTCATCCACGTGCACATCAGGGACGACGACGCCAAGCCCACCCTCGACGTCGGCCGCCTCAAGGACACGGTAGCCGCGCTGCGGGCCGCGACCGACCTGGTCGTCCAGCTGTCCACCGGCGGCGCGGTCACCGACGGCTTCGACGCGCGGCTGGCCGTGCTCGACGCGGCGCCTGACGCCTGCTCGCTGACCTGCGGGACGGTGAATTTCGGCGACGACGTGTTCGCCAACCCCTGGGGATTCGTCAAGGACCTGTACCTGCTGACCAAGGAGCGCTCAGTGGTGCCCGAGTTCGAGCTCTTCGACTTCGGGCACATCGCCGCGCTGCACCGGCTGCTCGGCGAGTTCGGCCCGCCGGCCGGCGGGCACGTGCACTGCGACCTGGTGATGGGCGTCCCCGGCGGCATGCCGGGCGACGCCGCCACGCTGGTAGCCGCGGTGCAGGCGCTGCCGGGCGGCGCCACGTGGTCGGCCACCGGGATCGGCAGGACGACGCTGCCGGTGCTGTTCGGCGCGCTGTCGGCCGGCGGCCACCTGCGAGTCGGCATGGAAGACACGCTCACCTACTCCCGCGGCCGTCCGGTCACCGGCAACGCGGAGCTGGTGCAGCGCGCCGCGGACCTCGCCAGCCTCGCACAGCGCCCCCCGATGACCCCGGCGCAGGCACGCGAATTCCTCGGCATCGGCCCGCCGGCGTAGCCGGCCGCCGGCGGGTGCGCGCCGTTGTTGCCGGTGGGGGCCACCGCGACAACAGGGCTGGCGGCGGGGGAACCAGCGCCAGACCGGGTCCGTGGCGGCCGCGGCCGGGCCGACCGGGCAATCGCGATCAGCCGGGGCGAATCGGACCCATCGGCGGGCTCGCCGGCACGCCGCCCGTCTTGCTAGCTAGGGATTTGCATTTGCAAGCAGGAGGGTTATCATGGGGACATGAGCACAATCGGTGACTACATCCGCCAGCAGCGCGAGCAGGCCAAGATCTCCCTGCGCCAGCTGGCCGACGCCGCAGGCGTCTCCAACCCGTACCTCAGCCAGATCGAGCGCGGGCTGCGCAAGCCCAGCGCGGACATCCTCCAGCAGATCGCCAAGGGACTGCGGATTTCCGCGGAGGCGCTCTACGTGCAGGCCGGCATCCTCGAAGACCGTCCGGCCGACTCCGGCGTCCGTTCGGCGCTGCTTACCGACCCCTCGCTCACCGAACGGCAGAAGCAGGTCCTGATCGAGATCTACGAGTCCTTCCGCCGGGAGGGCAAGCCGACGCCGCCCACCGCCGAGGTGATTTCGGTGGTCCGCGACCATCCCGAGGCAGCACAGGACGCCGCACAGGACACCGACCCCGCCTAGGACAAGGTAGCGTGGACCCGTGGTCGGAATCTTGGGCAACGGAGCGTACGCCCCGCTCACTTACTTCTTCGTGGCGCTGGGGGTGGCGGCGTTCGTCGTGGAGGCCTGGGCCTTCGTCGACGCCATCATCCGGCCGGCCCAGGCGTTCGTCGCGGTAGGCAAGCTGAAGAAGGTGATCTGGCTGATCATCCTCGGCGTCGCCTTCGTGCTCGGGCTGTACACCGCCGTCTACGGCGGCATCGTCGGAATCCTGTCCGTGGCGGCGTTCGTGGCCGCCGCGATCTACCTTGCCGACGTCCGCCCGAAGGTGCGGGACTTCCGCCGCCGCGGCAGTAACAGCAGGACGGGCCCGTACGGCCAATGGTGACCAGCCGCAGATAGTGACCGCCGCCGCAGTCGGCCGTGTCCGTTCGGGCTAATGGATCACGGAGTAGTGACCAGCAGCAGGACCGGTGCGGCGGCCAGCAGGGCGGCGGCGAGCACGATCGCGGCCTGCACCGGACGGGACAGCGGCGGCGGCGGGGCCAGCAGCCGGTTGACCCGCGCGGTGAGCTCGCCTTCGGCTACGGCGAGCGCTCCGGCCGGGGCGCATCCGGTGCCCGCGGTGCCGAACCGCAGCAGCGCGGTTGCCAGCTGCCTGGCCACCAGCCCGCGGACCCGCAGCGCGCGGTCGTCGGCCATCATCTCCACGAGCAGCGCCACGCTCTGGCGCGCCTGTGCGACCACCCGAGAGCGGGGAAAGGCCCGGCGCAGCGAGGTGAACGGAATCAGCACGAGATCGTGCCTGGCGCGCAGGTGTGCTCGTTCGTGGGCGAGCACGGCGGCAAGCTCGGCGGGGGCGAGCAGGTCCAGCGTGCCGGCACTGACGACGATCTTGGACCGGATGCCCGGCAGGCAGTAGGCGGCCGCCGCCGGGTAGTCGATCACGAGCGCGCCGGGCGCCTTGGGATCGCCGTGCGCGAGCAGGGCGAGCAGTTCCCGCTGCCGCCGCCTGGCGCCGATCGCGTCGGCGAAGGCCATCACGAGCACCCAGCAGAGCACGCCAAGCAGGGCGAACCCGGCGGCTAGCATGGCCACCCGCGCGGTGGTGATGAACGGTGACTGGTGCGGGCCAGGCAGCCGCCCGGCCGCCAGCCGGACGGCCAGCGTGGTCAGGCCGCCGACCACGCCCGCCCGCGGCGCGCCCTGCCCGCCGACGCCGACCGCGAGCA
>NZ_JASIAL010000567.1:0-6359 GCF_030042015.1 Trebonia sp. | reverse complement strand
CCGCCTGGCGCGCCGGCCCGCCGCCCGGGGCGCGTGCCGTCGGCCAGGCGCGGCTGGCGCTCGTGGCTGGCACCGGTCGCTGCCGCGGTCGCCGTGCTGGCGATCGCGATCACGCTGGTCGCCGTCAGGGACATCCCTAGCGCCCCGAACCGACGGGCGGCTCCGTCCGTCAGCCCGGCAGGCGCCGCGGTCAGCATCCCGCAGTACTACGTGACGTTCAGCCAGCCTCGGGACGACACGACCAAGCCGGTCGCGCTGGTGCTGGGCGACACGCTAACCGGCAAGACGCTGTTCACGCTGCAGCCGCCGCGCGGCCTCAGCTTCGCCGGGATCACGGGTGCCGCCGACGACCGCACGTTCGTCGCCGACGCCCACCGGGACCCGTACGGCGTCCGGGGCTCGGCGGGCCGATCACGGACCTGGTACCTCGTGCGGGTCACCGGCACCGGCTCCCGGATAGCCCTGACGATGACCAGGCTGCCGATCCCGCCGACGCCGGTCGGCACCGACATCGTCGCGATCGCGCTTTCCCCTGATGGCACGAAGCTCGCGGTCGCGAGCGAGCCCGTCAGCGACAATATCGACGTGCCGCAGCTGCTGCGGGTGTACTCGGTGGCCACCGGAGCGGTGCTGCGTTCCTGGTCGTCGGCCCCTGGCCTTCTTCCGCCGATCGAGGGCGGGGGAGGCGCGGGCGGAGACGACAACGCGTCGGTGGCCTGGGTGGGCGACCACGCCCTCACTTACTACGGAATCACGCAGCAAGCGCCGCGCAAGTTCACCGGCGGCGTGTGGGTGCTAGAGCTGTCGCACCCCGACGGCCGCATCATCGCCAGCAGCCGGCTCGCGGTCCAAGTGCCTACTCAGGGCTATACCGCGCGCCCCCCGTTCGGCTGCAACTTGCTCTTCCGTGGCGATGTCGTCGTCACGGGTGACGGGAACTTGTTCGTCTGCGGCGGGAGCGGCGCGTCAAGCGTCAAGCTGCCGAGGCTGTACTGCCTTGAGAAGCCGGCCTGGAACACCGTGGCATACGCCGGGTTCTCGCTCACCACCGGGAAGCTGACCCGCTTCCTGTCCGGATACCGGACGGGGTGCTCCGGCTACAACGTCACTGGCTATGCGCTGTGGGCCAACTACAGCGGCAGCGTGGTAATCGGCTACATGCTGTTCGGGGACGCAAGCAGCGGGCGGTTCGGTGCGTTCAGCGACGGCGCCTTCCGGCCGTTGCCGTACCCCGTGCCAGGCAACTCGTATCAGTACTTCAACGGCAGCCTGCTCTATCAGGTCGCCTGGTAGGTGATGCTGGCCCCGGGCCGTCCGGCTTCACCGGGCAACCGGCACAATGGTGGGCAGAACACCGCCCACCGGGCTGGAGGGGACGCGCATGGCCACGATCGGGCTGCTGCATCCGGGTGAGATGGGCGCCGCCGTAGGCGGCTGCCTGGTCTCGGTCGGCCACGAGGTCTTGTGGGACCCGGCCGGGCGAAGCCGGGCGAGCACCGGCCGCGCGCTCGCCGCCGGGCTGTCCGGCGTCAGCCTCGCCGACCTCGTGTCCCGGTCCTCGGTGATCTTCTCGATCTGCCCGCCGCACGCGGCGCTCGACGTGGCGGGGCAGGTCGCGGCCGCCGGGTTCGGCGGCGGCTACGTGGACGCGAACGCGATCTCGGTGGCGACGGCCGCGCGGGTGGCGTCGGTCGTCGAGGCGAGCGGGGCCAGCTACGTGGACGGCGGGATCATCGGCCTGCCGCCCGAGGTCGCCGGGCGCACCCGGCTGTACCTGTCCGGCGCCGGGGCCGGCGAGGTGCGGTCCCTGTTCGGCGGGTCAGCCCTGGACGCGCGGATCGCCGAGGGCCAGCCGTTCGCGGCGTCGGCCGTGAAGATGGCCTATGCCGCCTGGACCAAGGGCAGCGGGGCGCTGCTGCTCGCGGCGCGGGCACTGGCCCGCGCCGAGGGCGTGGAGGAGACGCTGCTCGGCGAATGGGCGATGTCCCAGCCGTCGCTGAGCGCGCAGTCCGGGCGGTCCGCCGCGGCGGCCGCGGCCAAGGGCTGGCGCTGGGTCGCGGAGATGGAGGAGATCGCCGCGTCGATGGCCGCGGCCGGCTTGCCGCCCGGCTTCCACCAGGCCGCCGCCGAGATCTACGACCGCGCCGCACGAGGCGCCGGCGGCGCCGGGGGCGACGCGCGCGGCCCGGAGGCGAACGGGGCCGACGAAACCGCCGCCGGCTCCGCGCTGGACACCGTCATGTCCGCCCTCATGTAGCAGGCAGGGCATCATGCCAGGTATTGACCGCTGCCAAGGCGCCGCCGGACTGGCCGGACGTGTGGCCGCACGAGGACCGGCCGATGACCGTCAAGGACATGGAGAACATGCCCGACGACGGCAACAGGTACGAGCTCGATGACGGGATGCTGGTCGTGTCGCCGCGCCATACCACAATCACTAATTGGCCGTGCAGCGGCTCTACCTCATCCTCAAGTTCGCGCGTACCCCTGAGTTCGTTGTCCTTAGCGGTCCCGGCATCAACTTGAGCGAGTATCGGCACCGGATACCAGACATCGTCGTGGTACGCGCGGATGGCTTCCTGGTGGCCGAAGTCTTCGAGGCAAGGCCGCCTCTGCTAGCGGTCGAGGTGGCCTCTCGGCGCGCCAGGCTTTACGACCGCACCCGGAAAAAGACGGTTTACGAGCAGTACGGGATTGAGTCTTATTGGATCGTCAACCCCGATGTGGAACAGCCGGACATCACCGCGTTCCCGCTATTGGGCGGCAAGTACGAACAGGCCGGCTACGCGATCGACGAGAAGATGTTCACCACGCAGGTGCCGTTTCCGGTTTCGTTTGCCCCCGCGCAATTGCTCAGCACGGAGCCGCTTCGCTGAGCGGGGCCTACCAGACGGGGAGGCGGTCGGCGAGGTAGTCCGCCAGGGCATCGACGCCGATGCGCACCTGGGCCATCGAGTCGCGCTCCCGCACGGTCACGGCCTGGTCCGCCAGGGACTCGAAGTCGACCGTGACGCAGTACGGGGTGCCGATCTCGTCCTGGCGGCGGTAGCGGCGGCCGATCGCGCTGGCGTCGTCGAAGTCGGTGTTCCAGCGCTTGCGCAGCAGCGCGGCGATGTCGCGCGCCTTCGGCGACAGGTCGGCGTTACGGGACAGCGGCAGCACCGCGACCTTGACCGGCGCGAGCCGCGGGTCGAGCCGCAGCACGGTGCGGCGCTCCGGGTTGCCCTTGGCGTCGGGTGCCTCGTCTTCGGCGTAGGCGTCGAGCAGGAACACGAGCGCGCCGCGGTCCGCGCCGGCCGCGGGCTCGACGACGTAAGGGATGAACCGTTCGCCGGTCTCCTGGTCCAGGTAGCTCAGGTCCTGGCCGGACTTCTCCTGGTGGGTGGACAGGTCGAAGTCGGTGCGGTTCGCGATCCCCTCGAGCTCGCCCCATTCGGAGCCGGCGAAGTCGAAGCGGTACTCGATGTCCACGGTCCGCTTGGAGTAGTGGCTCAGCTTCTCCTTCGGGTGCTCGTACAGGCGCAGGTTCTCCGGCCTGACGCCGAGGCCGGTCCACCAGGCGAGCCGCTGGTCGATCCAGTACTGGTGCCACTCCTCGTCGCTGCCGGGGCGGACGAAGAACTCCATCTCCATCTGCTCGAACTCCCTGGTGCGGAAGATGAAGTTGCCCGGGGTGATCTCGTTCCTGAACGACTTGCCGATCTGGCCGATGCCGAACGGCAGCTTGCGCCGCGAGGTCGTGATGACGTTCTTGTAGTTGATGAAGATGCCCTGCGCGGTTTCCGGGCGCAGGTAGGCGAGGCCTGAGGTGTCCTCGACCGCGCCGAGGTACGTGCGGAGCATCGTGTTGAACATGCGCGGCTCGGTGAACGCGCCGCGGGTGCCGCAGTTCGGGCAGGCGATGTCGTCTAGGCCGCCGGGCGGAACGTGGCCGTGCTTGTCCTCATAGGCCTCGATGAGATCGTCGGCGCGGTACCGCTTGTGGCACGACTGGCACTCGGTGAGCGGGTCGGCGAAGTTCGTCACGTGCCCGCTGGCCTCCCAGACCTCGCGGGCCAGGATCACCGACGAGTCGATGCCGACAATGTCGTCGCGCTCTTGCACCATGTAGCGCCACCACTGGCGCTTGATGTTGTTCTTCAGCTCGACGCCGAGCGGCCCGTAGTCCCACGCGGCGCGCAGGCCGCCGTAGATCTCGCTTGACGGGTAGACGAAACCGCGCCGCTTGCTCAGGTTGACAATGGCGTCAAGACGGTCGCTGCGTAGGGCCATCGGGCTTCTCCATCCGGCTGGCGGTCGGCGGGCGCGGCAGGCGCGGTCCCCGGGATCGGTGAGCTAGCTTACCCCGGAATCGGATATGACATTGGGGACGGCGCCGCCGTACCGGCGCTCGCGCCCGGCGTAAATCTCACAGGCGTGCCACAGGTGCCGGCGGTCGAAGTCGGGCCAGAGGGTGTCGAGGAACACAAGTTCGGCGTAGGCGGACTGCCAGAGCAGGAAATTCGACAGCCGCTGCTCACCTGACGACCGCACGAAAAGGTCGACCTCCGGGATACCCGGCTCGTCCAGGTAGCGGGCGAACAGGCGCTCATCGATCTTGTCCGGGCGGATTTTGCCCGCGGCGACCTCGGCGGCGATCGCGGCCGCGGCGTCGGCGATCTCCGCGCGCCCGCCGTAGTTGACGCAGAACTGCAGGGTCAGCACCGTGTTCCCTGCCGACAGCTGCTCGGCGTACTCAAGCTCGCGGATCACGCTGCGCCACAGCCTGGTCCTGCGGCCCGCCCACCGGATCCGCACGCCCATCTCGTTGAGCAGGTCGCGCCTGCGGTGGATGACGTCGCGGTTGAACCCCATCAGGAAGCGGACCTCGTCGGGGTGACGGCGCCAGTTCTCCGTGGAGAACGCGTACGCGGACAGGTACGGGATGCCGAGTTCGATGGCGCCCATGATCACGTCGAGCAGCGAGGACTCGCCCTCCTTGTGCCCTTCCGTGCGGGGCAGCCCGCGCTGCTTGGCCCACCGGCCGTCGCCGTCCATCACCAGGGCGACGTGGCGGGGGACCAGCTCAGGCGGTATGGCGGGGGGACGGGCGCCGCTGGGATGCGGGTCTGGCGGCCGGACCGGCCGTGCCTCCTCCGAGGTCTTGCTCAAGCACGCTCCACGTGACGCAGCGACCGTATCGAGTGCTCCAGGTGCCACTGCAGGTACGCGGCCACCAGGCCACTGCACTCTACCCGGTGCCTGCGCTCGCTGCCCATGGCGCCGTCCCAGTCCCCCTGCAGCAGCGCGAGCATGAGCGCGACCGTCTGCGCGCTCGGCGACGCGGCGCCCGGCGGCCGACACGACCCGCAGACCATGCCGCCCGCGGCGAGCGCGAACGCCGCCAGCCGCGTGCCGTCGCCGTCACCCGGGCGGGCGCCGCAGCGGGCGCACTCGCCGAGCGCGGGCGCGTATCCGGCGACGGCCAGCGACCGCAGCAGGTACGCGTCGAGCACCAGCCGCGGATCGCGCGGGTCCTCCCCGGTCTCGCCGAGCGCGCGCAGCCCGCCGATCAGCAGCAGGAATTGGCGCAGCGCGGGTTCCTTCTCCATCGGGGTGAAGCGCTCGGCGGTCTCCAGCATCGCGATGCCCGCGGTGTACCGCGGGTAGTCGCCCACCAGCGGCGCGCCGTACGGCCGGATCACCTCGGCCTGGGTGACCACGTCAAGCGACCGGCCTGGGTAGAGCATGACGTCGACGTGGGTGAACGGCTCGAGCCTGGCGCCGAACCTGGACTTGGTGCGGCGCACCCCCTTGGCGACCGCGCGCACCCGCCCGCTGCGCCGGCACAGCAGGGTGACGATGCGGTCCGCCTCGCCCAGCTTCTGCGTCCGCAGCACGACCCCGTCGTCCCGGTATCCCTGCACGCTTTCCATTGTCCCGCGTGCGTCAACCATGCTGTTTTCATGAGCGGGGATAGAAAACCACCGAATGGGGTGGGTTTCTATCCCCGCTCATCCGCAAGTGCCGACCCGCGATACAGGAGCGGCGCGTGGGGTTGGCTTGAGCGGGAGGCGGGCCGGAGCGGGAGGCGGGCCGGAGCGGGAGGCGGGCCGGAGCGGGAGGCGGGCCGGAGCGGGAGGCGGGCCGGAGGAGACGCCGAACGGGCGGTGGGTGCAGACGGCCACCGCCCGTTCGGGATAAGGAATGGGACGGAACTAGGTGCGGCGGGAACGGTTGACGGCGGACAGCACCGCGCGCATGGAAGCGGTCGCTGTGTTCGTGTCGATGCCGACGCCCCAGAAGACCCGCCCGCCGATGGTGACCTCGACGTAGGCGGCTGCCTGCGCGTCGGTCCCCTCGGTGAGCGCGTGCTCGGC
>NZ_JASIAL010000566.1:0-7398 GCF_030042015.1 Trebonia sp. | reverse complement strand
GCAGGACCGACCCGTCCTGGATGTTCGCTCCCCGCCGGACGACGATAGGCCCGAAGTCGGCCCGCAGCACCGCCCCGTACCAGACGGACGCCTCGTCCTCCACCCGCACGTCCCCGACCAGGGTGGCGGTCGGCGCGATCCACGCCCCGGCGCTCACCGTCGGCTCATGACCTTCAAACGCGAACAATGGCATCCGCTAAGGCTAACGTCCCCAGAACTCCCGAATCGTAGCGGAGCTGGCCGCCGACGATCGTGGCGAGCACCGCTAGGCCGGCGATGCGGTCCGGGCCGACGGCGGTCGGGTCTTCGGACAGGACCACGAAGTCGGCGAACTTGCCCGGTTCGATCGTGCCCTTGACGTGCTCGGCCTTGCTCGCGTAGGCGGAGCCGAACGTGTAGGCGCGCAGCGCCTGTTCGACGGTGACCGCCTCGGCGGCGTTGAACGGCGCGCCGGAGGCGGTGCGGCGGTTGACCATGTCGTGGATGCCGAGCAGCGGGGCGCCGGCCGCGACCGGGCGGTCCGAGCTTCCCGGCAGCACCATCCCCGCGTCGAGCAGGGACCGCTGGCGGTAGAGCCAGGACTGCCGCCGCGGGCCGACGGCCGCCATCATCGCGTCGCCGAGCTCGGTGCAGAACCGGCCCTGCGGGACAGCCAGCAGGGACCGTTCGGATGCTGTAACCACCTGATCGGGACGGGCAGCGGCGAAGTGCTCGATCCGGTGGCGCGGGTCTTTTCTCGGGTACGCCGCGGCGGCAGTCCCGAACGCGTCCAGGGCCAGGTCGATGGCACGGTCGCCGATCGCGTGCGCGGCCACCCGCCAGCCGGCTCGGTGCGCGGCGACGATCGTCGCGGCCAGGTCCGCGGCGCCGGCCTGGAAGTACCCGGCGTTGGCTGGCTGGCCCTCGTACGGGTCGGACATCGCCGCGGTCCGGCCGACCAGCGAGCCGTCGGTGAAGATCTTCATCGGGCCAAGGCGCAGCCAGTCGTCGCCGAACCCCGTGCGGATCCCCAGGTCCAGGCCCAGCTCGATGCCGTCGGACGGGTGCGCGCCGATCCCGTGCAGCACCTCGCTCGCCACCATCAGCTCGACCCGGACGTGCAGTCGGCCGGCGTCGCGGGCGGCCTGGTAGGCGGCGAGCTCGGCCGGGCTGTGCCCGACCCAGCCACCGCCGATGCCTGCCTCGGTGACGCTGGTGAGGCCTTCGCGCAGGTATTGCTCGCCGGCCCGCGCGATCGCGTCGGCCAGCGTGCGCACCGGGTAGGGATGCGTGAGCGCGGCGACCAGCTCCTGGGCGCGCTCTTCGAGCAGGCCGGTGGGGCGGCCCGCTTCGTCGGTCGCCACCCGCCCGCCGTCGACCTGTGGGGCGGCGGTGTCGATGCCGAGGTCGGCCAGGACCAGGCTGCTGACCACGCACATGTGACCGGAGGTGTGCTTGAGCCAGACGCGACGGCCGGGAGCGACGTTGTCGAGGGCGTCCCTGTGCGGGTGGCCGCCCGTCTTCGTCTGGTCGTAGCCCGAGCCGACGACCCACTCCCCTGCTTTGGTTGTCCTGGCGTGGCTGGCCACACGGTCGTACAGCTCGCCGAGGCTGGCCACGCGCAGGTCGGCCTCGGTGCGGGAAAGCCCGAAGCCGATCATGTGGTTGTGCGCGTCGTGGAAGCCGGGCAGCAGGGTCGCGCCCTTTAGGTCGACGACGCTTCTTGCTGTTATCGCGGGGTCGCCGTCGTAGACGCCGGCGATGCGGTCCCCGCTTACCGCGACCGCGCTCGCTCTCGGCCGGCCCGGGTCGATCGTCAGCACGTTCGCGTTGACCAGCAGCAGGTCCGCTTCGTATGGCACGGCACAGGATCATATTTCCGAACGGAACGGGGCGTCTCCCCCGCGCCCGCCGGCACCTGGCACGAAGGGAGCCCTGGCCTGGGGCGGATGCCAGACCTGCACGGTGACCGCGCTGTCCCGGCGTGTCTTCGTCAGCGGACCTGGCGACTGCCCGACGACAAGGCCGTCAACCGGCATCGGGTGCTCGGTAAGCCTGACCGCGGTCACCCGAAGTCCCGCCCGGCAGACGATCTCCGGGCACACGCTGTAGAACAGTCCCCGGACGTCCGGCACCGTGACCCGCTTGGGCACGCGCGGATGCGGCGCCAGCCAGTCGCTCAGCGCCAGCAGGCCGCCGGGCAGTTCGGCCCCGGCGGCACCGCCCACGACCGCCCCGCCCCACCCAGGCTCCGAGGGGAAGCTCCCCGGCGCTGCCAGGCCCCCGCCGCTGCGCCGGATGCCGGCCGCCTGGTCGTACCCCGCCCGCCTGGCGGGGTCGCCGAGCACCCGCCACGCCGCGTCGAGGATTCCCTTGGCCCGCGTGGCCGCCGTGACCACCGTCGAGGGCGCGCCCGCGAGGAATTCCGGTCGCAGCAGCCGCGCCTTGCCGTCGTAGCCGCTCCTGATCTCCCCCGCGGTGGCACCGGGCAGCACGCCGAGAACGTCATACCAAGTGATGCCGGGTGGCACAGCACCTCCGGGAAGCAGAACCGGGCACGGCCCGGTGGGTGGTCGTTTCCATGTTCCCCCACCCGCGCGGAAAACCAATGGCTTGCCCGCGCATCCGGGCGGAAAGGACAATGCGGCCATGGACGTGGCAGTGCAGGCATGGCGGCCGGAAGACGCGGTGACGGGCCTTCTCGGCGGCCGGGACAGCCATCGGGTCGGTACCGTCGAGCAGCAGCGGTTCCCGATCGACACCGGCGTGACCGGACTCAACCTCAGCTTCTCGCGGGACACGGTCGCCGACGGGTTCTTCTCGCCGCTGCACCGGCACTGCTGGGACCAGCTCCGCTTCGTCCTCGACGGGTCGCTGAACATCGGGCAGACCGACCTGGAGCCGGGTGACTGCGGCTACTTCCCAGAAGCCGTGCCGTACGGGCCGCAGCGGCAGGCCGGCGAGGCCACCGTGCTCGTGCTGCAGTTCACCGGCGCGGGCGGGCTGTACTACCCGACCCCAGGCGAGCTCGCGGCCGCGCGCGAGAAGCTGCGGGCCGCGGGCGGGACGTTCGAGGGCGGCCGGTACAAGGGGCCCGCCCTCGACGGGAGCCCCGTCGACCAGGACGGGTACGAGGCGCTCTGGGAAGCCCACACCGGCTGCAAGCTCGTCTACGCGCAGCCGCGCTACGGCGACGTGGTGGTCATGCGGTCGCAGGTCTATGAGTGGGTGGCCGACCAGCGCCACCCGGGCATCGACGTCAAGCCGCTCGGCTGCTTCACCGAGCACCAGACGTCCGTCACGCTGGTCCGCATCGCGCCGGGAGCGCACGCCGACGGCGGGAAGCTCGCGGCGCCGCAGATCCGCTACGTGCTCAGCGGCACCGTTTCGCACGGCGGAACGCAGTACCCGCCGGGTAGCTGCCTGTGGCTCCCCGTCGGCGCGCCGACGCAGCCGCTGAGCAGCATCACCGGCGCTGAGCTTTACACGATCAGCCTGCCGCGCTACGCGCCCTAGCCGCCGCGGTGGCTAGGGCGACGCCAGGCCGCGGATGAGCGTTTCGAGGTACGCGCGGTAGGTGGCCGCCGGGTCGGGGGTGAGCACCAGGCCCTTCAGCTCGAGCGAGACGGCGCCGTGCACGGCCATCCAGATCTGCTGGGCCCCCTCGAGCGGATCGGGCGCCGAGATCACCCCGGCGGCCGATGCCAGTTCCACCAGGCGGACCACGGCGGCGAACGAGGCCCGCGCGTGCTCCTCGACTTCAGCCGAGGAGTGCTTGTCATGCAGGAGGGTGTCCTCGAACATGATCGCGTAAAAGTGCGGATTGGCGAGCGCGAACTCCCGGTACCGCAGGCCGCAGTTCAAGAGCCGGGCGAGCAGGTCCGGCTCGCGCCCGGCCTCGACCGTGGCGCGCAGCCGGTCGAATCCCCTGACCAGCAGGGCGTCGACCAGGCCGTCCTTGCCGCCGAGCCGGTTGTAGACGCTCATCGGCGCGATCCCCGCCTCGGCCGCGACGGCGCGGACGGTCAGCCCGCCCGGCCCGTCCCTGACCAGGACGGCCTCGGCCGCGGTGAGCAGCTCCCGCTCGACTTCGGCGCTCGGCGTCCGGGACCGCCGGCCGGCCGCGCTCGCTTCACTCATGCTGAACATCTTCTCCTACCCGGACCGCTCGCCGGACCCCTTGACAGATTATAGAATGTTGTTACATAATAATAGCACGAGATGCTATTCATATGGAACACCGTCCTACTCAGAGGGAGTCCCGATGGAAACCCGCAACGACCGCCGGTGGTGGATCCTGGCGGTGCTCTGCCTCAGCGTCCTGCTCGTCGTGGTGGACAACACGATCGTCAACGTCGCGCTGCCGACGATCAGCCGTGACCTGTCCGCCTCGACCGTCGCGCTGCAATGGGTGGTCGACGGCTACACGCTCGCGTTCGCCGGACTGCTGCTCGTCGGCGGCAACCTCGGCGACCGCCTCGGGCGGCGGCGCTTCCTGCAGGCCGGCCTCGTGCTGTTCGCGCTCTTCTCTGTCGCCGCGGCCCTGTCCCGCGGCAGCGGCGAGCTCATCGCGGCCCGCGCGGCGATGGGCGCGGCCGCCGCGCTGGTCTACCCGGCCACGCTCGCCATCCTCAACAACGTCTTCACGGTGCCACGCCAGCGCGCGATGGCCATCGGCGTCTGGTCCGGCGTCTCGGGCCTGGCGGTCGCGATCGGGCCGGTGTGCGGCGGCGTGCTGCTGCGGCACTTCAACTGGAGCTCGGTGTTCTACGTCAGCGTCCCTGTCGCGGTCGTCGCGCTGATCGCCGGCCGGCTGCTGCTTCCCGAGTCCCGCGACCCGAAGGCCGGCCGCTTCGACCCACTCGGCGCGCTCTTGTCGGTCGCCGGGATCACGCTGCTGACCTGGTCGATCATCGAGGGACCGCGGCACGGCTGGGGGTCGGCGACGACGATCGGCGGCGTGCTCGGCTCGGTCGCGATCCTGTCCGTGTTCACCTGGTGGCAGGCCCGCCGCCCGGACCCGATGCTCGACGTCCGGCTCTTCCGCAACCCGCGGTTCAGCGCGGCGAGCGGGGCGATCGCGCTGGCGTTCTTCGGGCTGTTCGGCTTCATCTTCCTGATCACCCAGTACTTCCAGGTCGTGCGCGGCTACGACCCGCTGCGCGCCGGGGTGGCGACGCTGCCGTTCGCGATCGTCACCGCGGCCTTCTCGCCGGTCGCGATGCTGGCGATGAAGCGGGCCGGCACCAAGATCGTCGTCGCCTGCGGCCTGGCGCTGATGAGCGCCGGCCTGCTCGTCGCGGCCACCACGGCGCAGGACGCCTCCTACTGGGGCAAGATCATCGTGGCGATGACGCTGATGGCGATGGGCCTGGCGTTCACCACGGGCCCGGCCACCGACGCGATCATGGGCGCGCTGCCGCCGGCCAAGGCCGGGGCAGGCTCGGCCGTCAACGACACCACCAGGGAAGTCGGCGGCACGCTCGGCGTCGCGATCCTCGGCTCGGTGCTGAACTCCGCCTACGGCAGCCATGTGCTCACCGCCCTGACCGGGCTGGGCGCCCCGTCCAGCGTCGCCAGCGAGGCCGGCCAGTCGGTCGTCGCCGGCCTGGAGACCGCCGCGCACTTCCCGCCCGCCGTGCAGGCCGCGGCGGCGGAATCGGTCCGGCAGGCGTTCATGACCGGCCTGCACGCGGGGTCGTTCGTCGCGGCGGGCGCCACGGCCGCCGCCGCTGTGGTCGCGCTGGCCTTCCTGCCCGCCCGCGCCAGGTCCGCGCACACCGCCGCGGGGGCGACAGGACAATCACGATCCCGAACGGACCGTGCGGTCTCCCAGCTGCCCCGGGTCACCGCTGGCTAGGGCCGGACCCGTCATGGGCGGCGCGGAAAGACTCAGGCAGCTCCGGCCGGAAGACCGCCAGGGCCAGCGCCAGCGCGCAGTAGTAGCCGACAAGCCAGGTCAGCTCGGCGAGCCTGGCCTGGCCGAGCGCCGCCAGCCCCGCGGCGTAGTCGTGATCGGACAGCGACCGGTCGCGGACCAGCGCCTGGGCCAGCCGGCAGGCGACGGTCTCGGTCCCGCTCAGCCCGCCGGGCACCCGGCCGTCCCTGATGGCGGCAACCTGCGGCGCGGTGATGCCCGCGGTGCGCGCGGCGGGCTCGTGCGCCAGCCACTCGAAGTCGCACCGCGCCCCGGCGGCCACCGCGAGGACGGCGACCTCCCGCTCGCGGGCGGTCAGGGACGTCCGGAACCGGACCGCCGCGCCGACCCGCTGCATGGCGTCACCCACCTGCGGGCTGAGCAGCATGACGGCGAACGGCCCCACGAGCCGGCCCGCCTCGTCGACGATCGGCACCGTGCCCGCCTGGCTTGCCCGCGGGCCGTCGGTGATCGCGTCGTAGACGGCCCGCTGCGCCTGGTCCATCTCCGGCGGGGACATCAGCTCCAGCCTGGGCGGCGAATTCTCGAACACGGCCTCTCCCGGAAAGTATGGTCTCCCACCTAACTTAGGACCCGGGCCGCAGGTTTATTGTCCGTTTCATGCGGATTTCTTTCTGCCGCTCGGGTCCTATCTTGCGGCGGGGCGTCCGGATGGTGAGACAGCGGCGCCGCGGGCGGGGACCGGCGTGCTCCGCGGCCGGGCAGTTTAATGGGGGGCGTGTCCGTGCCCGGTGTCAGTTTCCTGCTGCTCGACGGCGGCCCGAGGCCAGGCACGGCGGCCACCTGGTCGGCTACGCCGCGGGACTGCCGCTGCGGCCGTCGACCTCCTAGTGGAAGGACCTGACCACCCCGCTGCCCGGCGCGGACGTCACCGAACATCCCGGCCGCACGTTCGCGCTCACCGAGCTGCTGGTGCGCGCGGCCTGGCGGCGCCAGGGCATCGGCAGGTGTCGCCCGTACGCAAGGCCCCGGGCCCGGCTCGCCGGTGCTCGACGTGCTGGTGACCGCCCTGACGCACCGCGGACCGTAGCCTAGTACAAAGGCACCGAGCGAAAGGGGTGCGTGATGCCTGTCGTCGGACTTGGCCACACGGGTCTATGGGTGACGGACCTGGCGGCGATGCGCGACTTCTACGAGCGCGTGGTCGGCCTGACGGTCACCGACGAGGACGAGGAGCAGGGCATCGTCTTCTTCAGCGCCCAGCCCGAGGTCGAGCACCATGAGTTCGTCCTGCAGCGCGGCCGCACCGCGCCGCCAGGGAGCATGCTCACCCACCAGATCTCCTGGCGCGTTGATTCGGTCGAGACCCTGCAGATGTACCACCACCGGTTCAAGGCCGCGGGCGTCCCGGTCCAGCAGGAGGTCACGCACGGCAACGCGTACGGGATCTACTTCTTCGACCCCGAGGGCAACAGGGGCGAGGTCTACCTGCGGATCCCCAGGGACGTCCGGCAGCCGTTCCGCAAGTCGCTGAACCTGGA
>NZ_JASIAL010000565.1:0-3449 GCF_030042015.1 Trebonia sp. | reverse complement strand
CAGGTTCGGGGGCAGCGGCACGCGCGGCGGCAGGTTCGGGGGCAGCGGCACGGTCAAGCCCGCGCTCGGCGGCGGCCGCGAGTCCCTCAGCGCCGCCGCCGCCGGCCCGCCGGGTCAGCACGAACCCCTGCCCGGGGACGACACCCTCCCGCAGGTCCGACATCGGGTCCGGCTGGACCGGCTGCCCCGGCACGCCGCCGATGGCCAGCCGCTCGAACGTGCTGGCAATGATCTGGTCCACCCAGGTCAGGGCTTGTTCCCCGGACAGCTCGCGGGCCGATCCGCCCGCGGTGACCGTGCACCACACCGCGCCGCGAAGGAACACGACGACGCCGTCGGGCACCGGGGTCACGATCCCGAACGCGGTGAGGTCGCCGGCCAGGTGGCCGATGACCCAGCCGGCCAGCCGGGCCGCGATCGCGCTGGCCGGCACCTCCCGGTCCGACGCCACGGCGGCCGCGAGCTCGATGAGTTCCCTGGCGGTCTCATCGGCGCCGACGGCCGGAGCGCCGCGCGGTATCAGGACGACCGTGTCCCCGAACCGGCCGACGAGGCCGTTGCCTGCCTCGATGCCTATATGCGTCGTCATCTCTTCCATTGCGCTTCCCTCTTCATCGTCGGCCTCTCACGGTCGGCAAGCGAAGCCGCGTGCTGTGCCGGTGGTCAAAAGTGCCATCCGTGGGTGGTGAACAGCCACAGTGATGATGTTGCCCATACCACGACCAGCGACGCAAAGGCCGCGCCGCCGAGTACCGGGATGACCCACCTGGGCATCACGGCGCGGCGGACGAGGCTGAGCATGTTGGCCACGAACGCAGCGTAGAAGATGCGGCAGAAAACCGGGTGCGCGATCACGCGGACCGAGTAGGTCCCGAATCCGGGCGCGGACACGCAATGGACCACGACAGGCACGGTGAGCAGCGCCGCGATCCGGCCGGACCAGCGGTGCACGGCGCCCAGCCAGGCGGGCGCCGGCACGGCCTGGCGCCGGGAGAACCAGGCGACGTCGAGCGGGTAGTGGGTGGAAAATCAACGCGAGAATGACCACGCGGGCCAGTGTGATAAGCGGTCCTCGTTTCCTCATCCGATGTTCCCCCGCCCCGGCTCCGTACCGGCCAGGCCCGGTTGTGCATGGTTCTCGCACCTACGATTAGCCTGAGCGTGTCGCGCGGAATTCATCTATACGCGACAAAACCCGCCACGTCGGCCTGCCCGGCGGTAATTCAGGTCACCAGCAAGGCTCAATCGGCGCGCATAGGGCATTTTACACAGTCGCGGGGTTCGCGATAAGCGGCGCGCGGCGTAGGCGTGGGAGGCCTGGTCGATAGCGCTCAGGTAGCCGGTGCGGCCGTAGGCGGGCTCGCCTTCTGCCAACTTGGCCAGCAGGCCGCGCACCTGCGCGACGGAGCCGAAGCCCTTGCGGTCCAGCCAGGCGCGCAGCCCGTCGAGCAGCACCCGGGCGTGGTCAGGCCCGTGCCGCAGCAGCGACGACGTGGACATGACCACGTCCGCCCCGGCCAGCAGGTAGGCGGCGACGTCCGCGTACGTGTCCACGCCGGTCGACGCGGCGAGCGAGCAGCGGACAAGGCCGCGGAGCCGGCTGATCCAGGCGCGGGGCAGCGCCGCCTCCGCCGGGGTGGACAGCCGGAAGCCGCTGCTGACCGTGAACGTCTCCGGGTCGATGTCGGTCTGCAGGAACCGGTTGAACAGGACCAGGCCGTCCGCCCCGGCGTGGTCGAGCACGACCGCCATCTCGCCGAACGAGCTGAAGTACGGCGACAGCTTCACCGCGACCGGGATCGACACCACCGCCTTGACCGTGGTGAGGATCTCCGTGTACCGGCGCTCGGCGTCGCGGGAGGGCAGCAGCGGGTCGCCGGGCAGGTAGTAGATGTTCAGCTCGATGGCGGACGCCCCCGCCTGCTGGATGGCCGAGGCGTAGTCCGTCCAGCCGCCAGGCGAGACCCCGTTCAGCGACGCGATCACCGGGATGCGCGTCTGCGCCGCGGCCCGTTCGATCAGGTCGAGGTACCGGCGCGGCACCTGCCCGGGCTCCGGGCCGGGCTGGTAGCCGGGCAGGTAGCCGGCCGCCTCCGCGTGGCTGTCCGCGTAGGCCTCGGCGAGCCGGGAGTCCCGCTCCGCCTCCGCCCGCAGCTGCTCCTCGAACAGCGACGGCAGCACGACCGCGCCGACGCCCGCCGCGGCCAGCCGCGCGATGCCGTCGGCGGTGCCGGTCAGCGGGCCGGCCGAGGCGACAAGCGGGCTGCGCAGGGTGAGCCCGAGGTACTTCGTGGTGAGGTCCATGGTCACGCCCCTTCCCTGGCGGGGGTTGCGGGGGCGGGGAACCGCTCGGGCCCGCGGGCCGCCATCTCCTCGTAGGTGGCCCACCGCTGGGCGATCTCCTGCCTGGCGAGCTCGGCGAGCCGCTCGGCGGCGGCGGGGTCGGTCCGCGCGAGCACCCGGAACCGCAGCTCCCTCGACATGTAGGCGGCCAGCGGCAGCCGCGGCCGCGGCGAGTCGAGCAGGAACGGGTTCGCGCCGGCCGCCCGCAGCTCAGGGTCGTACCGCAGCAGCGGCCAGTAGCCGGCGGCGACCGCGCGGTACTGCTGGTCCATCCCGTTGCGCAGCAGCTGCCCGTCCTTCTCGATGCCGTGCGCGATGCAGTGGCTGTAGGCGATCACCAGCGACGGGCCGTGGTAGGCCTCGGCCTCGCGCAGCGCGCGCAGCGTCTGCTGCGGGTCCGCGCCCATCGCCACCCGCGCGACGTACACGTTGCCGTAGGCGATCGCCTGCAGCGCCAGGTCCTTCTTCGGCACCCGCTTGCCCGCCGCGGCGAACTTGGCGACCGCGCCAAGCGGCGTGGCCTTGGACGCCTGCCCGCCGGTGTTCGAGTACACCTCGGTGTCCAGCACGAGGACGTTGACGTCGCGGCCGCTCGCCAGCACGTGGTCGAGGCCGCCGGATCCGATGTCGTAGGCCCAGCCGTCGCCGCCGACGATCCACACGCTGCGCCTGACCAGGTGGTCCGCCACGCTGAGGAGGTCGGTGACCGCGGCGCCCACGTCCGCGCCGAGCGCCGGGTCCGACAGGTCGAGCGCGGCCAGGCGCCGCTTCAGCTCCGCCACCCGGGCCCGCTGCGCCGCGTACTCCGACTCGCGGCGCTGCGGCGCCGACAAGATCTCGCCGGCCAGCTCCGCGCCCGCGACGGGCCGCAGCGATTCCAGCCGCGCCCGCGCCAGCGCCAGGTGCTGGTCGGCGGCGAGCCGGAACCCCAGGCCGAACTCGGCGTTGTCCTCGAACAGCGAGTTCGACCAGGCCGGCCCCTGCCCGGCCGCGTTGTGCGTCCACGGGGTCGTCGGCAGGTTGCCGCCGTAGATCGACGAGCACCCGGTCGCGTTGGCCACCATCAGCCGGTCGCCGAACAGCTGGGACAACAGCCGCAGGTACGG
>NZ_JASIAL010000123.1:0-13401 GCF_030042015.1 Trebonia sp. | reverse complement strand
GCTCATGCTGGTCACCGCGCTGTCCCCGGTCATCGGGTACGACCGGGCGGCGCAGATCGCGCATAAGGCGGAGGCGGAGGGCAGCACCCTGCGCGAGGCGGCGCTCGCGTCCGGCTACATCAGCGCCGCGGAGTTCGACCGGGTGATCGACCCGGCGGCCATGGTGGGCGGCGCCGACGGCGCCGAGGGCTTCGGCGCCAGCGGCCTTGGCCCCGCCGGCAGCAGTTGATGACAGCGGCAACCAGGACAGCGGGAGGCGGCATGGCCGGCACCTACGACGTGATTGTCCTTGGCGCGGGTCCCACCGGCGAGAACGTCGCCGACCGCGCGGTCCGCGGCGGGCTGACCGCCGCGATCGCCGAGTCCGAGCTGGCCGGCGGCGAATGCTCGTACTGGGCGTGCATGCCGAGCAAGGCGCTGCTGCGGCCGGTCGGCGCGGTGGCCGAGGCGGCCCACGTGGACGGGGTCGCCGGCGCCCGCCTCGAGCCGGGCAAGGTGCTGGCCCGGCGCGACTCCTTCGCCCACCACTGGAAAGACGACAGCCAGGTCGAGTGGCTGAAGAACGCCGGGATCGAGCTCGTCCGCGGCCAGGCGCGGATCAGCGGCGAGCGGCGGGTCCAGGTCGGCGACGCGGAACTGGCTGCCGTCCACGCCGTCGTGGTCTGCACCGGCACCAAGGCGGCCGTCCCGCCGGTGCTCGCCGGGGTCCGGCCGTGGACGAGCCGGGAGGCGACGAGCGCGCACGCGGTGCCCAGGCGGCTGGCGATCGTCGGCGGCGGCGTTGTCGGCTGCGAGATGGCGGTCGCGTGGCAGGCGCTCGGCGCCCAGGTCACGCTGGTGTCGCCTGGGCGACTGCTCGACCGGCTGCCTGCGTTCGCCGGCGACCTCGTCGCGCACGGGCTGCGCGCGGCCGGGGTCGACGTGCGGCTGGGGGCCGGCGTGACCGCGGCGAGCCGGCCGGACGAGGGCGGGCCCGTCACGATCACGCTCGACGACGGGACGACGGTCGAGGCCGACGAGGTGCTCGCCGCGACCGGGCGCACGCCGCATACTCAGGACATCGGCGTGGAGACGATCGGGCTGGCGCCCGGCTCATGGCTGGAGGTGGACGACACCATGCGGGTGCGCGCTATCACCGGCGCGGACGGCGCGGACCGCGCGGACGGCGGCGGCTGGCTGTACGCGGCGGGCGACGTCAACCGCCTGGCGCTGCTCACCCACATGGGCAAGTACCAGGGCCGGATCTGCGGCGACGCGATCGCCTGGCACGCCGTGCCGTCATACCCGACGATGAGCGAGGTATGGCTGCGTCTGCTCGAGACGTACGGGCTGTAACGATGCGCTCGGTCGGCCTGGTCCTGCACCCGCAGCGCGATTCCGCCGAGGCGGTCAACGCCGTGCTCGGCTGGGCGGCCCGCAACGGCGCGGCCGTCTACGGCATCGAGGACGAGATCGCCAGGCTGAACTGCGCGGCCACGGGGGTGACCGCGCAGGAGATCGCGCGGCGTGCCGAGCTCCTGGTCAGCCTCGGCGGGGACGGCACGATGCTGCGCGCGATGCGGCTCGCGGACGGGCAGCATTCCCCGGTGCTCGGCGTCAACCTGGGCAAGCTCGGGTTCCTCGCCGAGGTCGACGTGCCGGACCTGCCCGCCGCGCTGTCGGCGATCGACGCCCGCGACTTCACGATCGAGCCCAGGCTCGCCGTCGACACCGTGGTGGCCGGACGGCAGGTCGCGGCGTTCAACGACATCGCCGTGGTCCGGGTGCCCGGCGACAGCACGGCGGCGGTCGCCGTGCAGGTGGGCGGCCAGCCGTTCGTGTCGTACGCGGCGGACGCGGTGATCGTCGCCACCCCCACCGGATCGACCGCCTACAGCTTCTCGGCAGGCGGCCCGATCGTCAGCCCCGCCGTGGAGGCGCTGCTCGTCACGCCGGCCGCACCGCATTCGGCGTACAACAGGGGCGTCGTGCTCTCGGTCGCCGACCCGGTCTCCCTGCAGATCCTCGCGGGCAGCGGGCAGCTCGCCGTCGAGGTGGACGGGCAGGTGAGCGGCTACGTCACGGCGGGCGACGTCCTCGACATCACGGCACGGCCGGGCGCCGCCCAGGTGGTCCGGCTCGGCCGGACCACGTTCTACCAGCGGGCGCGCCGCAAGCTGCGGATCGCCGATTCGGCCGAGCTCGGACCGGCGGCGCGCAGCCAGGACCTGGCCACGGACGTGCTGCCGAACTTGCCCCGATAGTTACTCTATGTGCACGGTAAATTACCCAAAATTTTCTGGAAATGGGTGTAACGGCTCCGCGGGGGCTGGCGTTTCTGGATGTAGGGCTTTCCCCCGCAAGGAGCCCCCGGATGCCCCCCCCATCCGGGGGCTCCGCTCTTTTTCCGGTTTTCCCGCTCCCGTTGCCCGGCGCGCGGGCGCGCCTGGCATCGTGAGGATGACCGGGGCGCTCCCGGGCGGAGCGCGCAATGACGCGGAATGACGCGGAATGAGGAGCGGGGCAACTGCGATGCCCGTGCTTGCTGGCACGTCAGGCTGGCAGTACCGGCACTGGCGCGGCGTGTTCTACCCGCCGGACGTGCCGCAGCGGCTGTGGCTTGAGTACTACGCCGGGCGGTTCGCCACGGTGGAGAACAACGGCACGTTCTACCGGCTGCCCGCGCGGGAGACGTTCAGCGAGTGGCACGCGCGCACGCCCGACGGCTTCGTCATGGCGGTGAAGGCCAGCCGCTACCTCAGCCACGTGCGGCGGCTGCGGGAGCCCGCCGAGCCCGTGCGCCGGATGCTCGAGGCGGCCAGCGGCCTGGCGGGCACGCTCGGCCCCGTGCTGATCCAGCTGCCGCCCGGCCTTGCCGCCGACCCGGCGCTGCTTGACGAGTGCCTGCGCCAGTTCCCCGCGCGGGTGCGGGTCGCCGTCGAGCCCAGGCACGAGTCGTGGTGGACCGACGGCATCCGCGCCGTGCTCACCGCCCGCGGCGCGGCGCTGTGCTGGGCGGACCGCGGCGGCACGCCGGTGACGCCGCTGTGGCGCACCGCCGACTGGGGGTACCTGCGGTTCCACGAGGGCGGCGGCGACCCGTGGCCGCGGTACGCGACCGCCGAGCTGCGCGCATGGGCGGACCGGGTCGCCGCCGCCTGGCCACGGGACGCGACCGTGTACGCGTACTTCAACAACGACCAGGAGGGCGCCGCCGTGCAGGACGCGGCCGCCTTCGCGGACCTGACCCGGTCCCGGTAGCCGGCCGGTGCCCGGACGAGCGGGGCGGGTGCCGCGGGTGCCGGCTACCGGGCGGTGGCCGTGGTGTCCAGCGCCGAGACGATGTGCTCGGCGATGGCGAGGCTGGAGGTCGCCGCCGGCGACGGCGCGTTGCGGACGAGCATGACCCGGTCGGTCGACTGCAGCACGAAGTCGTCGACCAGGCTGCCGTCCCTGCGCACCGCCTGCGCCCTGACCCCGGCCGTGGACCGGACCATGTCGGCGGAGCGCATGTCGGGCAGGTACCTGCGCACGTTGGCCAGGTACCGCCGCTTGACCAGGGAGTCGCTCATCTCCTTGAGCCCGTAGCGCCAGTGCTGGCGGATCAGCCGCCACGTGCCCGGCCAGCGGGCGATGTCGCGCAGGTCACGCGCGCGAACGTCCCGCCAGCGGTAGCCCTCGAGCGACAGGGCCAGCACGGCGTTGGGGCCCACGTGCACGCCGCCGTCGACGTCACGGGTCAGGTGCACGCCAAGGAACGGGTACCTGGGGTCGGGGACCGGGTACACCATGCCCCGCACGCGGTCGCGGGCGTCCGGGCGCAGCTCGTAATACTCCCCGCGGAACGGGACGATCCGCATGTCCGCCAGCGCGGCCCCGCCCACCTGCGCGGCGAGGCTGTCGCCGGTCAGGCCGGCGCAGACGATCAGCTGGTCGAAGGTCCACTCGCCCGCCTGCGACGCGACCGTCACGCCGAACGCGGCTTCGCTGACCGACCTGACGCGCGCGCCGAGCCGGATCGTGCCGCCCGCCGCGGTGATCTCCGCGACCATGGCCTGGCACATGCCGGGGAAGTCGACCGACGCGGTGTGCGGGGAGTACAGCGCCCCCGCGCCGCGCACCTGCGGCTCGATCTCCGCCATCTCGGCCGCGGCGACCCGCCTGATGCCGGGCACCCCGTTGGCCGTCGCGCGGCGCTCGATCTCGGCGAGCCCGGCGAGCTCGTCGGCCGAGCTCGCGACGACCAGCTTGCCGAGCTCGCGCAGCCGGATCTGGTGCTGCGCGCAGAACTCGCGCAGCAGGCTGCCGCCGCGCAGGCACAGCCGCGCCTTCAGGCTCCCCGGCGTGTAGTAAATGCCCGCGTGCACGACGCCGCTGTTGTGCCCGCTCTGATGGGCGGCGACGCGATCTTCCTTCTCGAACACCGTGACCTGGATGCCCGGGTAGCGGGCCGTCAGCTCCCTGGCCACCGCGAGCCCGACGATGCCGCCGCCGATCACCGCGGCGGTCCGCGCGCCTGCTGCCATCCCGCTCATCCCGTCAGCCACGTCCTTTCAGCCACGCCCGATGAACGGCATCGCCGTGGCGGTGATCGTCAGGAACTGCACGTTGGTGTCCAGCGGCAGCTCGGCCATGTACAGCACGGCCGCCGCGGCGTGCCGCGGGTCGAAGGTCGGCTCGGCCATGATGCTGCCGTCCGCCTGGACCGCGCCCGCGGCGATCAGCTCGGTCATCTCGGTCGCCGCGTTGCCGATGTCGATCTGCCCGCAGGCGATGTTATACGCCCGCCCGTCCAGCGAGATCGACTTGGTCAGCCCGGTGATCGCGTGCTTGGTCGCGGTGTACCCGACGCTGCCCGGCCGCGGCGTGTGCGCGGAGATCGAGCCGTTGTTGATGATGCGGCCGCCGCGGGGGTCCTGCGCCTTCATCATCCGCACCGCGTGGTGCGCGCACAGGAACGAACCGGTCAGGTTGACCGCCACGATCGATTGCCAGCCCGCCAGCGAGACTTCGTCGACCGCGCCAGGCGGCGCGCCCGTTCCCGCGTTGTTCACCAGCAGGTCCAGCCGGCCGTACTGGTCCCCCACGACCGCGAACAGCGACGCGACGGAATCCGGGTCCGTGACGTCGGCCACTGCGGGCAGCACCGAGCCCGCCGGAGCCAGCGCCGCCGTCGCTTCCAGTGTCGCGACGCGCCGGCCGGCCGCGGCGACGCGCCAGCCGGCGTGCGCCAGCGCCAGCGTGATGTCGCGGCCGAGACCCGAGCCCGCCCCGGTCACGACCGCCACTCCCTTAGTTGTCATGGGGCTTATTCTCTCCCCGGGGACGCTTCCTGCCGGGACTCCGGCGCGCAGATCCCATGCCCCCTGAGGCAATGCGGTTTAGCCAGGGGTAATGGTGATTCGCTGGCGTGCTGGAGTGGCAGCGGCGCGGCTATTTGCCGCTGAACTTGGCCGGGCGCTTTTGCAGGAACGCGGTTACGCCCTCGACGAAGTCGGCGCTGGTCGCCAGGTCCCGCTGGATCGAGGCTTCCAGTTCCAGGTGCGCGGCCATCCGGTCGTACAGCCAGTGGTTGAGCTCGCGCTTGCTGCCGGCGTAAGACAGCGTCGGGCCCTCCGCCAGCCGCTGGACCAGCGCCTCGGCCTTGGCCGCGAACTCCGCGTCCGGCCAGGCGAAGTTGATCAGGCCCCAGTCCACCGCCTGCACGGCCGGGACCGGCTCGCCGAGCAGCGCCAGCTGCGCGGCCCGCGCGAACCCCACCCGGGACGGCACGAACAGCGAGGCGCCGCCGTCGGGCACCAGCCCGATGCCGACGAACGCCAGCATGAAGTACGCCGACTCGGCCGCGACCACCAGGTCGCCGGCGAGCGCGAGCGACATCCCGGCCCCGGCCGCGGGGCCGTTCACCGCCGTCACGACCGGCTTGGGCAGCTGCCTGATCGCGGTGACGATCGGGTGGTACCACCGGGTCAGGGTCGTGTAGGTGTCCAGCTCCCCGGCGAGCGCCTTGTCCGCGCCTTCCTTCAGGTCGGCGCCGGCGCAGAATGCCTTGCCCGCGCCGGTCAGCATGACCGCCCTGACGGCATCGTCGAGCGCGATCTCGCGCAACACGGTGAGCAGGTCATCGGAGAGCCCGTTGCTCCAGGCGTTCATTCGCTCCGGCCGGTTCAGCACGATCTTCGCGGTCGCGCCCTCGCGGTACAGGTCCACGGTCTCATAGCGCCGGGCTGGCTGGTCGTCACCCACGCCGCTCATGCTAGCAAGATCAGGGTAGATCAGGCCGGCCGCGCAGGGCCGGGGAACCGGGAGGCGACACGATGGCGGGCAGGCCAGGTCAGACAGGTGCGGACGGCAAGCCCGGCAAGCACGCGGACAGCGGCAAGCACGGGAGCCACGGCAGGCAGGACGGGCATGCCGACCGCGACGAGCCGCGCGCGAAGCGGATCCGGCGGTCCGTCTACGAAAGGGAGCTGTTCCGGCTGCAGACCGAACTCGCGAAGCTGCAGGAGTGGATGCGCACCACCGGCGCGCGCGTGGTGGTGGTGTTCGAGGGCCGCGACGCGGCCGGCAAGGGCAGCACGATCAAGCGGGTCACCGAGTACCTCAACCCCAGGCTGGCGCGGATCGCCGCGCTCCCGAGGCCAACCGAGCGGGAGCGCACGCAGTGGTACTTCCAGCGCTACATCGAGCACCTGCCGGCGGCGGGCGAGATGACGCTGTTCGACCGGTCCTGGTACAACCGGGCGGGCGTGGAGCACGTGATGGGCTTTTGCACCAAGGAGGAGTACGGCCGGTTCCTGCACCAGTGCCCGATCTTCGAGCGGCTGCTCGTCGAGGACGGGATCCTGCTGCGCAAGTACTGGTTCTCCGTCAGCGACGTCGAACAGCAACGGCGGTTCCGCTCCCGGCTCGACGACCCGATGCGCCGGTGGAAGCTATCCGCGATGGACACCGAGTCGATCACCCGGTGGGAGGACTACTCCCGCGCGAAAGACCAGATGTTCGCGCTGACCGACATCCCTGAGGCGCCGTGGTACGTGGTGGAATCGGACGACAAGCGGCGCGCGCGCGTCAACATGATCGCCCACCTGCTGAGCAGCATCCCGTACCACGACGTGCAGCCGCCGCCGTTTGAGCTGCCGGCGCGCCCGCCGTCGACCGGCTACGTCAGGACTCCGCGGGAGATGCAGACCTACGTCCCCGATCACGCGGCGTCGCTTTCCTGACCCCGAACCGGGGTACGGCACACTGGTGCGATGGACAGCGGGGAACTGCGCGAGCGGGCGGCCGCCGCGGGGGTGGCGGTCAACTACTGGGACTGGCAGGGGCGCGAGGTCACCGTACCCGACGAGACGCTGGCCGCGATCCTGGCGGTGCTCGGCGACGCTCCCCCCGGGGAGCAATCCGGTCCGCTGCCCGGCATCGCCACGCAGGGCGCCGCGGCTCCCCTGCCCGGCCGCCGCTCGTGGGGGTTCACCGTGCAGCTGTACTCGCTGCGCTCGCGCCACTCCTGGGGCCACGGGGACCTGAGGGACCTCGCCGACCTGGCCGCCTGGTCGGCGCGCGACCTCGGCGCCGGGTTCGTGCTGATCAACCCGCTGCACGCGGCCGAGCCGCTGCCTCCGGTCAGCCCCTCGCCGTACCTGCCGATGAGCCGCCGCTGGATCAGCCCGCTGTACCTGCGCATCGAAGACATCCCCGAATACGAAAGCCTTGATCAGTCGCAGCGGGCCGCGGTGAGCGCCCTCGCGCGGCCGCTGCGCGCGGCGAGCGGGACGGCCGCGCCGATCGACAGGGACGCGGTGTGGACCGCCAAGCGGGCCGCGCTCGAGATCATCGCGAACGTGCCGCTGAGCCCGCCGCGGCTGGCGTCGCTCGACTCCTTTCGCGTCCGGCAGGGGCAGCCGCTTGACGACTGGGCGACCTGGTGCGCCATCGCCGAAGTGCACGGGCCCGACTTCCGCGCCTGGCCGTCCGCGCTGCGCGAGCCGCGCTCGGCGGAGACGTCCGTGCTGCGCGGCCAGCTCGCCTCGCGGACGGCCTTCCACGTCTGGGTGCAGTGGCTGGCGGCGACGCAGGTGGCTGCCGCCCAGCAGGCGGCGCGCGCGGCCGGGATGGAGATCGGCGTCGTGCACGACCTGGCGGTCGGCGCGCACCCGGGCGGGGCGGACGCCTGGGCCTGGCAGGACGTGATCGCGGGCGGGATCAGCGTCGGCGCGCCGCCGGATGAGTTCAACCAGCGCGGCCAGGACTGGGGGCTGCCGCCCTGGCATCCGGGCCGGCTGGCCGCGCGCGGGTACCGGCCGCTCGCCGACCTGATCGGGGCGACCGCATGCGCGGGGGGCGGGCTGCGGATCGACCACGTGATGGGGCTGACCAGGCTGTGGTGGATCCCCGCGGGCAGGCCGCCTGATCAGGGCTCGTACGTGCGCTACGACGCCGAGGCGACGCTCGGGGTGCTCGCCGGCGTGGCGGCCCACTGCGGCGCGGTCGCGATCGGCGAGGACCTCGGCACGGTCGAGCCATGGGTGCGCGACGCCCTGGCCGCCCGTGGCGTGCTCGGCACGTCGGTGCTGTGGTTCGAGCGCGAGTGGGACGGCACGCCGCGGCCGCCTGGCTCGTGGCGGCCCGGCTGCCTGGCCACGGTCTCCACCCACGACATGGCGCCCGCCGCGGCGTTCCTCGCCGGCTCGCAGGTGACCGAGCGGGCCAGGCTCGGGCTGCTCACCCGCCCAGAACCGGAGGAGCGCGCCGAGGCCGACAAGGCGCTCGCCGCGTGGTTCGGCGCGCTGGCCAGGGAGGGCCTGCTGCCGCCGGGGACCTGGCCGGACCCGGACGCGTTCACGGTCGCGCTGTACGGGTACCTGGCCAGGACGCCGGCCCTGCTGATCGGCGTCTCGCTCGCCGAGGCGGCCGGCGAGCGCCGCGCGCAGAACATGCCGGGCACCGTCACCGAGTACCCGAACTGGCGGCTGCCGCTGTGCGGCCCCGACGGCGAGCCGGTGCTCCTTGACGACCTCCCGGCAAGCGGCCGCGTCCGCGCGGTAGCCCGCGCCGCCGCCGGCGCATAACGGCCGGCCGCGCGGGCAGGGGCACGGGCACGGGACGGGATCGGTTACCCGGAGGGTGCTGGCCCGGCCGGGCGTGCGAGGATCGGCTTGGCGCACAAACATCACGCAAGGCCAGTGCCCGGTGACGGGCGCGAACCTCGACGAGGGGAGACGACATGTCGGCGACCGCGCTGCGGGAGCGCAAGGCGTGGCAGGCACTGGAGCGCCATTACGCCGAGATCTCGGGACAGCACCTGCGCGACCTGTTCGCCGCGGACCCCGGTCGCGGCGAGCGGCTGACCGCGCAGGCCGCGGGCATCTACCTCGATTACTCGAAGAACCGGGTCACCGACGCGACCATGCGGCTGCTGATCGAACTGGCGGCAGAGTCGGGGGTGCCGGAGCGGCGGGACGCGATGTTCCGCGGCGAGCACATCAACGTGTCAGAAGACCGCGCGGTCCTGCACGTGGCGCTGCGCATGCCGGCCACAGCACGACTGGTCGTGGACGGCCAGGACGTCGTCAAGGATGTCCACGACGTGCTGAGCCGCATGCGCAGGCTAGCCACCGCGGTTCGTTCGGGAGAATTCAAGGGTTTTACCGGAAAGCCCATAAAAAATGTGATCAACGTCGGCATCGGCGGGTCCGACCTCGGGCCGGTCATGGCGTATGAGGCGCTCAGGCATTACTCCGCGAGGGACATCGCGTTCCGGTTCGTGTCCAACGTCGACTCCACCGACTTCGCCGAGGCGACCCGCGACCTGGCCGCGGACGAGACGCTGTTCATCATCTCGTCCAAGACGTTCAGCACGCTGGAGACGATGACCAACGCCACGACGGCGCGGGACTGGGTGGTGTCCGCGCTCGGGTCGCAGGACGCGGTGGCGAACCATTTCGTGGCAGTCTCCACGAACGCCGAGCGGGTGCGGGCGTTCGGCATCGACACCGCGAACATGTTCGGGTTCTGGGACTGGGTCGGCGGGCGGTATTCGATGGACTCCGCGATCGGCCTGTCCACGATGATCGCGATCGGGCCGGACCAGTTCGACGAGATGCTCGCCGGATTCCGCGCGATGGACGAGCACTTCCGCACCGCGCCGCTGGATGCCAACCTGCCGGTGCTGATGGGGGTGCTCGCGGTGTGGTACCGCGACTTCTTCGGCGCGCAGACCGTCGGCGTGATGCCGTACGACCAGTACCTGAAGCGCTTCCCCGCCTACCTGCAGCAGCTCACGATGGAGTCCAACGGCAAGCACGTGACGCTGGCCGGGCGGCACGTGGACTACGACACCGGCGCGGTGTTCTGGGGCGAGCCGGGCACCAACGGGCAGCACAGCTTCTACCAGCTCATCCACCAGGGCACCACGCTGATCCCGCTCGACCTGATCGGGTTCGGGCGGGGTCTTAACCCCATCCGCGACCAGCACGACCTGCTCTCGTCCAACGTGTTCGCCCAGGCGGCGGCGCTGGCGTTCGGGAAGACGGAGGCGGAGGTCCGCGCTGAGGGCACGCCCGAGGCCGTCGTGCCGCACCTGGTGATGGAGGGCAACCGGCCGACGAACACGCTGCTGTGCGAGGTGCTCACGCCGCGGCTGCTCGGCTCCCTGGTCGCCCTGTACGAGCACAGCGTATTCACGCAGGGGACGATCTGGGACATCGACTCGTTCGACCAGTGGGGGGTCGAGCTCGGCAAGGTGCTCGCGCAGCAGATCATCCCCGAGCTTGAGTCGGCCGCGGAGCCGGCCCTGGCGCACGACTCGTCTACCAACGCACTGATCCGCCGCTACCGTTCGCTCAAGGGAGCGTGAGGTTTTCGCCATGGCAACTGACAAGCCGATGCAGCTCGGCATGATCGGGCTGGGCCGGATGGGGTCCAACCTGGTCCGCCGGCTGATGCGCGACGGCCACCGGTGCGTGGCCTTCGACAGGAACCTGGACGTGGTCAAGGAGCTCGCGGCCGAGGGCGCGGACGGTGCCTCCTCGCTCGCCGAGTTCGTCGAGAAGCTGGAAAAACCCCGGGCCGCCTGGATCATGGTCCCGGCCGGGGTCGTCGACTCGACGCTGTCGGACCTGGTGCCGCTGCTCGACGCCGGCGACGTGGTGATCGACGGCGGCAACTCGTACTACCGCGACGACATCACGCGCTCGGCGGCCCTGCACGCCAAGGGCATCCACTACCTCGACGTCGGCACCAGCGGCGGCGTGTGGGGGCTGGAGCGCGGGTACTGCCTGATGATCGGCGGTGACCTGGCGGCGGTGTCGCGGCTCGACCCGATATTCAAGACGATCGCGCCGGGTCTCGGCACGGTGGAGCAGACGCCCGGGCGGTCGCCTTCTGACACCGTCGCGCAGGGGTACATGCACTGCGGGCCGTCCGGTGCCGGGCACTTCGTCAAGATGGTGCACAACGGCGTGGAGTACGGCATGATGGCCGCGATCGCCGAGGGCCTTTCTGTCATCAAGCACGCCGACGTGGGGCTGCACCAGGACGAGGTCGACGCGGAGACCGCCCCGCTGCGCGCTCCTGAGGCCTACCAGTACCAGGTCAACGTCGCCGACGTGGCCGAGGTGTGGCGGCGCGGCTCGGTGGTCAGCTCCTGGCTGGTCGACCTGATCGCCGCCGCGCTGGCCAAGTCGCCGGACCTGGACGACTTCAGCGGTCACGTGTCCGACTCAGGCGAGGGCCGCTGGACCGTGCTGGCCGCCGTCGACGAGGGCGTGCCCGCTTCGGTCATCTCGGCGTCGCTGTACGAGCGGTTCGAGTCACGGGACAACGGCGCGTTCACCGCCAAGATCCTGTCCGCGATGCGCTCGGAGTTCGGCGGACACGCGGAGAAGAAGCAGTGAGCGCGCAGACGTCGGAGACGCCAGCGGCGGGGACGCCGTCGGCGGCGCCGGCGGCAGCGGCGGCGCCTGGGGCGTCGGTGGCCGCCGAGTCGCGGCGCACCGGCCCCCGGCCGGGCAGCTATGTGATCGTGCTGTTCGGCGCGACCGGGGACCTGGCCAAGCGCAAGCTGCTGCCAGGGCTGTACCACCTGGCGTGCGCGGGGCTGCTGCCCGACAAGTACCGGATCATCGGCAGCGCGCCGCCGGAGTACGCGCTGTCCGACGCGGAGTTCGTGGCCTACGCGGAAAAGGTCGTGGACCGGTACTGCAGGATCAAGCCGATGGGCTCCTCGTGGGACGAGTTCGCGTCCCGCCTGTCGTTCGGCGCCGCGTCCCCGCAGGACCCGTCGCCGCTGGTGTCCGCCGTCGAGGCGGCGGAAAAGGCGATCGGCGGTCAGCCGGGGCGGCTGTACCACCTGGCCGTGCCGCCGACCGCCTTCGAGTCCGTGATCGGGCTGCTCGGCTCCTCGGGACTCGCCAAGGGCGACACGAAGGTCATCATCGAGAAGCCGTTCGGCGAGGACCTCGCGTCGGCGCGCGAGCTGAACGCGGCGGTGCACGCCGTCTTCGACGAGTCGCAGGTGTTCCGGATCGACCACTTCCTCGGCAAGGAGTCCGTCGACAACATCCTCGCGTTCCGGTTCGCCAACGGCCTCTTCGAGCCGATCTGGAACCGGGACCACATCCGGTACGTGCAGATCGACGTGCCGGAAACGCTGTCGATCGAGGGCCGGGCCGGGTTCTACGACGCGACCGGGGCGTACCGGGACATGGTGGTCACCCACCTGTTCCAGGTGCTCGGCTTCCTCGCGATGGAGCCGCCGACGTCGCTGGAGGCCAGGCCGCTGCGGGACGAGAAGGGAAAGGTGTTCGACGCGCTGCGGCCGGTCGACGTGCGGCACGTGGTGCGCGGGCAGTACACCGGCTACCGGTCCGAGCCAGGCGTGCGTCCTGGCTCCGACACCGACACGATGGTCGCGGTGCGCGTGGAGGTCGAGAACTGGCGGTGGCACGGCGTGCCGTTCTACCTGCGCTCAGGGAAGTGCCTGGCGGCCAGCCGCCAGCTGGTCACACTCGGCTTCCGCGAACCGCCGCTGCGGATGTTCCCCGCGCACCGCCATGATGTGCCGATGGGCCGGGTCAACGAGATCGTGATCGACTTCGCCGACCCCGGTTCGATCAAGATCGAGTTCCTGGCCAAGAAGCCGGGGCCGGAGATGACCCTCGGCGCGACCGAGATGAAGTTCAGCTACGACGACTCCTTCGCCCAGGCGAACGCGCTCGAAGGCTACGAACGGCTGATCCTGCTCGCGATGCTCGGCGACCAGTCGCTGTTCACCCGGGCCGACGGGATCGAGCGGGTCTGGGAGATCTCCGAGCCCCTGCTGACCGCCCCGCCGCCGGTGGAGGAGTACGCGCCAGGCTCGTGGGGTCCGGCCAGCGTGGACAGGCTGATCGCGCCGAACCGCTGGTACCTGCACTGACG
>NZ_JASIAL010000564.1:0-3899 GCF_030042015.1 Trebonia sp. | reverse complement strand
CGGTTGGGGTTATCCCTGCGCTCGGGGGCGACGTAGGCCTCGATGCCGATGACCGGGGTGATGCCGGCCTCCCTGGCCTGCCTGTGGAACTCGGCGGCGCCGAACATGTTGCCGTGGTCGGTCATCGCCACGTGCGTCATGCCGAGGGCGGTGACCTCCTTGAAGAGCTCCTTCAGCCGGGCGGCGCCGTCGAGCATGGAGTACTCGGTATGCACGTGCAGGTGGGCGTACGGCACGTGGGTGCTTTCGTCACCGGTTCGGGTCGCCGCGGACGCCGCCATGGAACCAACCGCCTCCTCAGGCACGCTGCCGCGCCGCCGCGCGTGCTCGCGGCGCGGTGACCACTACCGTAAACCGGGGGAAGGCGGCCGACGCCGTGACCACGGGCGCGGAGCCGCCGGTGGCGGCGGACCCGTGTGCCGCGTCGTCGCGGTCATTGCGCCAGCCCGGTGTTTCACACCTTATCGGTTCTGGCCGGCACTGGCCCGGGGGCGCGCCGGGGCGGCCGCGCCCCGATCGGGGAACGGGAAAGATCCGGGCTCGGGCGGCGTGTCACGGATGGCGACAGCGTGGGGCGATTTATCCCGATTGTACCGGTTGGTCCCGGCGAACGTCCGGGTCCCGCCGGGCTCGCCCGCCGCGCGCACTGGCGGTGGGGCCCACAGCGCCAAGCCTATTGGCGCTGGGGCCCCCTGCGCCAATGGCCGCCAGGATCGCTCACCGCCCGGATTTCGTCGCCAGGGTCCTGCCGCGGGACAATGCCGCATGGCCGATGCCGATTTCCCGACGCGCGCCCACGATGCGTTCGACCGCATCGAGGAGCAGTTCAACCTGGCGCTTGACGAGTCCCTCGACCCCGCGGGCCCCGACGTGCTCTACGAGTACGTGGCGCAGCTTGGGCTTGCTCCCGGGGCGGTCGCGGTAGACGTCGGGTCTGGCAGGGGGCGGCAGGCAGTCGAGCTGTCCAGGCGTTTCGGCCTGCGGGTCACCGGCGTCGATCCGGTCCCGCAGCGGGCCGAAGGGAGCCGCGAACAGGCGCTGCCCGGCGCCGTCAGCTTCCTGGCCGGGACGGCCGAGGACCTGCCCGTCCCGAGCGGATCCGCGGACCTGGTCTGGTGCCGCGACGTCCTGAGCCTTGTGGTGGACCTGGGGCGCGCGTACCGCGAATTCCGCCGCGTGCTCAGGCCGGGCGGCCGGGCGGTGATCTACCAGATGTTCGCCACCAGCGCCCTGGAGCCCGGCGAGGCCGCCTTTCTGCTGCCCGTCTTGGGCTGCTCGGCGGCGGCCATGCGCCCGGAGAACACCGAGGCGGCCATCGCCGGCGCCGGCCTGCGGGTCGACCGCCGCGTGATACTCGGCACCCAGTGGGGCGAGTACGCCCAGGAGCACGGGCCCCAACCGGGCCGCCACCTGCTGCACGCGGCACGGCTGATCCGTGACCCCGACCGGTACATCAGCCGGTTCGGCAAGGAGAACTACGACATCAAGGTGGGCGACTGCCTGTGGCACGTCTACCGCATGATCGGCAAGCTCAGCGGCCGCGTCTACCTGCTGTCCGCGCCGGGGTGAAGGTCAGCTTTCGGCCCGCAGGATGTCCAGGGCGCGCCGGAGGTCCTCGGCGTACGGGCTGGCGAACGAGACCTCCCGGCCGTCGGCCGGGTGCGCGAACGACAGGCTGACCGCGTGCAGCCACTGCCTGGTCAGCCCCAGCCGCGCCGCGAGCACCGGGTCCGCGCCGTACAGCAGGTCACCGCAGCAGGGGTGACGCACCGCGGCCATGTGCACCCTGATCTGGTGCGTACGCCCGGTTTCCAGGCCGATCGCCACCAGGCTGGCCGCGCGGAACGCCTCGATCGTGTCGTAGTGGGTGACGCTCGGCCGCCCGTCCGCGACGACGGCGAACCGGCCGTCGCCGGACGGGTGCCGCCCGATCGGCGCGTCGATCGTGCCGCGCAGCGGGTCCGGGTGGCCCTGCACGAGCGCGTGGTAGGTCTTCGACACGGCGCGGTCCCTGAAGGCCTGCTTCAGGACGCTGTAGGCCGGCTCGCTCTTGGCGACCACCATGAGCCCGGTGGTGTTGGCGTCCAGCCGGTGCACTATCCCCTGGCGTTCGGCCGCCCCGCTGGTGGCGACGGCGTGCCCGGCGGCGAGCAGGCCGCCGAGCACGGTCGGGCCCGTCCAGCCCGGCGTCGGGTGCGCGGCCACCCCGCGCGGCTTGTCCACCACCACGATGTCGTCGTCCTCGTAGACGATCGCCAGCCCGGGCACGGGCGCCGGCGCGGGAGTCGCCTCCCGGGGCGGCGGCAGCGTCACCGACAGCGGCGAGCCCGCGAGCACGCGGTCGGACTTGGCGGCCGGCTGCCCGTCGAGCAGCACCTGCCCGGCGCCGATCAGCTCAGCCGCCCGCGCCCGCGACAGCCCGAACATCCGGGCCAGCGCCGCGTCAAGCCGCTCTCCGTCCAGGCCCTCGGGGACCAGCACGAAGCGCTCCCCCGAGGTCACCGCTCTACGTCCGCCGCATCCGTGGGCGCATCGGAGCTATCGGATTCGCCCGGCGCCGGCTCCGCTGGCGGCGCCGGAGCCGGCGTCGCCAGCGGGTGGTCGCCGCGGGTGCCGTCGAGGCGGTAGCCGAGGATCGCGAGCAGCACCGTCAACACGCCGCCGCACACGATCGCGGAGTCGGCCAGGTTGAACACCGGCCAGTAGTTGGTCAGCTGAATCCAGTCCACCACGGCGCCGCGGAAGACCCCGGGCGCCCGGAAGATCCGGTCGGCCAGGTTCCCGAGGGCGCCGCCGAGCAGCAGCCCGAGTGCGATCGCCCAGCCGAGGCTGCGCAGGTTCCGCGCCCGCGCGGTGCGGACGATGTAGACGGCCACCACGACGGCGATCGCCGTGAACACGATCGTGTTCCCGGTGCCGACGCTGAACGCGGCCCCCGAGTTGCGCAGCAGGTTGAGCATCAGCACGTTGCCGATCAGGTGCACCTGCTGTCCGTACCGCAGGTGCACCACCACGATGGCCTTGGTGATGGCGTCCGCGGCAAGCACGAAGGCGGCGACGCCGACCAGCACGCCGATCCGCCGCCGGCGCCCGCCCGCCCCGGGGGCGTCCGGGGCGCCCGGGGCGCTCAGCGGCGCTCCTGACGCTGCTTGCACTCCACGCACAGAGTCGCCCGCGGGAACGCCAGGAGCCGCGCCTTCCCTATCGGCCTGCCGCACGATTCGCATACTCCATATGTTCCCGCATCGATCCTGGCGAGCGCGTGCTCGGTCTGCTCGAGCAGCTCCCGCGTGTTACGTGTGATGGCCAGCTCATGCTCGCGCTCGAACAGCTTGCTGCTCGCGTCGGCCTCGTCGTCCCCTGCCTCGGCGACCGCGTCGCCCAGGCGCGCCGCGATCTGCGACTCCGCCTGGCCGATCTCCTCGCGCAGGCCGGCCGCCTCGGCCTCGAGCTCGGCGCGGACCTCTTCGAGCTCGGCCTCGGTCCACGGCTCCTCACCGGGCCGCACCGGAAGGTCGGCGGCGCTCGAGCGCGGCGCGGTGGTCATGTCGGGCCTCACCTTTTGCGGATCGTCGAATCAGACAGTCAACGGAGGATACGACCCGGCGGCCCGGCCTGCAAACGCCGACTGGTTTGCACAACAGGAAGCCCCGGCTGGTTTGTGCCGGCAGGAGGAGCACGGCCGGCTGCTGCGGTAAACCCGTTCGGCTCGGGTGGGCACGTTCGGCTATCCTGGTGCCGCGACGATGGGGACAGCTGCCGCGGAATGCTGCGAGGAGCGACCCGGGGATGGTGCGAGCCCGGGTGCGTGCGCCGCGGACCAGATCACCCCTGAGCGGCCGGAAGAAAGGCTGCGGCTGGTTACGCCGCTGCTCAGTAGAACTGGCAAGGCACATTCG
>NZ_JASIAL010000563.1:0-4830 GCF_030042015.1 Trebonia sp. | reverse complement strand
CTGCGGCCTGCGAGTCAGGTTCGGCCGTCGGCACGTCGTCCTCATCCAGGCGGTCGATCCCCACCGTCCACCACCCAGCGCAGCGAGTAAGTCACGTTTTGCAGCGTAGCCGATACGTCCCCATCGCCCGCTAGTTTCGATATGACCGACTTCTTACGAATGCGACCGTCCCGTCCCCCTGCGACTGACAGTCCACTCTGGCCCGGCGCCTGCGCCAGGCGTGATGGTCCCCTAGCGTTCGAGCCGGGCGAGCGCAATCTCTGCCGCGGTCGCCCGCTGGGGCTGGCGTGTGACCTCTATCCGGTCCACCGATTTGACGCTCAGGAAGCAGTCCCACTCCGACGGTCCGACCAGCCGGGGGAAGCCGGCGCGCCGGGGGCTCGCGGCTCCTTCGTGCTCGAGCGCAAGGAGTACCCGCTCATCCTGTGCTTGCTCGCGGGTGAGCACGGCGGTGTATTCGCCGGAGCCGACCGTGACATAGCCGGCCGTGTCGGCAGCGCCAGCGAGCGCGAGCAGGGTCCTGAGCCGCACTCCGCGCCAGCGCTCGCCGAGCCGGCTCCAGCCCTCATGGCAGTGGAAGTCCGCGACCAATTCGGCGTCGATCAGGGAGCGCAGCTCTGCCAGTGCGAGGCAAGCGGGCCGCTCGACGTCGCCACAGATCGAAAGCGAGATGCTGCGAGTCATCGAGAGTCGATTTTACGCCCGGCGGCCAACCGCGCACCTGGCATCCTGCCACGCGCGAGCGTCTCCGCGTCCATAGGTTAGCTAACTGTAGCGGTCAGGTAAGCCATCGGCTCTGCTTAATCCATTAATTCATGCTAGAATTCGATGTAGCAGCAATCAAATACATTCTTCCAAACGGATGGTGGTCTTATGCCGCAGCCACCGGTCTCCGGGCACGGTCCGGGCGCAGAGCCCGGCCGCGACTCTGGGGTGCCCGGGGGCCTTCCCGGCATTCCCGGCCCGAGTCCTACCGGGGGGCTGCGGCGGGCTGACTTCGCTGTCGGCGGTGCCGCGGACGCCTGCCCGCCCGGCCCGGCCTTGGCCGCCGCGGTCGCCGCGGTGTCTGGCCCCGGCTGGCGCTGCCCCGGGGCCACCGATGACGAACTGGTCGGCCTGCTGGGCCGGTGGGCGGCGGTGGAGGCGTGGGCTGCGGCCGGCAAGCTCGGCGTGACGTGCGAGCTGATCCGCCGCCGCGCCCTGCCCGGCGCCGCCCACGGCGACTTGCCCGATGCCTGGGACGACTCCCTGGCCCACGAGCTCACCGCTGCACTGAGGATCTCCCTGCCCGCCGCCGACAAGCTCGCCAATCTGGCCTGGGAACTCTCGGCCCGGCTGCCCGGCGTCGCCGCGAAACTCACCGACGGCACCATCGACTACCTGAAGGCCATGCTCATCGTCAAGGAGCTTGCGATCCTGGATGATGAACACATCGCCGCCGCTGAACAGCTGATTCTGGGTGAGCTGGCCGGCAAGACGCCGGGCCAGATCTCCCGGCTCGCCGCGCTGGCCGTCGACACCGCCGACCCGGAAGGCGCCCGCAAGCGGCGTGAGCACGCCGAGCGGGAAGACGCCCGGGTGCGGTTCTGGCGTGACACCGCCGGCGCCAGCGCCCTGGCCGCTTACGGCCTGCCCACCGACGCCGCGCTGTCGGCGAACGCGAACATCAACCAGCGGGCCGTGGAGTACAAGAAGGCCAAGATTTACCCGGATGCCCGGATGGACCAACTGCGCGCCCTCGCGTTCACCGACATCCTCAACGGCGTCAGCGCCGCCTCCCGGATCGCCCAGGCCCAAGCCGAGGCGAGCATCCAGCAGGACCGGCCGCGCTACGACAGCGGTTCCCGCGATGACGGATCCCCTGCCGACGGCCCCGCCGACGGCGATTCCGACGGCGCCGCCAGCCGCAGGGACGGCGGTCCCGTCGATGACGGTCCCGGCCCGGGCGACACCCTGGCCAGCGGCGGTCCCGGTCGTGGAGGCAGCCCAGGCAGCGGAGGTCCCGGCGCTCCCGGAGGTCCGGCCCCAGTGCTTCCGGCCATGTCGAACCTGACCTTCCCGCTGGCCACCTTGCTCGGCCTGGCCGAGCGGCCCGGCGAGGCACACGGACTGGGCCCCCTCGACCCGGCCCTGGTCCGCGACCTGGCTGCCGCGGCCGCCCGCAGCCCACACAGCGGCTGGTGCGTCACGATCACCGACGCCAACGGCTACGCCATCGGCCACGGCTGCGCCAAACCCGGCAAGGCCAGGCGGCAGGCATCCGGGCCGGGCGGCAGCCGCGACGGCCCGTGGGCGTTCACCCGCACCGGCGACCCCGGTCCCCCGGGCGGCTACGGCACCTGGCTCCTCACCCTGCCCGACGGGCGACAGCTCACCGTGAAACTCGGACCGGTCCCGGTCACTGACTGCGACCACCGGCACGAGTCCCACTCCTACCAGCCCAGCGACACCCTCCGGCACCTGGTTGAGATCAGAGACGGCACCTGCACGTTCCCGTCCTGTTCCCGGCACGCCCGCGCCTGCGACTTCGAACACGCCACCCCTTACGACCAGGGCGGCCGGACGTGCGCGTGCAACGCCGGCGCGCGCAGCCGCCGCTGCCACAAGGCCAAGCAGTCCAAGGGCTGGAAAGTCGAACAGCCCCTCCCCGGCTGGCACGTGTGGACGACGCCAAGCGGCCGCGTCTACACCCAAGGACCGATGAAGTACCCCGCATGAGCGACCGGAAGCAGGGCTGCCGTGTTGGCGCCATCAGGTTAAGCGAACTGGGTCATTGTCACCGCCTGCCCATTGCGGCATCTCGTCCCATGTCCGCCAGATCGCCGGTTATCACGGCTTACCTGGCCACGTGATCGGCGGCGGCCAGCATCTGGCGGCCGACGGGCTGGAGGCCGATCTTGGTCAGCAGGAGCCCGGTCGCGACCCGTTCCACAACGCCCCACTGCCAGATCGCGGTGGCGTCGAGGTTGCAGCGCGCCGCCAGCCAGCGCGCCCGCTCGTGCGGATCGCCCTGCAGAAGTTCGATTGGGTCCTCGCGCATGAGGATTCCCAAGTCGTACTCGGCTTCGGCCAGCAGGCCGTCGGGATCGACGAGCTTGAAGCCGCTGTCGGCTTGGAGCGCGTTCCATTGGTGCACGTCACCGTGTACGAGCACGGCGCGCTCGTCGTCGTGCGCCTCGGTGCGCCTGGCGGCACATGCCAGCGCGTAGCCGAGCGCGCGTTCCGAGCAGGGACGGCCGAGTTCTTCCCAGGTCGCGGTGATGAAACCAGAGAGCCGCCGGCCCTTCTCGGCGCCGGTGGGCAGGCCGCACCCGGCGGCCGTGCGCCATATTTTCTCCGCAGCCGAGCAGAGGATCTCGTGCCGCCGCGCGATGGGAAGCTTGAGCTGGTGCAGTGAGCGGCCCAGCCGTTCGAGCAGCAGCGCTCCCCGCGCCGCATCGGCGCGCAGCAGCCGGGCGCACCCGTCGCCGCCCGCCAGCCGCAAGACCGTGATCTCCCTGCTGGCATGGTCACCCGGGCGCGGAATGTGCAGCTTCAGCACCGCGGGCGTGCCGTCGCTGAGCGTGGCCCGGGCGACGAACGCCTCGGTTGCGTCGGGATAGGGCGGGCCGATGGCGATCGACCACTCCCGCTCCAGCTCCGCGGCAAGTTCCGGGAGGTCACTGATCCACTGCCCGGCTCCCGCCGCCAGCGCCTTGTTGCGCACCACGGCAGGGATCGCGCATGGCGTGCCGGGCCTGCTCACCGGCCAAAGCTAACGCGGACAGGAACTCCGGCGCCACTCCCCGAAATGCCCCCGCAGGAGAACACCGCGCTGTTCTACGCACCCCCAGCGGGATGCGACGGGTCGGCGGGCACCCCGCCGCCAGGTCCTCAGAAGCCACGTACCGCCCAGGGCGCCTGCCGCGCAGTCCGCCGGGACCTACTCACCCGAAAGGGCCTGCGCCCGTATCCGCTCAACGATCCGGGAAGCCTCATCTTTGCTGATGGGAGCGAAGTCGTACATGGTGTCTCCGCGTTCAGCCGAGTAGAGCAGCGGCGAGAACTCCCATTTCAGATTGCGGGAGAAAACCTCATCGATTTGCCCATTGTCGCTCTTCACGCGCCGGAATACGCCAACCGGCCGCTCCAGGCTACTGGTCTCATCGAGGATTGCGTAATAGGTTATGCTGTCTGTCATCGTTTCTTCTCCGGGAAATCTTTGATGTCGGCGGTACCTGGGGGAGTAACGAGAAATGCGTTTACCTGGCGCTGGTAATCCTCAAGCTCATCGCGTTCGACTTCTGTAGTCTCTGTACCCCGTACGCGTTCATAGGCCTTGTGTGTGAGTTCCTTGGCTTCCAGGCTCTCCGGCGTGTGGAACTGCGTCTCGAAGCGCAGCCCCGTCTCCAGCCTGCGCCATTGGCTGTTGATGCCCTTGTACTGCTCGTTGCTCCACAGGTTCTTCAGCCTGATCAGCTCGAACCCTTCCGCCTTGAGCCGCTCGACATCGGTGAGAACACCATCAGCGTAGCGGTCAGGGCTGTGCGTAAGCGTGAATCGGACAGCGTCGGGCACTTTGGCCAGGGCCTGACCGGCCGAGAGATACGGTTCTACGAGCAGCACATCCGCGATCTTCTCCTTCAGGCGGTCCTCGCCCTTGAGCATGTTCTTCAGCCCGGCGAGGTGCCGTTCCGGGTCGGCCGCCTCGACGCGGCGCATCGCGGGCAGGATGACCTGCTCGCCCTCCTCCCGGATGTCCGCGCACGCCTTGGAGGCTTCGGCGTTCTGCTCGGGATTCAGCCTCCGGTCCCCGTCGGCCACCCAGCTGCCGTCGGGTTCGGTGCGGGG
>NZ_JASIAL010000122.1:0-5648 GCF_030042015.1 Trebonia sp. | reverse complement strand
TTGCCGCCGGAGCCGCCGCCCGGCAGGGCGAACGGCCCCGACCCCCCGCCCGGGCCGCCGGGGCCGCTCGTGGCGGGCGGCGCGGACAGCGAGGGGGCGGGCCCGTAGTCCTCGGCCTCGAACTTGCGCAGCCGGCCGAGCGGCTGCGCCGTCTCTGGCGCCGCCACCGACTCGGGCAGCCAGATCAGCGCGGTCAGACCGCCGGACTGCGCGTGCCGCAGCCGGACCCGGACGCCGTGCCTGGCCGCCAGGCGGCCGACCACGAAAAGACCCATGCGGCGGGACACCGCGACGTCGACGACGGGCGGGTTGTCCAGCCGCCAGTTCGCGTGCGCCATCTCCTGCTCGGAGATGCCCACGCCGTTGTCGGTGATGTCGAGCAGCACGCCGCCGCTGGTGAGCGGCTGGCCGGTGACGTACACCTGGGTGTCCTCTGGCGAGAACGTGGTCGCGTTCTCGACGATCTCCGCCACCAGGTGGACCACGTCGTTCACCGCCTGGCCGACGACCTGGATGCCCGGCTGCACGTTCAGCACGACCCGCTCGTACTGCTCGATCTCGGAGATCGCCGCGCGCAGCACGTCCACGAGCGGGACCGGCTGGCTCCACCGCCGCGACGCCTCGTGGCCGGCCAGGACCAGCAGGTTCTCCGAGTTGCGGCGCATGCGGGTGGCCAGGTGGTCCAGCCGGAACAGGCTGCTCAGCCGGTCCGCGTCCTGCTCGCTCTGCTCCAGGTTGTCGATCAGCGCCAGCTGGCGCTCGATCAACGACTGGCTGCGGCGGGACAGGTTGACGAACATGGCGTTCAGGTTGCCGCGCAGCATGGCCTCGTCGGCCGCCAGCCGGACCGCCTCCCGGTGCACCTGGTCGAAAGCCCGCGCCACCTCACCGATCTCGTCGGTGGAGGTGACGCCGATCGGCTCGATCTCGACGCTCTCGTCGCCGCCTTCGCTCTCGCTCAGCCGGCGCACCATCTCCGGCAGCTTGCTGCCCGCGACCTCGAGGGCGTCGGCGCGCAGCTTGCGCAGCGGCCGGATCATGGAGCGCGCCACGACCGTGGTGATCAGCAGCACGAGCAGCAGCAGGAGCAGCGTCGCCACCGAGACTTCGATCACGTTGCGCAGCGCGCCCGACACCAGGGAGTTGGCCTGCGCGGTGATCTGCTCGACCAGTCCGTTAGGCCCGCTGCTGACCTGCCGCATGTCCTCGATCTGCGCGGTCTGGTTGTTGTACCAGCAGACGGCCTGCGTCTGCGTGCCGCAAACCTGCGGGTCGGGGACGTTGAGCGGCTGGCCGTTGGTGGCCTGGGTGATCGCGAGCAGTTCCTGGCTCTTGGCCGCGTCCACCTGCGGGCCGCTGACGGTGTTGTTGAGCGTCTGCGATTCGGCCACTGAAGCGACCGTGCCGAACTGCGTGGTGTCCGCCTGCTGCTGCTCCGAGGCCTGAGTCAGGTCGGACAGCCCGACTTGGCTCAGGACCGGCGGCGTGCTGGCCAGCGCCTGGTACAGGAGGGCGCGCTGCAGTGAGGCGTCGTCCTCCATCCGCAGCAGCGCGTTGAGCACGGAGACGTCGCTCTCAAGCGTGTCGTTGCCGCTGCCGGCCGCGATGTCGTTGCTGAAGGTGTCGAAGGCGGTGATCCGTTGGTCGTAGGCGTTGATGACGGCGATCGCCGGGTAGTGGTACTGGGCGCCCAGCGCGGCCTCGCGGATGTACTTCAGGTCCGCTATGGCGGCGAGCACGCCGTTCGTCAGGTCGAGCACCGTCTGCTGCCGGTAGCTGCCGTTGCCAGTGACCGCTCCGGCCTGCGCGCTGATCTGGTCGAGCGTCGCCTGCGTCGCGCTCTCGTCCTTCGTGATCGTGGCCAGCATCTGGGAGTTCGTCCGGCCGGACGCGACGTAGCCCGCGATCGCGTCGCGCTCATCGGCGAGCTCGCCGACCGCGGCAACCACGACGACGTTGAGGTTGGCCAGCGTCTGCACGCGCTTGTAGGCCTGGTAGCTGCCGAAGGAGTTGGAGATCTGGATCGAGCCGAGGATGAGGGCGGTGACGGTCGGCACCGCGATGATCGCGACGAGCCGCCAGAAGACTCGCCAGTTGCGCAGCGCCAGCCGGGAGCTCTTGCGGGGAGCCGCCGCGGAGACGGCGCTGGCGCCGGACGGCCCTCCGCCACGGCGCGCATGCGTGACGGGAACAGGCAATCCCTGGCCTGGCTGGCCCCCTAGGCCAGACTGAGCCACCGGGGCGCCCAGGGCGCCCGGGCCGCCCGGGGCGCCTGGCCCGCCGAAACCTCCGGCTCCGGGTCCGCCCTGACCTTGGCCGACGGCCGGTGGTCCGCCGGCGCCCGGGCTGCCGCCCCCGTTGAACGGAAGACCCGAGGCCGGCGTCTGCGGACCGCCGTTTCCGTTGGTCATCGATCGTCTACTGCGCACTGCGCTCGCACCTCGCAGCTTCAAGTGCCACCTGGACTTGCACCGGGCTACGAACGGGCAAGCCGCTCATGATCGGCACTTCCCACTCCCTTCCCTCTGCAGCGGTCGCAGCTGCTCGAGGACGACAGGACGGCCGAGGCCACTCTTCCAGCTAGCGTTACAAAACGGGTAGGGACATATAATCATCAATTGGTCGCCCCCGACCGGGCATTCGGCCGGAATGAGCGTGAACTTTGCCAAAGATTCGCACATCCTCCGTCACCGGTCCGGCTGGCGCGCTCACGTTCAGTTCCGCCCGGCCGTGCCCAGCCGCGCCGGGCCAGGCGAGCTCGGCAGGCCGCGGACCTCGCACGGGAGGCACCGGGAGGCACTGGCCCGCCGGTCCACAGCGCGGTGCGGGCGAGATCTTCGTGCCTGGCCGGCGAGCCGACGGCACCGCCGCAGCCTAATCATTGCCGCGTCTTCCCGCGGTGATCATGCACACATTCATCGCGTGCACGGCCAGCACCCCGGTGCGCAGGAGCAGCAGTGGCGACAGCCTGGACGCGCGCCACCCGGCCCGCGGAGTCCGGTAGCCGGGACGGAGGCAAACGGCTCCGTTCGGAATAATTGATTATGTAATTACTACTGGGTTATATGTAGCCGGTGTGACCGGTCTCGCCAGCCCTCCCCGCGGCCGTTCGGGTGATCACCCGGCGGAGTGCGCGATACCTAGAGCAGGGCGGCCCCGCGGCGGTAAGGTAGCTGAGGACGGCTTACCGCCTGAGAGCGAGGAGATGGCGATCCTGACGTGCCCAGACTGCGGCGTCAAGGTGCAGCCGGAGGATCTGATCTGCTTCCGGTGTGGCGCTAACCTGCCGCACACACCGTACGCCGACGACGACATACCATCGCCGACGGTCTCACAGCAGTACATCCGGTCTGGTGAGAGCAGGCCGTTTTGTCCCCATTGCGGCGCGATGGTGCAAGACCCTGCCGACGTGGTCTGCACCCAGTGCAGGCAGCCGTTGCCTGGCGCGCGCCGCCGCATCTCCCCTGTCGTGCTGCGGATCTCCTTTCCTACCGGGAATGTGGACGTCCCGGCGGGCACGTCCGTCATCCTCGGCCGAGACCCTGCCCAGTCGCTGGTCGCGGCCGCGTTCGGCCAGTACGACAACGTGTCACGGCGACACGCGACGGTCATGGTCGACGACGGGGGCCGGGCCTCCATCAGGGATGAGGGATCGACCAACGGAACCTTCGTCAACGGCGACCGGGTGCTGCCGGGCACGGAGGTGCGACTCGTCGACGGCGACCGCATCCGGCTCGCCGCGGACGTCACCGGCGATGTGTCGCTGCCCCGCGCGGAGCCTGACCCGGCCAGCCTCAGCCGCAACGGCTTCGTCTGACCAAGGGGCTGTCGTTCGGTTCGGCGTTCCGCTTTCTGCCCGCGGGGCCCCCGGCTAGCAACTTCAGCCGAACTCGTCCCTGATCTCGCCATAGAATCCTTTGTGCATCCCGTGTGCACCCCGCGCATCCAGCGCATCCCGCGTCCCGGAACGGATTAGTCATGTCGCCAGCGTCGGATCCGCCCGCCGGAACCCCGTTTCCGCCGGAGGCTTCCGGCGCGCCCGCCGAGGGGCGGGTTCCGCCCGCGATGCTGCCCGCGCGCCGCGCCAGGGCGCTGCCGCCCCCATCGCCGGCCGGCGCGCACGCCCGGGATTCCCAGCCGGGCGGCCCTGGCGGTCCTGGCGGTCCTGGCGGTCCTGGCGGTCCGGGTGCCGCTGACGACGATTACTCCTACGGTCCTGGCACCGTGCCGTGGCGGCCACCGGACACGGGGTACGGCACAGCGGGCGGCTACGGCGGACCCGGCGCCTCCGGCGGGGGCGCCTACCGCGGGCCCTCAGGCAGTTACCGGGATTCGGGCAGCTACGCCGATTCGGGCCGGAATGGTGCCTCGGCTGACCCGGGCGGCTACGGCGGCTCGGCTGACCCGGGCGGCTACGGCGGCTCGGGCGGCTACGGCGGCTCGGCTGACCCGGGCGGCTACGGCGACTCGGGCGGCTACGGCGGCTCGGCTGACTACGGTCGTGGCCGGCATCGGTCCGCGGCCGGGCAGGACGGGGCTGGTTTGCGGGATCCCGGCTACCAGGAGCCCGGCTACCAGGACCAGGGGCCGGATCGCGGGTCCTGGTTCACTCCGTCCACACGGCGGGACGACAGGTACACCAAGCGTGACGGCGGCTACGCCGGGCAGCCGCCTACCGAACGCTACGGCGAGCAGTGGCCCGCCGGGCAGGGCCAGCGCGGGCAGGACTATCCCGCGCAGGACTTCCCTCCGCCAGGCGGGCCAGGCTACGGCGGCCCCGCGTATCGCGCTCCCGCGTACGACGGCCAGGGATACGCCGGGCCCGGCTACGGCGGCGGGTTCCCTGACCAGGGGTACGGGGGCGACCCCAACCGCTACCAGGGCACGGGTTACCCGGGTCCCCCGGCTGCCGGCTTCCCGGGCCAGCAGCCTGGGAACGCCCTGAGCCAGCAGCCTGCGGGCTTCGGCTACCCGGGGCAGGCGCCTGGGCCCGGCGGTTACCCGAATTCGCGGCCGCCCGCATTCGGCGGTCAGGTTCCCCCGCCGCCTGCCTTCGGGAACGGTTACCCGGGCGGCGCCTTCCCGCCTCCGCAGCAGGGCGCGTTCGACGCGCAGCAGCCCGGGGTGTTCGGCGCGGGGCAGCAGGGAGCGTTCCCGGCGCAGCAGCACGGCACGTTCGCCGCGCCGCAGCCAGGCGCGTTCCCTGGCGCGCTGCCGCCAGCGGGGTTCGCGAACCAGGGCGCTTTCGCTGGCCCGCCCGGCGTTGCCGCTCTCGCACCCAACGGCGCCACCGCCAGTGGTGCCGGCGGTGCCGCCGGCAAGTCCGGGGCGCGGCGTGCTGGCAAGCCAGGCGGCAAGCGGGGCGGCAAGACCCGGCTGCTCATCGCAGGCGCGGTCGCGGTCGTCGTCCTCGTGGCGGGCGCCGTTGTCGTCGTGTCCCGGCTGCATGCTGGCTCGAGCGATCCCGGCTGCAAGGCCTACGCGGGGACCGCGCTGAGCGCCTACAACCAGACCATCAGGGATCTCAACGCCCAGGCCTCGCAGGCGACGCTGACCAGGGACATGTCGACCGCGATCACGGACCTGACAGCGGCGGCTGGCCAGGCGAGCAGCGCCGCGGTCAAGTCCGCGCTCGACAATCTGCTCAC
>NZ_JASIAL010000562.1:0-2532 GCF_030042015.1 Trebonia sp. | reverse complement strand
AGCGCGCCGTCGAACGCGCCCCCGTCGGGCACCGAGTCCAGGTGCGACCCGACGGCGACGCCCGGACCCGCGTCCGGGTCGCCCCACCAGGCCCACTGGTTGCCCGCCCGGTCGGCCGTCACGGCGAGGCCGCGCTCGGCGGCGCAGCCGGCGAACCACTCGCGCAGCGCGGCGTCCTCCCGCGTCCAGGCGAACCGCCGGTACCCGCCGCTGCCCGGGTCGCGGCCGACCGGTTCCAGGTCTGCCCACAGCCGGCCGAAGCTGGCGGCGGCGATGTCCGTCACGACGGCAGCCGGACCCCGCCCGCGGGGTGGGCGAGCAGCGTCTGCTCGCCGGCGGGGGCGTCCCCCGAGTCGATGTGCCGCAGCACGCCCGTGCCCGGGTCGTTGCTGAGCACGCGCTCGATCTTGCGGGCGGCCAGTTCGGTGCCGTCGGCCACGGTGACCTGCCCGGCGTGCAGCGACCGGCCGATGCCGACCCCGCCGCCGTGGTGGAACGACACCCAGGTGGCGCCGGAGGCGGTGTTCACCAGCGCGTTGAGCAGCGGCCAGTCCGCGATCGCGTCAGACCCGTCGGCCATCGACTCGGTCTCCCGGTAGGGGGACGCCACCGAGCCGGCGTCCAGGTGGTCGCGGCCGATCACGATCGGCGCCGACACCTTCCCCGAGGCGACCAGGGCGTTGAACTCAAGGCCCGCCTTGTCCCGCTCGCCGTAGCCGAGCCAGCAGATCCTGGCAGGCAGCCCCTGGAACGCGACGCGCTCTTGCGCGGCCCTGATCCAGCGGTGCAAATGCGAGTTGCCGGGGAACAGCGAGAGCACGGCCTCGTCGGTGGCCCGGATGTCCGCGCTTTCGCCGGACAGCGCCGCCCACCGGAACGGGCCCTTCCCCTCGGCGAACAGCGGCCGGATGTAGGCGGGCACGAAGCCGGGGAACGCGAACGCCCGCGCGAAGCCGCCGAGCCGCGCCTCGTCGCGGATCGAGTTGCCGTAGTCGAAGACCTCGGCGCCCGCGTCGAGGAAGCCGACCATGGCAGCGACGTGACGCGCCATAGACGCCCGGGATCGTTCGGTAAATTCTTGTGGTTTCTTGTCGGCGTAGTCGCGCCAGTCGGACAGCTCCACCCCCACCGGCAGGTAGGACAGCGGGTCGTGCGCCGACGTCTGGTCGGTGACCGCGTCGGCCTCGACGCCGCGGCGCAGCAGCTCGGGCAGCACCAGCGCGCAGTTGCCCACGACGCCGACGGACAGCGCCCGCCGGTCCTTCTTGGCCTCAGCGCACAGCGCCAGCGCCTCGTCGAGGCCGTCCGCCACCACGTCGAGGTAGCGCGTGGCGACCCGTCGCTCAAGCCGGGCCGGGTCCACGTCGACGACCAGGCAGACGCCGCCGTTCAGCGTCACGGCGAGCGGCTGGGCGCCGCCCATCCCGCCGCAGCCGCCGGTCACGGTCAGCGTGCCGGCCAGCGTCCCGCCGAACCGCCTGGCCGCCACGGCGGCGAACGTCTCGTAGGTGCCCTGCAGGATGCCCTGGGTGCCGATGTAGATCCACGATCCCGCGGTCATCTGCCCGTACATGGTCAGCCCGGCGTGCTCAAGGCGGCGGAACTCCGGCCACGTCGCCCAGTCGGGCACCAGGTTCGAGTTCGCGATCAGCACCCGCGGCGCCCACTCGTGCGTGCGCAGCACGCCGACCGGCTTGCCGGACTGCACCAGCAGCGTCTCGTCGTCAGCGAGTTGCTTCAGCGTCGCGACGATCGCGTCGAACGCCGCCCATGAGCGGGCGGCGCGGCCGGTGCCGCCGTACACGACAAGCTCGTCGGGGTGCTCGGCCACCTCTGGGTCGAGGTTGTTCATCAACATCCGCATCGCCGCCTCCTGCGGCCAGCCGCGACAGCTCAGCTCGGTGCCGCGCGGCGCACGGACGGGGCGGGCGCCGTCGGACCAGTCGAGCGCGGGAACATGCGCAGGGGTCACGCCAGCTCTCCAACGACCGCCTCGACCGCGTCCACCAGCCGGCCGTCGCCGATCAGCGTGGCGGCGGCCTCCAACTCGGGTGACAGCCACCGATCCGGCCCCGCGCCCGCGACTCGCTCGCGCAGCGCCGATACCGCCGCCGCAGTCGGCGCGGCGGCAGTCAGCGGTGCGCGCAACTCGACGCCCCGGGCCGCCGTCATCCATTCGATCGCGAGGATCCGCTCGAGGTTCTCGGTCACGGTGCGCAGTTTCTTGGCGGCCGACCAGCTCATCGACACGTGATCTTCCTGCATCGCGCTGGTCGGCAGCGAGTCGACCGAGGCGGGCGCCGCCAGCCGCCGGTTGTCGGCGACGATCGCCGCCTGTGTGTACTGGGCGATCATCAACCCCGAGTTGACGCCGGCATCGGGGGCGAGGAATGGCGGCAGCCCGTGCGAACGGCCCGCGTCCAGCAGCCGGTCGGTACGTCGCTCGGCGATCGCGCCGACCTCGGCCGCCGCGATCGCCAGGAAATCGCAGGTGAACCCGACCGGGGCGCCGTGGAAGTTGCCGCACGACTC
>NZ_JASIAL010000121.1:0-5831 GCF_030042015.1 Trebonia sp. | reverse complement strand
GAACGTCGCCGGGTGGCTCGGCACGCCCCTGCCCGGCCAGCAGGCCGCCGGGCTCGCCGCCGACCGGCTGTCCGGGTTGTTCCTCGTGCTGGCGCTCGGCGCGGCGGTCCCCGTGTCGGTCGCGTTCGCCGCATGGGCCGCCCGGCCCGCCAGCCCGGCGACGCGGATGCTGGCCGCCGGGTACGCGCTGGCGCTCGGCGCGGTCGCGGTGATCATGACGGCGCGGGACGCGTTCACGGCGCTGTTCGCGTGGGAGGCGCTGACCGTTGCCTTTTACCTGCTCGCGGGGGCCTCGCGGCGGGAGGCCGACCGGGCGGGCGCCGCGCGGATCACCGTCGCGCTCGGGAAGGTGAGCGGGGCCGCGCTGCTGCTGGGGCTGCTGCTGCTCGCCGCGAAGTCGCACTCGATCCTGCTCGCGTCGTTCACCGGCGTCCCCGGCGGCGCCGCGAAGACCGCGGCGCTCGTGCTGCTGCTCGCCGGGTTCGCCGTGAAGGCCGGGCTGGTGCCGTTCCAGGTGTGGATGCCGCGCGGGTACTCGGCCGCGCCGGGCCCGGCCCGCGCGGTGATGGCCGGTGTGTGCGTGAACGTGGGGTTCTACGGCATGTGGCGGACGCTGGAGCTGCTCGGGCGACCGCCCGGCTGGCTCGCCGGGATCCTGCTGCTGCTCGGCGGGTTCACCGCGCTGCTCGGCATCGCGCACGCCGCCGTCCAGAACCGGCTGTCCCGGGTGATCGCCTACTCAAGCGTGGAGAACACCGGGCTGATCGTCACCGGGTTCGGCGTCGCGGTGACCGGCGCGTCCGCGGCCGACCAGCGGCTCGTCGCGGTGGGCCTGCTCGCCGCGACCCTGCAGATGGTCGCGCACACGGCGGCGAAGTCGCTGCTGTTCACCTCCGCCGCCGGGATCGAGGCCGCCGCGGGCGGGGACGACCTGGAGGAACTGCGCGGGATGGGCAGGCGGACCCCGTGGAGCGGCGCGGGCCTCGCGGTGGGCGCGGTGACGCTGGCGGGGCTGCCGCCGACGGCCGGGTTCGTGTCCGAGTGGTTCCTGCTCGAGTCGCTCATGCAGCAGTTCCGGGTGACGGCGCTCGGCGGCCGGCTCACGCTGGCGCTGGCCGGCGCGGCGGTCGCGCTCACCGCCGGGTTCGCCGGGGTCACGTTCGTGCGCCTGGTGGGCATGGTGGTGCTGTCGCGGGGGAGCGACCCCCCGGAACCCCCCGGCCGCGTTCGCGCGCAAACGCGACGTGCGGACTATGGCTGGGCCGGCCGTGCGGCGATCGTCGCGCTGGCGGCGTGCCCGCTGGCGCTCGCGGCGGTCACGCCGCTTGAGGTCCGGGTGATCGCCGCCGGGTTGTCGCCGGTCGTGCCTGGCGGGCTGACGATGGGCGCGCTGAAGTCCCCGTGGGTGCTGCAGCCGGTGTTCGCCGGGTTCTCGATCCTGTCGCCGTCCTGGCTGTGGGTGGAGCTGCCGCTGATGCTCGTGCTCGTCGCGCTGCTCACGCTCGGCCTGTCCGGGCGGCGGCTGGTGCGGGTGCGGCGGGTACCGGCGTGGCGTTCTGCGACGATCGGGGTCGAAGGGGCGGACTCCTACACCGCGTTCGGCTACGCGAACCCGGCCAGGCGGGTGCTGGCCAGCGTGCTGCACACGCGGGCCGGCGTGGCAGAACTCGAACCGGCGGGGCACGGCGACGGCCACGGCACGGCCGCCGGCGGCGGGGACGCGGTGCCGCACCTGCGGTACGACTCCGACGTCGTCGAGGTCGTGGACAGCTGGCTGTACCGGCCGGCCGCGCGCGTGTTCGCGATCGTGGTGGCGGCGGCCAGGCGGCTGCAGTCGGGCCGCCTTGACGCCTACCTGCTGTACATGCTGATCGCGCTCGTCGCCGTCGTCGCGGTGGTCACCGCCCTTGCCTGACCGTGACGTTCCCGAGCATGCTCGTGTCATGGCCGGCAAGACACTGCTGGCCGCGAAATCGGCGGGCGCCGTCGCCGCCCTGGCGGTCGGCTGCGCGAGCTGCGGGGGCCCGGCGGCAGCGGGCAGTTCTCACCACGAGGCGACCGGGACGCTCAGGGTCACCGTGATGTATGCGGGCGGCCCCGCGCGTCCCGGCGGAGGCACGCCCACGTTCCCTGTCCCCAACGCCGAGGTCCAGGTCGCCTCCTCCCGCACAAGCCTCTCCTCCCGCGCGGGCAAGGACGGAGTGGTGACGTTCCGCCTGCCGGGCGGCTCCTACCTGGTGTCCTCGCCGACATGCGGTAGCAGAGGGACGGTCGAAGTGACCGTCACCGCCCCCGGGGCAGCCTCCCTGACCTGGTGGTGCCCCATCTCCTGAACCCGGTGCACCCGCTCAGTTCATGCCGTAGCGGAGGCGGGATGTGGCGGCGATCTCGAGCAGCCGGTTGTACTTGGCGGTGCGCTCGCCGCGGGCCGGGGCGCCGGACTTCAGGTGGCCGCAGCCGGTGCCGACGGCGAGGTCGGCGATGAAGCTGTCCTCGGTCTCGCCTGAGCGGTGCGAGACGAACTGCCGGTACCCGGCCTGCCGGCAGATCGCCATGGCCTGCAAGGTCTCGGTGACGGTGCCGATCTGGTTGACCTTGATCAGCGATGAGTTGCCGATGCCCCGCTCGATGGCGTCGGCGATGATCGCGGGGTTGGTGCAGAAGTTGTCGTCGCCGACCAGTTCGGTGCTGTCGCCCAGCCGCCTGGTGAGCGCGATCCAGCCCGCGTCGTCGTCCTCGCCGAGCCCGTCCTCGATCAGGTGGACGGGAAACTCGGCGGCGATCGCCGCGAGCCTGTCGATCATCTGGTCGCTGTCCAGCAGGTCGCCGGCCACCTTGTAGCGGCCGTCGGGCTGCCGGAATTCCGAGGCGGCCGGGTCCAGGGCGATCGAGACGCCGCCGGGCCCTGGGACGTACCCCGCGTCGGAGATCGCCCCGACGATCAGCCGGAGCACCTCTTCAGGCTCGCTGAGCTCGGGGGCGAAGCCGCCCTCGTCGCCGAGGCCGACGGACAGCTTGTGGTCGGTGAGTTCCCGGCGCAGCGAGGCGTAGACCTCGGCGCCCGCGCGGACCGCCTCGGGCATCGACGGGGCGCCGAGCGGGGCGATCATGAACTCCTGGAAGTCCAGGTCGTTGGGGGCGTGCACGCCGCCGTTGAGGACGTTGAAGTGGGGGACGGGCAGCGAGGGGGTGACCCCGTCGGGGGCAAGCCACTGCCACAGCGGGATTCCCGCCGCGGCGGCCAGCGCCCGGGCCAGCGCCATCGAGACGCCGACGGTGGCGTTGGCGCCGAGCCGGCTCTTGTTCGGGGTGCCGTCAAGCGCGATCATCGCCAGGTCCGCGGCGGCCAGCGAATCCCAGGGCCGCCCTCGCAGCAGGCCGGCGATCTCGCCGTTGACGGACGCGACCGCCCGCAGCACGCCCCTGCCCGCGTACCGGGACGTGTCGCCGTCCCGGAGTTCCACCGCTTCCCGCGACCCGGTCGACGCGCCCGACGGGACGCCGGCGCGGGCCGTGGTGCCGTCGGCCAGCCGGACCGTCACCGCGAGCGTCGGCCGTCCCCGGGAGTCCAGGATCTCAAGCGCGGACAGGTCGGTGACATCGAAGCTCATCGTGTTCTCCATTCTCGTTCGGTTTTCCCGTCTTTCCCATCTTTCCCGTCTTTCCTTTCCCCGCCTCCTTCCCCACATGGCAGTGTGCGCCGGCCGGGCACGGCACGGCAGGGCCGTAAGGCCCGTCTGGACGGGCGCGCGGGCAGATATCCTGGCGATAGCGCTGAATCGGCACGGCGGAGGGGCTCGCCGTTGCGGCCCGGCACCCCGATCGGTTGTGGTGGCGGGCAGCGCGTAAGCGGCCGCGGCCGCCAACGGTCCCTGCCATGCGCGAGTTACGCTGGTAGGAGGATCGATGTCGGACGGTGATGGCGCCCTAGACGGCGCGCTGGAGCAGCTTGCCGCTCTGGGGACGGACCGGGACCGGGAGCAGATCGCGGCGCTGCGGGACCGGCTGGCCGCGGCGCGGCTGCGGGTGCTCGTCGCGGGAGAGGCCAAACGGGGCAAGAGCACGCTGATCAACGCGCTCCTTGGCCGCGCGGTGCTGCCCGCGGGGGTGACCCCGCTGACCGCGGTCGCCACGACCGTGCGGTACGGCGACGACCCGCGCGTCGAGGTGCGGTTCGGTGACGGGCACGAGGAAAAGCAGCCGCTGTCGGCATTGCCTGAGCTGGTCACCGAGCGGGGCAACCCAGGCAACAGGCGCCGCGTCGCGAGCGTGACCGTGCACTTGGACGCCCCGCTGCTGGCGGGCGGGGTGGAGCTCGTGGACACGCCTGGCACCGGTTCGGTGTACGAGTGGGACACCGCCGCGGCCCGCGAGGCGCTGCAGACGATGGACGCGGCGGTGTTCGTGCTCGCCGCCGACCCGCCCGTGTCGGCGGCCGAGCGTGACCTGTACGCGACCGTGACCGGCCTGTCGGTGACGACGTTCACCGTGCTGAACAAGGCCGACCATCTCGACGCGGCCGGACTGGCCGAGGCGACCGAGTTCACCAGGCGGGTGCTCGCCGCGGCGGCGGGCGGCCATGACGGTCAGGGCGGGCGCGACCCCGGCCGGGTGTACGCGCTGTCGGCCCGCGCGGCGCTCAACGGCGGCGATCCCGGGTTCGACGAGTTCACCGCCGACTTCACCGCCTACCTGGCCAGCAGGCGGATGAGCGACCTGCGTTCGGCGGCCGTCATGCGAGCGGAGCGAATCGCCCGCTCGCTGCTTGATGAGGTAGCGCTGACCCGCCGCGCCGCGGAGCTGGCCGTGGGTGACGCCGCTGACCAGGTGGACCGGTTCGGCGAGCGGCTCACGGAGGTGGTCGTCCGCGGCCGGGACGCGGTGGCCGTGGTCAACGCCGAGTCCGGGCGGCTGCTGACAGCGCTCAACGAGGCCGCGGAAGCGTCAGGCCCGCGCCTTGGCGGTGAGGTCGCGGGGCGGCTGGACGAGGTGCTCGAGACCGAACTTCGCGACGCCTCGCCCGCCGAGATCGAACGGCGAGGCCGCGAGCGGCTGGCAGCGCTGACGCTCGCCGCGGCCGAAGCCTGGCGCGAGCAGCGGCGCCAGGTCATCGAGGACGGCCTGGCCCGCACCGATGTCAGGCTCACCGCGGACCTGCAGGCCGCACTGGACGTGCTGCGCGATTCGGCCGCCGAGCTGCTCGGGCTCGACCTGGCGGTGCCAGCGCCGGCCGGCCGGCTCGCCGAGGATCGCCGTTTCTTCTTTACCACCGCGGAAGACATCGGCCAGACCGAGTTGCTCGCCGGCGCCATCCGCCGCAGCCTGCCCGGGGAGGCCGGCCGCCGCCGCGCACGCGAGCATCTGCGTCGCGAGACCCCCGGCCTGGTGGAAAGCCAGATCGGCCGGGCGCGGGGAGACCTGCAGTACCGGCTGTCCGAGGCGGCCCGCTCCCTCGCACGCTCGGTGCAGCAACGCTACGCTGACGCCACCGACCGGATGCAGTCGGCGCTTGCGGCGGCCGCGGGATTGCGCCATGTCTCGCAGGCCACCGCCGAGGAAAAGGAACGCGAGCTGTCCGAACGGGCCGCCGTGCTGCACCATGTGCTCGCCCAGCTCGCCGAGGCGGGCAACGCCGGCGATCAGCCGGTCGCCGGGCGGTAGCTCATGCCGACGAGGATGACGAGGTCAGCGCGGTGAGCGTCCGGCGGGTGCCGGCGGCCGCGGCGGCGTTCGGTGCGGTCATCATGCTGGCGGCCGCGGCGGAGCGCGGCCGGCTCGCCGGTGCCGACCGGCGGGCATTCGAGGCGGTCCGCGCGCGCCGCGGCCCGACA
>NZ_JASIAL010000561.1:0-7647 GCF_030042015.1 Trebonia sp. | reverse complement strand
CGCGGGCGCGGCGGGCGGTACCGGAGGCGTCACGGGCGGTAGCGCGGGCGCGGCGGGCGGTAGCGGGGCGGGCGCGGCGGGCGGTACCGGGAAGACGCAGCTCGCGGTCGGTTACGCGCACGCGATGTGGACCGCGGGCGCCGTGGACCTGCTGGTGTGGGTGCCCGCGGCGAGCAGGACCGCCATCCTGTCCGGCTTCGCGCAGGCCGCCGCCGACGTCGACGGCGACAAGCCAGGCGAGAGCGCGGACGCCGCCGCGCGGCGGTTCCTCGGCTGGCTCGGGCGGACCCGGCGGCCGTGGGCGGTGATCCTCGACGACGTGACGTCCGCTGGCGACCTGGACGGGCTGTGGCCTGCTGGCGAGACCGGGCAGGTCGTCGTGACCACGCGCCTGCCTGAGGCGGAACTGCGCGCCGCCGACCGGACGGTCGTGCCGGTGCCAGGGCTCAGCAGGCGGGAGGCGCTCGCGTACCTCAACTCCCGGCTCACGGGCTACCCGGACCAGCGGATCGAAGCGCTCGACCTGGCCGAAGAGGTCGGCGGGCTCCCGATCAGCATGGCGCACGCGGCGGCGGCGATCACGGAAAGCGAGGCCACGTGCCGGGACTACCGCCGCCAGTACGCCGAGCGGCTGCGGGCCACCGCGGACACCGTCGCCGACGGCTGCCCGCCGTCCATGCTCGCCAGCTGGTCGCTCGCGGTCGAGCGCGCCCACGAACTGCCTCCCGCCGGGCTCGCCTGGCCGGCGCTCGCGTTCGCCGCCGTCTGCGGCACCTGCGGCATCCCGGCGGCCGTCTTGACCTCGCGCGCGGCATGCGGTTACATCATCGGCCGCACTCCGGGTGTCGCCGGCGACGACCAGCACCTGGTCCGCGCCGCGTACGCGAACCTGAACAGGCTCGACCTGGTCAGCGTGGAGAGAACCAGCGCCGTGCGGACCGTGTGGGTGCACCCGGCGGTGCGGGCGGCGGTCTGGGCCTACCTGTCGCGCGCCGGCGCGGAGCAGGTGGTGACGGCCGCCGCAAGCGCCCTGCTCGAGGCCTGGCCGGACGCGGGGGCGGCGGGCGCCGAGCCGCAGCTGAGCCAGGCGCTGCGGGACTGCGCGGCGGGACTGCAGTCCTGCGCCGCGGACCTGCTGTGGCAGCCGGACGCCCACCCGGTGCTGCTGCGGGCCGGGACCTCGCTTGAGGAGAGCCTGCTCGCCGACTCGGCCGTCACCTACTGGCAGTCGATCGCGACGGGCTGCAAGCAGCGGCTCGGCGCGGCGCACGCGCAGTCCACGCTGGCCAGGGACCGGCTGGCCGCCGCGTATTCGGCGACAGGGCGGGAGGCCGAGGCGATCCCCGTTCTCGAGGCCGCGCTGGCCGACCGCGAGCGCGAACTCGGGGCCGAGCACCCGGATGCGGTAACCGCCCGGATCAAGCTGGCGCACTGCTATGCGCGGGCCGGGCGGGAGGCCGAGGCGATCGCGCTGTTCGAACAGACGCTGGCCCAGTCCGAGCGGCTGTTCGGCATCGTGCACCGCGACACGCTGGCGCTGCGAGCGAGCCTGGCCGCCGCGTACCAGGCCGACGGGCGGCCAGGCGATGGCGTCCTGCTGTACGAGCGGACGCTCGCCGAGTCCGAGTGCGCGCTCGGCCCCGCGCACCGTGACACGCTCACGGCGCGGGCCAGCCTGGCCGGCGCCTACCAGGCGGTGGGGCAGCTGAGCGAGGCGATCGCCGCCTACGAGCGGACGCTGGCCGACCGGGAACGGGCATACGGCCCCGACCACCCGGACACCGTGGCGGCGCGGGCAAGCCTGGCCGGCGCCTGCGTGCTGTCCGGGGACCACAGGGACGCGGTCGCGCACTACGAGCGCGTGCTCGCCGACCGGGAGCGCATCCAGGGCGCCGACCACCCCGACACGATGACCGCGCGCGACGACCTGGCGTTCGCCTACCGCAGCGCCGGCAAGCTGAAAGCCGCGATCCCGCAGTACGAGCGGACGCTGGCCGACCGGGAGCGGGTGCAGGGACCCGACCACCGTGACACGCTCAGCACCCGCGCCAACCTCGCGGCCGCGTACCAGCTCGCGCGCCGGATGCGGGATGCGATCGCGCAGTATCAGCGCGCGCTCGCCGACTGCGAAAAGTACCTGGGCGCGGACGATCCCATGACGACCACGGTGCGGGAGAGCCTGCTGGCGGCGACGGGGTTACCCGCGGCGCAACACCAGGATCATGCGCCAGGCCGCCGGGTCGCCGAGCATGGTCGTGTCGTCGAAGTCGCCGTAGCTGGCCGCGAGCGCGTAACCGCCGGCCAGCCGGATCGCGGCGGTCATTTCCGTCGCCGTCCAGAACCGGTTGGGCACCACGTCGCTCACCGAGCGGACCGTGCCGTCGGCGCCATGAGCGGTGATGCTCATGTGCTCTGAGGTGATCTGGGTGACCGGGTCGATCCGGTCCTGATGGCCGCCCCACCGCACCTCGGCGCGCACGCCGTCCTGTTCGATCGTCCATTCGCTGCTGGTCCTCGGCACCTGGGCGAGATAGTCCGCGGGGTGCGCGAGCTCGACGATGTACAGCCCGCCCGGCCGCTGGTGGGCCGCCACCGCGGTCAGGTGCGCGACGAGGTCGTCCAGCGTGAACAGGTGGCAGAGCGAGTTCAGCATGGTAATGGCGAGATCAAAGCGAGCGGGGATACTGAAGTCTCGCATGTCCGCCCGGACGACGTCGAGGTCAAGCCCGGCAGCCGCCGCCTGCGCCGCCGCGTAAGAGCACATCGGCGCGGAGCGGTCGAGCGCGGTCGCCCGCAGTCCGCGGCGGGCGAGTTCCAGCGCGTGTTCGGCCGGGCCGGCGGCGAGCTCGATGACCGACTGGACGGCCGCGCCCGCGTCCCCCTGCCAGTGACTCGCGCACCAGTTCAGCAGGGCGCTGACCTCGACGGGGACGTCCCGGTAGGCACAGGCGAGCTGGTACAGCCCGGGTTCGTCGTAGATGCCGCTCACCTGAGCAATGATGCCGGAAGCGCGCTGCGGGCGCGCCCGCGAGGCGGCACGCGAAACGGGCTTGTCGGCCGGTACGTAACGACCATCACATCATCGGCCAAATCAGCAACGTGTCTACCGCGGTCGTTCCGCGTGGGGCAGACTGGCCGCATGATGACTGAGGCGGAGGCACTCAAGGCGCTGGCGCGTGAGGACCCTGCGGTGGCCGACGACGCGAGGGCAGCCCTCCGCTGGCTGACCTCGGGCGGCGGCCTCGAGGCGATCTCGCTGCTGCGCTTGCAGGAATTCCTGTGGTACGTGCTGCCGACCAGCTGGCCAGCTCCGGCGAACGGCCACTTCGCCGTCGCACGGGCGCTGTCCAGGCTGCTCATCCTGGCGGGGATGGACCGCTACGGTGACGTCTGCGCCTCGGCGGAGACCGAGCAGATCATCGCGGCCTACGCCTGCGGGCAGGCGGACGGCGTGGCCGCTTACTCCAAGGCGCTCGCGTCGTCGCACGTGGCACCGCCCGACACGGACCTGCTCGCCTGGAGCTCGGCGATGGGCCCGGAGGAGCGCGCCGCCTACGACGCCTGCGCGGCGGCCATCGAGCTCGCGGTGGCCGCGCGCGAGCTGCGGGTCGGCGTCAGCGGATGGAAGACCAAGCGTGCCGCGCTGGTGGAACGCTGGCTGACCCGGTCCACAGGAGAGCCGGGCGCCGACACCTGGCTCAGCCGGATCAGCGCCGAGCGCATCGACGAGTGGGCCAACGGCCACCCGGGTGAGCGCGCCCAGATGGCGCGCCGCGTGGTTCCGCGCCTGCTCGAGCCGCCCGTGCTGCCGGGCGAGCCGCTGCCGACGCTCCGCTGGCTGCTGCAGCATGCCGACGCCGGCCTTCGGCTGACCGCCCGGCACTACATCGCCCCCGCGCTGGTCGGCGAGGCCGCCGGGATGTTCGGCTGGGGCGGGCATACTCGCGGCGGCACGCGCCACCAGGAACTCGACGTGTTTCCGCTGCACACCCTGCGCGGCCTGGCACAGCACGAGATGGGCGCGGTGCGGCGCAGCGGCACGAGCCTGGTGCTGACCAGAACCGGACGCCTGATGGCCGAGGACGCCGCGGTCCGCTGGCACATCGGGACAGCGGCGCTGATCGGCCCCGACGACGGCACCGACCCGGACTTCACGGTCGCCGTGCGCGAAGCCGCCTTGCTGGTGGTGACGCTGAGCGACGGTCCGGTCAGCTTCGAGGAGCTGGCCGGAAGGCTGACCGGGCTGCACGCCGCCGAGGGATGGACGTCGAGGTCGGGCAACAGCCTGGCGGGCGCGATCCGCAGCGAGATCCACATGCTGCGGCACCGGCTGCGCGCCCTGCAGCTGCTCGACGAGCCGGCCGTCGCCGGGCCCATGGCGCTCACGCTGACCGGCACGGGAACCGCCGCCGCGCTGTCCGCGCTGCTCGCCCGCGCGCTGCGCCCGCGCCGTCACCTCCACCCGTGACGCTGCCCGGCTAGCCGTCGGGCGCTAGGCCGGGGCCTGCAGGCTCAGCGGCTTGTAGCCGCAGTAGTTCTCGGCGAGGGACTTCGCCGCGGCACGCGAGGATGTCACGTACCGCAGCTGCGCCAGCTGCAGCTGCGACTCGAAGGGGTCCTGCCCAGGGGCGACGTGCAGCATTGAGGTCATCCACCAGGAGAAGTGGGTGGCACGCCACACCCGGTCCAGGCACATGTCGGAGTACGCGCCGGCCAGCTCCCACGATCCGTCGAGCAGCGCGGCGCGCAGCGCGCCGGCGAGCACGATCACGTCAGAAAACGCGAGGTTGAGCCCCTTGGCTCCGGTCGGCGGCACGATGTGGGCCGCGTCCCCGGCCAGGAACAGGCGCCCGTGCCGCATCGGAACGGCCACGAAGCTGCGCATCGCGGTGACGGACTTGTCCGTGATCGTGCCCTCGCTGACGGACCAGCCGTCTACCGCGAACCGCTTCTGCAGCTCCGCCCAGATCCTGTCGTCCGGCCAGTCCGCTACGGGCTCGTCGGGGGCGACCTGCAGGTAGAGCCGACTGACTTCGGGCGAGCGCATCGAGTACAGCGCGAAGCCGTCCCGATGCCGCGAGTAGATCAGCTCGTCGGTGGAGGGCGCGGCATCGGCCAGGATGCCCAGCCACGCGTAGGGATAGGCCCGCTCATACACGGACAGGTTCGGGACGAGCGGCCGGCAGATCCCGTGGAACCCGTCGCATCCGGCAATCACGTCACAGGACACCTCGTGCGCGACCCCCGACGCGTCCCGGTACGACAGCACCGGGCGGTCCGACGTCACGTCAGAGACCGCGACGTCCGAGGCCGAGAACTCGATCACTGCCCCGGCCGCGAGCCGCGCCGCGATCATGTCCTTGACGATCTCGGTCTGGGCGTAGATCGTGACCCACCGGCCGTCGGTCAGCGAGCGAAAGTCCAGGTGGTGGCGTTGGCCGTCAAACTGCAGGTAGATGCCGCCGTGCTCCATGCCCTCGGCGTCCAGCCGCTTTCCCAGGCCGACGCCGCGCAGCAGCTCCACCGTTCCCGCCTCGAGCAGCCCCGCGCGCTGGCGGGCCTCGCAGTATTCCCGCGACCGGTTCTCGACGACGACGGACTCGATGCCGTGCAGCGCCAGCAGGTGCGCGAGCAGCAGCCCAGCGGGACCGGCACCGACAATCCCGACTCGGGTCCGCGAAGTAACAGCCATTGAACGGAACCCCTCTTGAATGTCCGTATAACGCACGATAGTTCAGAAAGCGAACACCTTGCGCCCGCTCTACGATTGTTATCATCGGGCAAGTAACGTGATGACAGGGCGCCGGCCCAGCGCCGCCGGTGCGGCAGCAGAGCGCATCGCAACCCGGCGCGGGAGGCTCGATGCACGACGAACTGGTCAACGGGGACGCGGGCGCCGCCGAGATCGGCGCGGCGGAAGGCGACTTCGTGCAGTCGCTCGAGCGCGGCCTGTCGGTGATCCGCGCCTTCGACGAGGACCACCCCGTGCTCAGCCTCTCCGAGGTTGCCGCGGCCACCGGGCTGAGCCGCGCCGCCGCCCGGCGCTTCCTGCACACCCTGGTGCATCTCGGCTACATGCACAACAACGGAGGGCGGTTCTCGCTGCGCCCCAAGATCCTCGAGCTGGGGTACGCCTACCTGTCCAGCCTGACCTTGCCCGAGGTCGCCCTGCCCCACCTGGAGGAGCTCGTCGCCGAGGTCCGCGAGTCCTCCTCGGTCTCCGAGCTCGACGGCGACGATGTCGTCTACATCGCCCGGGTGGCCACCAAACGGATCATGCGGGTGACGATCAGCGTCGGCACCCGATTCCCCGCGTACGCCACGTCGATGGGCCGGGTGCTGCTCGCGGCGAAGCCGGACGAGTGGCTGGATGACTACCTGGCCTCGGCCCGGCTGCGCGGGCTTACCGATCTCACCATCACAAGCACCGCCCAGCTGCGCCAGGAGCTGCGGACCATCCGCAGCCGGGGCTGGGCGCTCGTCGACCAGGAACTCGAAGAGGGGCTCCGCTCACTGGCCGCCCCGATCAGGGACCCGAGCGGCACGGTGATCGCCGCCGTCAACGTATCCACGCACGCCGGCCGGCGCAGCCTGGAGAGCGTGGTCGCCGACCTGCTGCACCCGCTGCTCGCCACCGCCGGGCGCATCGAGCGGGACCTGGCCAGCTCACGCACCGGGGCGCGCTCCCGGCGGCCCGCCTGGTAACGGACGGCTGGGGCGGCACCTGACACACTAGCTGTCCATGCGCACGCTGCTCGCGGACCACCCGCTGGTCACGCACAAGCTCACCCTGCTCCGCGACGCCCGGATCGACACCGCCACGTTCCGTGCGCTCGCCGACGAACTGGTGACCCTGCTCGCCTACGAGGCGACCCGTGAGGTCCGCGTGACCGAGGTGACCGTCACCACGCCCGTCGGCACCGCGCCCGGCGCGATGCTGGCCCAGCCCAAGCCGCTGATCGTCCCGGTGCTGCGGGCGGGCATCGGCATGCTGGGCGGGATGACCCGGCTGCTGCCGATGGCCAGCGTCGGCTTCGTCGGCATGGTGCGGGACGAGGAGTCGCTCGTCGCGTCCACGTACGCGAACCGGTTGCCCGCCGACCTGACCGGCCGCGAGGTGTTCGTGCTCGACCCGATGCTCGCCACTGGCGGCACGCTGGTCACGGTGATCCGCATGCTCGCCGACCGCGGCGCCGCGTCCGTGACCGCGATCTGCCTGCTCGCCGCCCCCGAGGGGCTGGCCCGCCTCGACCAGGCCTTCCCCGGCGACCGATCCCCCGCGGTCCGCGTGGTGACTGGCGCCGTCGACGAGCGGCTGAACGACAAGGGGTACATCATCCCCGGCCTCGGCGACGCGGGCGACCGGCTTTTCGGCGAGATCTAGCCCGGACGCAGCGGTTATCGGGAAGGCTTTTCGGAGTCGGGGGGCGGAGGATCTTTCCCATTGTCTGGGCGCCAGCGCCGGGGCCGGGCCAAGCGGGAACGCTTGGTACCGGCGGGGCTGGGGTTGCCCGCGGGGCCGGGCCTGGATGCGGTGCCGGGTAACCAGAATCAGCCTGCTGGTTGCCTGCGAGCTGACGGCCGCAGGTTCGCGGCGGCGCGGAGAGCTGACGGCCGCAGGTTCGCGGCGGCGGGGCGCGGGGGGCG
>NZ_JASIAL010000560.1:0-10714 GCF_030042015.1 Trebonia sp. | reverse complement strand
CCCGCCGCGCCGGCCGCGGACGAGCGCCCCGAGCCTCCCGGGCCCCCCGAGCGCCCCGGGCCCCCCGAGCCTCCGGTCGGCCCGGCTCCCGGCAGCGACGGCATCCCCAGGCCTCCGTCCGCCACGTAGCCCGCGGGTCCCGCCACATCCCGCACCCGCACCCGCGGCTAATGCGCCGCCGCGCGGCTCTCCGGCGGGCGACTCGCGGGGGGCGGGTGCCTTGGCGGGCTGCCCCATGACCTGCGGAGAATGCTGGGCCGTGATGATGATCCCCGCGATCATCACCAGGATCGATGTCACCTCGCCCCCGATCGCCGCCGGGCTTGAGCGCACTAGCACGTTCAGCCATACGATGCCGAGGGCGATCGAGATGACCGGGTCGGCCGCCGTGATGATCGCCTGCACTGGCGCAAGGAACGTGCCCTGCTGGAAGGCGTCCTGGTTGAGCAGGTACCCGAGCGGGCCGACCACGAGCAGGATATAGATCGGCCAGTCGCTGAAGAGCCTGCCAGGCCCATGGCCGACTTCTGACGTCACGAGCTTGATCGAGAAGGCGGCGACCCCGTAGCAGACGCCGCAGGCCAGTGCCGTCGCGAGCGGTCGCATCTTCGGGCTCCTTGCGGCCAGGAGCAGGCACCCGCCCACGGTCACGGCGAGGGCGATCATCAGCGGCGGGAAGGTGGCGAAGCTGGCGTGGGTGCTGCCGCCGGACGGCCGCCCGATCGCGAGGAATCCGGCCACCCCGGCCGCGGTCGCGGCCACTCCGCCGATCATCACCAGGTCCGCGCGCGGGCCCCCGGGGCGGGGCGTATGCGCCCGCAGGCGCAGCTGCCAGGAGATCAGCACGGCGAAGATCAGGTCAAGGACCAGGAGCGGCTGCACCAGCGCCAGGCTGCCGAAACTGAGCGCGACGATCTGCAGCGCGAAACCCACGATGTTCGCGACGATGGCGAGCAGCCACAGCGGCTGGCGGATCAGCTCAACGAAGATCCGCGGCGACAGTGACCGTGTAGTCTCGACTCGCTTCGTGCTGCGCTGATCCGCGACCGACGCTATCCCCAGAAACAGCGCGGACACGACCGCGGCCGCGATGGCGATCAGCGAGGAGGACATGCCGCTACCCGCCGGTGTGCTCTGCCGGGTCCGGTTTCCTGGTGGCGCCGGGTGGCGCGGGCGGGGGAGGCAGGCCGGCAGCGGGCCCGAAGCACAGCCCGATGCCCAGCTTGCGCAGTTCGGACCGCAGCCACACGGTGGAGGCGCCGATCCCTGCGACGATGAGCACGACTGTCGTGACCGCCCAGACCAGGATGTACGTGCCGGTGGGCACGGTCGCGAGCAACGCCCCCAGGCAGGCGGCAAGCAGCAGGAAGACGGCGGCCCACAGCATCGTGATGTGCTGGAAGAAGGGACGCAGGCACTGCTGGTAGCGGGCTGGACAGCGCAGCCCGATCACCTCGGCCGCCAGCTTGGACGCCAGCGGGCTGTCCCCCCGCGCCGAACGGGCGAACACGATGCCCAGGCCGAGATTCGCCAGCGGGAAGTGCACAAGGAAGATCCACAGATTGCCGGTGCCGACCGCGACGATGGCCTGGACGGTCAGCACGATCAGGGCGATCGCGATCAGGCCAGGAACAGACCCGGTGGCGAGCTTGCGGATGACCGCGGTGATCCAGATCGCGGCCAGCATCGCGAGCACCCCCGCATCGCGCCCCCAGAGCCACGCGGCCAGGACGTAGGCGCCTAGCGGAAGCCCGAAGGATTCGGCCAGGTTCCACCCGGTGGTGCGCAGGAGCAGCGCCGGCCGCGGCAGCTCCAGGGTCGCGGGCGTGTCCGCCACTAGCGGGGGCGCCTGCCCGCCGGGACCACGTCACGGTGCGGGCGCGCGCCGCGCGGGTGCATGGATGAACAACTCCTTCCGGCCCGGCGCCGCCACGGGCTTGTCCGCCGGCGGCGGCAGCAGGTACCGGGCCTGTCTCAAGTGCTCAGCGTACTGTCGGTCAGCGTTGTATACCCGGTCGAACTTCCATATCATCCTGGCGAAGTTGGCCTGCCCTCGCAGCAGCTGGCGGGCGATGATCCCGCTGGTCTTGGCCAGTGCGGCCACCCCCAGGTGCTTGCGGGCCAGCACCGTCTGGGTCTTGACGAGCTCCTCGTAGAAGCGGTGCAGCGGCAGCCGGGTGGGGAGCACCGCGTGCTGGACGTCGAACAGCCGGTAGTCCAGCGTGGTCAGGCGGCGTGCTTCGGTTAGCCATGTCTCCGTACCGGGGTAGGGGGTCTGGACGGTGATATTGACGATCTCGGGGACGCTCATCGCCCACTCGCGCACGAACGCGAAGCGCGCCTCGTCCCAGTCCGGGTCGGCGATGATGTTGATCGCGACGGACAGGCCCATGGAGCGGGCGATTTCCAGCGCCTTGTTGTTGACCTTGGGCGTGGTGCGCTTGCGGAAGGCCTTCAGCCCCTCCTCATCCAGCGCCTCCAGGCCGAGGAACATGTAGTTCAGCCCGAGCCGCCGCCAGCGGCGGAACACCTCCTCGTTGCGGATCAGCACGTCGCAGCGGGTTTCCAGGTAGTACTGCTTGCTGACGCGGCGCCGCTCAAGCTGCCTGGCGATCTCGTCACCTTCATCGGCCTTGATGAAGGCCACGTCGTCGACGATGAACACGCCCGGCTCCTTGATGCGGGACATGTCCTCGGCGGCGGCGGCCGGCGACAGCCTGCGGTAGCTGCGGCCGTAGAAGGTCCATGCGCTGCAGAACGAGCAGTCCCACGGGCACCCGCGGGTGAACTCGATGGAGGCAGCCGGGTCCATCACCCCGATGAAGTACTTCCGGCGGTGGGCGCCCAGGTGCCGGGCCGGAAGGTGATCGTCGAGGCTTGGCACCAGCCTGGGGGCAGGCCCCGCCCCCGCACGGGTGACCGCTCCGGGCACCTCGGCCAGCGCCCGGTCCGCGGCCGCGGCGATGAGCGCGGGTGCCCCGGTCTCACCCTCACCCTTGAGGACGACGTCGATGGCCCCTTCCGCCTGCGCGAGGACATGCTCGGCCACGAACGAGACGCTGTGGCCGCCCGCGAACACGAGGCAGCCTGGCAGCACGGTCTTGATCCACTTGGCCAGGTCGGTGACCTCGGGCACGTTGGCCAGGTAGTTCAGGCTGAACCCCACCGCCTGCGGCCGGAACTGCGTCAGCTGGCCCGCGAGCTCGGCCTTGCGGCTCACCTGCAGGTCGATCAGCCGCACGTCATGGCCGTCGGCCAGCAGGGCCGCCGCCACCCGCTCGAGGCCGAGCGGCTCAAGCCGCAAGAAGATCTCCGAATACATCAGCGCGCTGGGATGGACGAGCAGGACACGCATCAGGCTGGCTTTCTCGTGCGGGCACGGCGGTTGAGGAACCGCACGAACTCGGTGCCCTCGCGCAGCCGCCTGGCGGTCATGTCAGGCTGGCGCAGGAGTTCGGCGGACATCTCGGCGATCTTCCCGGCCCGGAAATAGAACCGTTTGTAGAAGGCGTCCACCGACTCAAGGATCTCGGTGTGGCCCAGGTGCGGATAGGATAGCGCGGCCAGCTGGGTGCCGTCCTGGCTGACCAGCGTGGCCCCGTCCGCGTCCTCGGGAAGCCAGCCGTTCTCCCTGGCCTGCCGGTACAGCTCGGTGCCCGGGTAGGGCGCCGCGACGGAAACCTGGATGCTGTGCGGGTTGACGTCCCTGGCGAAGCGGATCGTCTCCTGGATCGTCTCTTTGGTCTCCCCGGGCAGGCCGAGGATGAACGTGCCGTGCACCGTGATCCCCAGCTCCCGGCAGTCAGCGGCGAACCGGCGGGCCCGCTCGACGCGCAGGCCCTTCTTGATGTTGATCAGGATCTGCTGGCTGCCGGACTCGTAGCCGACCAGCAGGAGCCGCAGCCCGTTGTCCCGCAGCGCCTGCAGGGTCTCGCGCGGCACGTTGGCCTTGGCGTTGCATGACCAGGTGATGCCCAGGCGGGCGAGCCCCGTGGCGATCGCCTCCGCCCGGCCGCGGTCATCGGTGAACGTGTCGTCGTCGAAAAACAGCTCCTTCATCTGCGGGAACAGCTCCCGGGCGAGCGCGGCTTCTGCCAGCACGCTGGCCACGCTGCGGGTCCGGTACCTGTGGCCGCCGACGGTCTGCGGCCACAGGCAGAACGTGCACCTGGACCGGCATCCCCGCCCGGTGTAGAGCGACAGGTACGGGTGCAGGAGATACCCGATGTAGTAGTCCTCCACGCGCAGATCCCGCTTGTAGACCGGGGTCACGAACGGCAGCAGGTCCATGTCCTCCAGGATCTCCCGGTCGGGGTTGTGCACGACCGTGCCGCCCCGGTCCCGGTAGCTGATGCCGTCCACGCAGGGGAGCGGTCGCCCCTCGGCCACCTCGGCGATCGTGAAGTCGAATTCCTCCCTGGCGACGAAGTCGATGGCCGCAGAGGCCTGCAGCGACTCCTCGGGCTGCACGGCGACCTTGGGTCCGACGAAGCCGACGGTCAGGTCGCCGTTCTCGGCCTTGAGCGCTTCCGCCACCCGGACATCGCCTGTGAAGGTGGGCGAGCTTGTGTGCACCACCGCGAGGTCGTGGTGGCGGGCCAGCGGAAGGATGTCGGTGAGGGCCAGGCCGGCCGGCGGGGCATCCACGAGCTTGCTGCCGGGAACCAGGGCGGCGGGCTGGGCCAGCCAGGTCGGGTACCAGTACGACCTGATCTCCCGCCTGGCCTGGTACCTGGCGCCGGCCCCGCCGTCGAAGCCCGCGTAGGACGGCGGGTTGAGGAAGAGGGTGCGCATCATGCGACTGGCCCTTTCATGGCGTCAGCCCAAGGGGCGAGGTGGATGAACGACCGCCGCCAGCGACGGCGGTGGCCGGCTCTGGCGCCCCCGGGCCGTCCAGGCGCAGGTCCAGGCCGATCTGCCCGAGGGCGGCCGCGAAGGCGAGGTCCCAGCGTGACGGAGGGCTCGGCGGCAAGGCCGGGGCGGCCTGGTCACGCAGGGCCAGCACGCTGGCGGTAACCCCGCCGGGGGTTGCCACGCACGCGTGGGCCCGCCCCAGTTCCAGTTCGTGCAGCAGGTTGTCCCTGCCGTGACCAGGCATAAGGTCAAGCAGCAGCAGCTGGCGCCCCACCGCGCGGGCCTCGCCGCAGGTGTTGGCACCGGGCAGCGACACGACGACGTCGGCGGCGGCCATCAGCTCGGGCACGCGGTCGGTGAAACCGAACGGCGTGACCCGGGCTGTCCGCACGGCCAGTTCCCGCAGCCGTAGCTCGGTCTTGCGGTCCCGGCCCGCGACGGCGAGCACGTGCACCCCCGCGGCGGCCAGCGCCGACACGCTGTCCACCAGTGGACCGAATCCCCACCCGCTGTCGATGACAAGCACGCAGAAGCCGTCCAGCGGGACGCCAAGCGCGCCCCTTGCCTGATCCCGGGATGGGGCGGCGTAGAACTGCGGCCGCACCGGCGGCGGCACTACCGCTACCGGTGCCCGTGGCCAGTAGCGCCGAACGCACGCCGCGGCCGCGCCGGAGGTCACCAGGAACAGATCCGTTCCCTCCGTGACCCAGAGCCGGTGCACGGCCACGTCCGTGCACAGCACCACCGTGCGCAGTCCCGGGTTCCCCGTCTTGAGCCTGGCGGCTGCCGAGGCGCCCGTGGCGAACACGCTGAGCACGACGTCAGCCGGCCGCCGGTCCAGTTCGGCCCGCAGGGCGGGCACGAGCTTGGCCGTTGATGCCCGGTCCATGCGATCGGCGAGCCGGCTTCCCGTCCGCAGGTGCGCGAAATGGAGTCCGTCGTAAAGGCCTGGGATGGCGACTAGACGGTTGAACACGCACATCCCCACGCCGCCGCTCACGGGACCGAGCAGGGACAGGCTGTCCAGCCGGCGCGTCCGCCATCCCGACCGCTCGAACACGTCGGTGCAACAGCGGGCCATCATTTCGTGGCCGAGCCCCAGCGGCCCGGCCAGCAGTACGGCGTCCTCCGTCACGTCAGCCGTGCTCAGAGCGTTGTTCGGCTTAACGATGCAATTGTTGCTCCGCCGCGTTCAGTTCCACCACGACCCAGTCGACCAGGACGGCCAGCAGGCAGGCGGCGGCACCAAGTAGCAGCCCTACTCGAGCCTCTTTTCCCATGACGTCTCCCTCCACGAAACGGGCCGCTGGCCGAGCAGAACCCGCCAGCGGCTGGATGGCTCCAGCTTCCCCGCGCGGCTGTCGGCTCGCGTCCTCAAAACTGGTAGTCACCGCGTAACCGATGGTCCCCTCGGAGCCGGGCCCAGGGCGGTTCACATAATGGAGTTGCCGGGGCGACTCTCACCGGGCTTGACGGGCTTGGTGACGAAGGCGCGCCCGGTGACGACGACGTCGCCGTGGTCGCCGCCGTGCGCAGCAACGACGGGGGACAGGTATGCGGGTGAGTAGGGCGACTCATACGTTGGTGGGGCGGAGCGGGGAGTGCGAGGTGCTCGACCGCCTGCTTGCGGACGCGTGTCAGGGGTCGAGCGGCGTGCTGCTGCTGCGCGGCGAGGCGGGAATCGGGAAGACCGCACTCCTGGAACATGCCGCCGAGGCCGCCCAGCATATGCGGATCGTGCAGGTGACCGCCGTCCAGTCGGAGATGGAGCTCGACTTTGCCGCGCTGCATCAGCTGCTCGTCCCGTTCCTGGGGTCTCTCAAGCGGCTGCCCCGGCCGCAGCGGGAGGCTCTCGGCTCGGCCTTCGGCCTGGTGGGGGGCACTGAGCCAGACCGTTTCCTGGTCGGGATCGCCGCGCTGACGATGATCACAGAGGCGGCGGTGCACCAGCCGATACTGTGCCTCATCGACGATGTGCAGTGGCTCGACAAGGCGTCGGTTGACGCGCTTGGGTTTGTCGCGCGCAGGCTGTCCGCCGATCCGGTGGCGATGCTGTTGGCGAACGGCGATGAGGAGCCGCAGGCGGCCGCGTTCGAGGGCCTGGAGGAGCTCAGGCTGACCGGCCTGCCAGATGAGCTGGCCCAGGAGTTGCTGGCGAGCGTCGCGGGGGGAATGCCGGATCAGGGCGTCGTGCGGCGGATCCTTGCCGCCACAGCCGGGCACCCGGAGGCGCTGATCGAGCTGGGCCGCGGGCTGTCGGCGGCCGAGCTCAACGGCACGCTGCCCTTGCCTGACCCGCTGCGCCTTGGCCGCCGGCTCGAGTCGGCGTACCTTCGCCGCGTGCGCGCTTTCTCACCGGCGGTGCGCACCTTGCTGCTGCTCGCCGCGGCTGAGCCGTCGGGGGAGCGCTTGCTGATCTGGAGAGCGGCCGAGCGGCTGGGGGTCGGCGCCGACGCCGCGGACGCGCCGGGCCTTGAGCGGATCATCCGGTTCGAGCCGCATCTGTGGTTCGTCCACCCGCTGCTGCGCTCGGCCGTCTACTACGCCGCCGCGGCCAGCGAGCGCAGGCGCGCGCACGAGGTGCTCGCGGACGTCAGCGACTGCGGCCTTGATCCCGATCGCCGGGCCTGGCACCTGGCCGCGGCGGCCATCGGAGCCGACGAGGAGATCGCGGATGAGCTCGCGCAGTCCGCGGACCGCGCGCGCGGCCGGGGCGACTGGGCCGGCTGCGCGGCGTTCCTCGCGCGCGCGGCCAGCCTGACCCCCGACCAGGCGCAGCGCGCCGCCCGCACGCTCGCCACCGCAGAGGCACGGCTCAACGCCGGCGATCCTGGCGCCGCCGCCGCGCTGGCGGAACGCGCCGGCCCTTATCTGGTCGACCCCTTGGCCCGGTCGCGTGCGAAACGATTGCGGGGAGCGGTGCGCATCGTGCTCGGCAAGCCCGCCGAGGCCTCGCCGATCCTGCTTGACGCGGCCAGGGAACTGCAGCCGCTAGACCCGGGACAGGCATGGAACACGCTGCTCGAAGCGTTCGAGGCGGCCCTGGCCGCGGGCCGGTTCGCACGGGGCGCGGGCACTGCCGAGGTTCTGCAGGCCGTCCGCCTGCGGCCGTCCAGCCAGGACGCCCGCGCGAGCGTGGCGAGCCTGGCCCTTGATGGGTTCGCCGCGCTGGCCGAACACAAAGACAGGGCGGGCGTCGCCCGGCTTCGCCAGGCGATCGCGGCGGCGGCGCAGCAGGCCCCGGGCAGCGAGCACCTGCGCTTCGTGTTCTTCGCTCCCCTGGCCGCCTACGAGATACTGGACGACGCGGCCCTGCACGCCAGCTGTGCGCGGGCGGTGGCGCAGGCGCGCAGCCATGGTTCTCCGGCGGAAGTGGCCTGGACGCTGGGGTTGCTGAGCTACTCCGATGTGCTCGCCGGCCGCTTTACCGCGGCGGAGAACGCGACCGCCGAGGCCAGGGAACTGGCCGCGGCGACCGGAGTGGCAGCCGACCTGCGGACCGGGATCAGCGACCTGGCGGTGCTGGCCTGGCAGGGACGGGAAGCGGCCGTCCGTCCGCTCGCCGCGGCTCGCCAGCGCGAGGCTACCCAGGCGGGATACGGGTTCGTCATGGGCTTCACCGCGATCTCGCTGACCGTGCTCGAGCTCGGCCTTGGTAACTACCACGCCGCGCTACGGCACGGCCTGAACGCGTCGCTGCAAGGCATGCCGGGTGACATCGAGTTGCTGCCCGAACTGGTGGAGGCGGCCACCAGATGTGGTGCCGTCGGGGAGGCGGTGTGCGCCCTGGACAGGTTCACCGCCCGCGCGGAGGCGGCGGAGACCGACTGGGCGCTGGGCATGCTGCTGCGGTCTCGCGCCCTGCTGGCGGCGGACGAGGACGCCGAGGAGCTGTACCGCGACGCCATCGAGCACCTCGGGCGCTGCCGTATCGTGCCGCAGCTCGGGCGGGCACACCTGGTCTACGGTGAGTGGCTCCGCCGCCAGCACCGCCGGCGCGACGCGCGGGCGGAGCTGCACAGCGCCTGCGACATCCTCGATAGCGTCGGTGCGGAGGCGTTCGCCAGGCGGGCACAGATGGAGTTGCTCGCCACCGGGGAGCACGCCCGCAAAAGGAGCGTCGGCGACCGCGATGAGCTCACGCCCCAGGAGCTGCAGATCGCCGGCCTGGCCAGCGAGGGTGCCTCCAACCTGGAGATAGCCGACCAGCTCTGTATCAGCGCGAACACCGTCGCCTACCACCTGCGGAAGGTCTTCAGGAAGCTGGACGTCACCAAACGGGCCGCGCTTGCCCACGTCCTTGAAGCCCGCACCTGAGCTGTCCGCGGCGGCACGCGCCTCTGTCGGCGCTGTCAATTCTGAGGACGCGAACGCCGAGCCCGCGCTGTATCGTCGCTTTTGTGGAGACGAGCCCGCACCCCAACGGCCGGCCCGGCGTCGCGTTGGTGACCGGGGGGTCGTCAGGAATCGGGGCGGCAGTGGCGGACTGCCTGGCCGCCGGCGGCTGGCAGCTGCTGGTGTCGGGGCGGGACGTGGGCCGGCTCGAGGAGGTCGCGGCCCGGACGGGCGGGGTGCCGCTTGCGGCCGACCTTTCCACGACGGCAGGCACCGACTGGCTAGCCAGCGCGGCGCTCGAGACGGCCGGGCAGGTAGACATGCTGGTCGCAGGGGCGGGCGTGGGCTGGTTCGGCCCGTTCACCGGGATGCACCCTGGCCTGGTGAAGGAGATCTTGATGGTCGACCTGGTCTCGGCCATCGAGCTCGTCCGGCTGCTGCTGCCGCAGATGCTGGCCAGGCGGCGGGGGCAGGTGGTGCTGGTCGGGTCGATCGCCGGCAGTGTCGGGGTGAGCGGCGAGGCCGTGTACTCCGCGGCCAAGGCCGGGCTCGGCGCGTTCGCGGAGGCGCTGCGCTTCGAGTTGCGCGGCACAGGAGTGCGGATCACCCACGTTGTCATCGGCGTCGCCGACACCCCGTTCTTCGCCCGCCGCGGCGCCGCCTACGTCCGGAGCAGGCCGCGGCCGTTGCCGCCGCGCCAGGTCGCCAGCCTGATCTGCCGAGCCGCGCTGAGCGGTCGTGAGGACGTCTACATCCCAGGCTGGACGCGGCTGCCCGGCCTGGTCCACGTCACCGCGCCGTCACTGTACCGCCGGCTGGCCGTCCGGTTCGGCTGAGCGCGGGGTCTTCATCCCGGCGCCGACGCCGGCCGCGAGTCACGGCGGAGCGGGTGAGCGGCGGGAACCTCGACCAGGACGATCCGGATGCCATCGGGATCCTCGATCCACATTTCGACCAGTCCCCAGGGCTCTGTCGCGGGCTCCCTGACGATCGTGACTCCGGCCGCGGCCAGCCGGGCGTGCTCGGCGCGGACATCCCGTACCTGGAGCCAGATCATCATCGAGCGCCCGGGAGGGCCGGCCGCACGCCCGGAGACCTCGAGCATTCCGGTGCCGAGGAAGAACACCACCCCGGGATCTTCCGGCGGGCCAAACTCCCTGTAGATGGCCAGGCCAAGCACGTCGCGGTAGAAGCGGCGGCTGCGGTCCGGGTCGCCGGGCCGCAGCAGGATCCGGCTGCTCAGAACGTCCACCAGACTATTTCAGCACCGGACTTGCCCGGGTATGCGATCGCGGGCCGGCTGGTGCCCGCCGGCGCTAGTCCCGGTGCCGGGGAGTTGAGGTGCGGGCCGTGTGGGTCATGGACTGTCGGCGGCGTGTGCCGTTTTGGTCCTGGCAGGGGCTGGGTGCTGTGGTTGCTGGTGCGGGGCTTGCCGGGCGGGTGCCTGCTCTGCCGGCTGGGGGGTGATCTGGCCTGGCGGGGCCGGCCCGGGGCCGGCCCGGGGCGGGCGCGGGGCGGGGTGTGC
>NZ_JASIAL010000559.1:0-8363 GCF_030042015.1 Trebonia sp. | reverse complement strand
GGCGCCGAGTTGGCGATACCGGCGGGAGTCGTCGCCCAGGCATGGCGAGGCGGTGCCCGGCAGGTGAGGATCGCGAAGCTGCTGCAGCTTCAGGTGACGTCGATTATTGCCCTTGATGCCAAGCTTGCCCTGCGCATCGGTGCCAGGTGTGCGTCCACTCGTTCAACGGACGTGGTAGATGTGAGCGTGGCCATCTGCGCGAGTGACCGGAGGCATCCCGTCGTCACCAGCGACCCAGCCGATATCGCCGCGATCGACCCGGCACTGACGCTCGTCCGGCCGACATGACGGGTTACCAGGTGCGAAGAAGATCCCGGTAGGTTCGCACTGCTGGGATCTACTCGCCCGCCGTGGCCTCTCCCTGGCGTGCCTAGGAGGGGGTCCGCGATACGAGCCGCGAAACTCCGCGCGGCGCGCTCCCTGATCATGGCGGTTAGCCTACCTGCCTGCGGGAATGTCCCGTATGCCGGGTTTGCCCGGGCGGAATGACCCCGGAAGTGCCGGCATAGACGTGCTCCTCGAAGACCCTGAGGAGATCTCCGACCCTCTCGAAGCCGAGCTGTACGCCTACCGCGACCAGCTACAGGCAGCAGCCAGTGTCGCGGGTGGAGTCCGGTCTGCTGGCGCCGGATGAGGCGTTCGCGCGGGCCTGTGATCTGGCGTTCCCGGCGGCGGGCGGGTGGTTCGCGAGGTTCTGGGAGGCACGCGCCAAGTGGGATACCGCCATGCCGCCCGCGTTCCGCTCGTTCGTCGCTGACGAGGCCAGGGCGACGGCGCTGTACGTGTTCGAGCACAGCCTCCTGCCTGGTGCAGGCGGGCAAGTACGTGTCAGCGCGGCCAGCACCTGGTCGAAAGCATCCAGGTGCAGGGTGTACTCGCACAGCAGGGTCAGCAGGTCGCGGGCGAGATGCCTGACCGATTGAGGCCAACGTGCCTGTCATTGACAACGTGCCGACCCCCGCCGGACCCACCGCGCGCCAGATCGGTGCCTCGGCAGCAGCAACCATGCTGCTCATCATCGGCATCACACACCACGGCGGAAGAGCGCGCGGAACGTTCAATTCTGGCCGCTGACGATGAGTGGCAGGGAACCGCCTGCGAGGCGATCCTCCGCTGCCGCCAGCGCACGGCTGTCAGCCGGCGAAGGTCAAGGTCAGGATGTCAAGGCCGAGGATACGGTCAAAATGCCGGAGGTTGGCCGTCCCGACACGCCATCCGGCGGTAATGGCGGTCGCCGCCACGAGCCTGTCGTGCGCCCCGACGTCCTGCCCGGCAGCGGCAAGCCCGGCCCAGATCCGGGCATGCGCGCGAGCGGCGAGCAGGCCGAACGGCAGCGGGGGAAACGCGGCCAGGACCGCCTCGACGAAGGCCTCACGGCGGACCCGGTACTCCGCAGTGGCGCGGTGCACGCCGTGCAGCAGCTCAGAAGCCGTGATGGCAGCGATCCCGACCTCCTCATCAGGCCCCAGCTGCTCTTCCAGGCGCCTGCTCACCCCGGCCAGCGCGCTTCCCGGCGGCAGTCTCCGGACAGCGCGTTCAAGGTCGATGAAGACAGTGGTGTCTAGGAGCGTGCCCACGGGTCATCCGGAGCCGGCCCGACGTCGGCGAGCACGGCCTCCATGTCGTCAGCGAAACCGGGATCCGGCAGGGCCGCGTCGGCGAGCATCCCGAGTGCCTCGCGCAACGGCCGTCCGCGCCGCGTGGCCGGCGAGTCGGCTGCCGTGTCGTCCGGATGCATGATGACGAAAGTCGGCCGTTCGTGATTCACGACGACCACCCGCTCGTGACGGGCAACCGCCTCGCGCGCATGCCGGGGAATCCGTACCTCCTCAGCCCTGATCGTAGTCATAACTCCACGGTAGCACCTGGACCGTACGGAAGCGTACGGTTCCGTACGGCCAGGCCTGCCGGACCAAATTCAGACAAATTAGATTCCACATAATGTGCCTGGACCTCGGCATCAGCGCGTGGATTTCATAGCTTGTGGGGTCCCGCTGTCGATCTCAGCGTCGTCGGGCTGCTCACCGCGATGCGCCTCGACCGGACCGGACTGGAACGCTGACATCGACTTCGATGTCCGGCTAGGACGTGCCGCTGAATAACCGCCGTCCGGACGTCGTCGTGTACCGGGCCGACACCATCGACATGACGCCTACCCGCCCTGAGCACGTCCTGCTAGTGGCGGAGACCGCCTCACCAGGCTCGGAGACCACCGACCGGGTCGTGAAGCGCGACCAGTACGCACGCGCGGGCATCCCCTTGTACTGGCGTGTGGAGTGGACCGTGACAGGCATCCCGGTGGTATATACCTATCTGCTCGATTCTGCGAGCGGGCAGTACCGGGACGGTGAGGTATTCACCGGAGTGGTCAAGGCGGCGGTTCCCTTCCCGGTCGAGATCGACCTGTCGAGCTTCGGGCAGCGGTCAGGGCCACCATAGTTCAGCCGGGCTGGCATCGACCGACCCAGCCGGTATCGCCGCGATAGACCCGGCTCTGACGCTCATCCGGCCGGTGTGGTGAGCGTAAGGCTCGCCGCGCCGACTACCCGCGCCCGCGGGAAGCGCTCTGCTGGAAGATCTGGTTGAATTGTAAGACGAATTGTCTTACAGTTCAAAATATGGCTGATACGATCACCTTCCGCACCGACGAGGAGACCGAGCACGCGCTTGACGTGCTCACCAGCGAGGGCATCTCCCGGTCTGCCGCGATCCGGCAAGCCGTGCTCGAGACGGCCAGCCGGCGCGAACGCGCGGCCCGGATGCGCCGGGACATGCTGCGCATGGACCTAGGGCAGCCAGACGGCGTGAACGTGGCAGAGGAACTAGCCCGTGACCGCGCCGGCGAGCGCTGATGATCTACCTTGACTCACCCGCCGTCGTCAAGCTCGTCCATGCCGAGCCGGAAACGCCAGCGCTGCGCACCTGGCTGGATGAGCGGGCAGAGACAGGCTGGATTAGCTCGGTACTGACCGAGATCGAGTCCTTTCGTGCGCTGGCCCGGTACGCACCCGAGGCCATCTCGCGGCTGCCCGCCCTGCTGGATCAGGTCGACCTCGTTAGCCTGGATTTGCCCATACGGATCCTGGCCCAGACGGTCCGCCCGGCCACGGTGCGCAGCCTGGACGCGATCCACCTCGGGACGGCGCTGCACACCCGCAGCACCCTGACCTCGTTCGTGACCTACGACAAGCGCCTGCTGGACGCCGCCAGGACGGCAGGCCTCCCGGTCGACTCGCCAGTCTAGCCAAAACTATCCGCCGAATAGCCGGACGATGCGCCGATGCGCCATACTGAGATTCGCTTTACCGGCCCCGGCTTCCTTGCGGATGACCGGGGCTTTTTGTCGGTCCCGCCAGATGTAATGGTCAGATGCCTGATCCAGCGCTCACCGCGCTCGTGACAGACCCGAGAGCTAGAGTCTTGGTTTTCACCGATGGCCAGAATCTTTACAAGACATGCCGGTCGCTGTTCGGCTATCCGCTTTGCCATCCGCACCTTCTCGCGCAGCATCTCGCGGGCAACAGAACGCGCGTTGACTCCCGCTTCTACACCGCTGCGAGTGCCAACTCGTGGTCGGCTACAGATGCGGGCTGTAGATCTCCGAACGGTGCTCGATGTCGAGGACGTGGACGGTGCGGGTGTTCTCGCCGATCCGGTAGACGGGGCGGTAGGTGCCGCGACGGGCGCCATGGCACCCCGACAGGGGGCCGGTCAGCGGCTTGCCGACACGGTACGGGTTCTCCGCCGGCGCGCTGTCGCAGAATTCGATCACAGCCGCCGTGACGGCTTCCGGGAGCCGGGAAGCGATCGCCCGCCTGGCCGCGGGCTGGAACCGGATGTCGTACCGCTGCCCCGGCTGGCCGGTCACGCGCCGCCGGCGCGGCGCCGGGCCAGGTCCTGGCGTACCGTCGCCAGGTCCGCGCCGGGCTCGCCGCGGCCGAGCGCCGCAAGGCTCTCCCCGATCCGCGCCACCGCGTCGGCGTCAGCGAGGATCTCCAGGGTCATCTCCATGCCCTCAAGGTCATCGACCGACAGCAGGCTCGCCGTTGCGGGTCAGGGTGATCCGCTCATGCTGCCGGCGCACCCGCCGGGCAAACTCGGACAGCCGGGCCTTGGCCTCCGGCAAGGGAACGGGCGTGGCAGCGATCGTTATAGTCACGAGTATAGATCTCATTGGTCAGAATGCTGACTATAGGGTTGCACACCGGGACGTACGCGTGGTCCGGCTTGGCGAGTCCGCGACGGCGGCTGACCTGACCACGCTGACCGCGGACGACGTGCACGGCGCCTACGCGGAACTCGCCGCGTATGACAATTCACGAAACACGCTCACCGGGGCTGTGCCGACGGCCATACTGTCGCACAGCCGAAACGGCTTTCGGCTCTGAGGTGGGGAGCGTTTTCATGGTGCCGCCATTCAGGTGTCCCTGGCGCGTCACGATCAAGTGCCGGACTGCCGTGCCATCGGTCCTCGCGGTCCTCGTGACGGGGGTTCTGGCGGGGTGCGCCGGTTCGTCTACGGCGCCGGCCGTGGCCGGCTCGTCTGCCGCCACCGCGCCGTCCGCGCCGTCAGGGTCCGGGCCAGGGTCACCGGTCCCCGAGGGGTCAGGAGGATCGCCCGCCGCACCAGGCTTGGCGACCGCTCCTGCCGCCGGGACCACCCTGGCGACGATCAACGAGATAGGGCAGACGAACGTGATCTCGAACCCGCTGGGCAGCGGGTTCACGGCGGTCCACGACTTGTTTGACCTGAATTCCAACACCGACGTGTCCTCCCTGCAGACGTACGACATCGGCGGGAACCTGCTGGCGACGCTGCACGCCGGGTCGTTTAGCGGCGATTGCGGAGCGGCTGACATCGTGAACAAGGCAGGTCGGCTGATCGTCACCGTGCTGATATCGACGACCCCTGCACAAGGGATCAAGCCGGCGTCTTACTCGGAGACGATGACCGCGTGGAACGCCGCGACGGGCGCGTCCGTCTGGACCGCCAGCATCGTGAAGAATCAGGCCGAGCAGATTTCCTGCCCGCCAGGCGGCACAGGTGAGCTCTACGCCTTCATGTCCACCCTCAACGGGCAGTGGGGCGTCCTCGAACTGCCGTCAAGCGGGGGCCCGAACGCCTACCTCGACGCGATCGACCTGACGACAGGCAAGCTCTACCCGCGCTCGGACTTGGCGGGCGTCCTCGGCAACGACGTCGTCACCGGCAGCGGAAGCGACGTAGACGGCGACTACGCGAGCCTGACCGTGACGGTCCCGGGCAGCTGGCCGCAGCTTGGCACCGCGGCAGGACCAGGGGGGCCGAGGGGCGCCAGCCTGGAGCTTGACGGTGAGGTCCCCATCGCCAACGACGCCGCGCCGGACAACTTCGCCGTGACAGGCTACACCGGGGATCTGGGAGAAGGCAGCGGGCTCGACGCCGTGGCCACGCCGGACGGCGGCTACCTCGCCACCGTGTACTCCGACGAGAACGGTAACTCCGCCGAGCGCGGCTACGCGCTGCCGTCGCTGCACCAGTTGTGGAACGACCCGGTGCCGCTGTACAGCACGGACATCATCGTGGGGGTCAACGACTCGGCGATCTTGATCGCGCGCACCAGGAACGAGGCCGGCTCGGCGACCGAACTGCTCGCGCTCGATCCCGGGACGGGACGGACGCAGTGGACGGTGAACATCGGGGGCGGCGCCGTGTGCGACCTGACCTCTTCGCAGGTTCTGGTCGCAGCCAACAACCAGCTGGCCACTCTCAGCGCCGCCACTGGCAAGCAGTTGTCCTACGAGTCAGATCCTTACCCCGGTGTCAACGGCGCGGCCGCGGGCTGCCCGAGCGTGATCGGAACCGGCCTGGGCGGCGCCGGCATGAACAGTAACAACCAGGTGGTGCAACTGCTCGCGCCCTAGCCAGGGCCGCGCCGGCCGCGGCTAGGCTAAACCCGGTGAGTGGGTTGCGGGAATTGTGGCTGGGGAGTGGCACGGCTCGGTCGGCTGCTCGGGGCGCGGTCGCTGCTCCGGGGGAGGCGGCACTGTCCGTTCGGGATAAGTCGGGCGAGAAGCCGACTTCCTGCTGGCCACGGCCACCGGAACGGCGTTCGTATGGCGCTGTCACAGCCATGTCGCCCCGATCCAGGCCCCGTGCCAGGCGGCTCGCCGTCGCGACAGGACAGTCATCCGCGCAGGATAGCCCGGCGTGTCCTGGGCCGTGCCGTGCCCGGCCTGCCCGGCCTGCCCTGCCTGGCCGTCCTGAACGGACTGCCTTGCCGGGGTAGCCGCCTGCCTCGGCGCGGCCTCGCCGATAGCGCCTGGCGGTTGCCTGTGCGGCGGATGTCCGGCTGTCGCGTCGCCGCGGTGCGCGGAGACCGCGCAAAGCCAGGAGACGAACGCGACCAGGAAGGCCAGGATGAACAGCAGGTAGAACAGGTTCGCTGTGGGACCCGCCCCGCTGCCGGTCAGCGCGGCGTCCGTCATCATGACCGCCCCCGTGACGAGCGTGCAGCCACCGGCCACCGCCCGGCGGCCGGGACGGGGCCGGCTCCTGGCAGCCGCGGCCCTGGCCGCGCGCTGCGGCATGGGCGCCGCCCCGGCGGGGATGTCGGCAGTTAGCGTGGCCAGGTCCGCATAGGTGAGCGCCGTGAGCGCGCCGCCAACCCGGTCCCCGAACTCGTCCCGTGTCAGCAGGCCCTCCACGAACGCTGCCTGAAGCAGTGCGACCACTCGCTCGCGGTCAGCATCGGATGCTCGCAGCCACCCGGCCGCCGCACCCCGGCCTCCCGGCCCTGTCTCCATCTCCATCAGCCGCCTCCCCTCGCGGGGACCCTCATACCAGAGGCTAGCAGTGAGCCTGCCACCACGCAGCGTCAGGCTACGTCGATCGTCGCCCCCGGGCTGGAGCGCAGCGGCCAGCCCGGGGCCGACCGGGCCGATGCGGCCGCTGTGGCTGGGGAGCGGTGTCGCGGACCGTCATCACCCATGTCCGTGGAGCTGCCAGCCAGCGGGTACTGCAAGATAGAGGGCTGCTGGTACGTCAGCTCAGTGGCCGTCTCCGAGTTCTCGGCCACCGGGCATGTCGGCCATGGCGACGTACCATTCAGCAAGCATGAGACCTCCCGGAAACCGGCATTGACCATGGGTCAACGGACTCGACCGGACGCGGGGGGCCGACCGCGCACTGGAACGCGGCTGGTGGTGAGCGGAACCGCGCTCGCCGGCTGGCAGTCCTGGCAGGGGCGGCCGTGCGTGGCAGCGGGTCGGCGCCCCGTCCCCGGCAGGCGGCGTCGAGGCCGTCCTCACCGGCGTCTCGTGCGCCTGGCGGCTCGTCACGGCTATTCAGACCGCCGAGACATTGGGCCAGTTGCGCCAGCGGCCCGGCTGGATTGGGCCAGTTGCGCCAGCGGCCCGGCTGGATTGGGAATGTTTCCGCTAGCAGCGGGAACGCGCGGCTGCGTTACGTTTCCCCTGGTTCCCGACCCCCTCAAAGGGGCAAGGTGGCAAGGTCGGGAACCCTTCCGACTCCGGAGCGGCACGGCTCGTTCGGGATAAGTCGGGTGAGAAGCCGACGGCGTGCAGCAGCCGGGAGCGGCGGGTACCGGAGGCGGGCCTGGCGGGCTCGGGCTCGGCCGGCTGCCCGGGCCGCGGGGTGACGTCGGTGACGATCTCCTCGGCCATCCCGTACAGCAGCGGCAGCGCGCCGGCGACGACGCCGCCGGTCTCGTTGATGTGCTCGACGCCAGGGCCGATGAGCGCGGCGTCGGCCACGATGCCGCGGACGATCTCCGCGCACTCCTCCAGGTTGGTCGCGATGCGGGCGAGCAGGGTGCCGACCCAGAACAGGTAGAACGCCAGCGCCGCGATCAGCACGACGATCTCGATCACGGTCAGGACGACTAGCAAGGTCATCAGGACTTCACCTTTCCGAGCACCCGGCCGAGGAACAGATGGTGCTGCAGGCCCTCGGCGAGGACCGCGTCCACGCCGGTGGCGACCTGGGGGATCAGCACGGTGTCGGCGGTGTTCGCCTTGGCCGCCTTGAGCGTGTCGCGGACCGTCACCACCCGGCGGTCGATGACCTGCACGAGGTAGATGAGCAGGCTGAGCAGGGCCGCGACCGCGACCAGGACGATCAGGCCGACGATGAGGGCCCACACCCACAGGGTGTGCTCGGTGCCTGACATCGCCAATGCTGACATCGCGAGCGCGTGCATGGCTAACCTCCCAGCCTGGCCCGGCCGCGCTGCAGCCCGCCGATGATGATCGTTGCGTGCTCGATCGTGGTGCGCAGCGCCGCGAGCGGCGCGGTGTTGTGCACGGCGTCGGTCAGCCCGGCGTTGATCTTCGGCGCCTCGTTGCCGATCGAGCGGGCGAGC
>NZ_JASIAL010000558.1:0-11895 GCF_030042015.1 Trebonia sp. | reverse complement strand
CTGAGATTCCACCGACGGCGAGAAGTCAGCCGCCAGCTTCATGATCTAGGTCCCGGTCCGCTAGCCGTTCCAGGACCCAGGGCGACACCGGGATCTCGGGCTTGGGCGGCTGGAGTATCGCCGTCCGGCTGTGAGCGGCAGCAAGCGGGAAGGCGGATGCGCCGAGGACCCCGGCGGTGACGGTCAGGCTCTGGCGTTCGGCCATCCTGACAGCGAGCTCGTGGCGCCTGGCGGCCACTTCCTCGATCCGGCGGGAGGTCTCCGCCAGGCCGGGCAGCCAGCTTTCGCGGCTGTGCCGGGTGTTGTCCAGGGTGAGAGCGTCGCGGGCCGTGTGCCAGGCGGCGCGCAGGTCCGGGCTGTTCGCGGTCGGCTCGGGGCCGATCGGGTCGTCTAGGCTCAAGTGCCCTGAGAGTTCGCGGTAGGCGCCGATGGCGGCGGCCTTCTGCTGCCAGGTCGCGCGCTCGGCGGGGGCGTCCGGGACCGTGCCGAGGGCGGCGATTGCCCAGGCGAGGCTGCTGGCGGCGGCGTGCTCGCCGATGCGGCGCTGACGGTCGTCCATGACGGCGCCGAGCTCGGCGAGGAACCGGCGGCGTTCGGGATCATTGGTTTCGGGAACCTGAGCGGACCACGCGGCAGCCGGGAGCGGGACGAGGTCTTTGTAGCGGCGGCGGATGCGGGAGTCGATCACGGCGGCGGCATCGCGGGCGCCGGTCAGGTCCCGTTCGGCGACTGCCCGGGCGAGGATCTCGCCTGGGTCCAGGCCGGCGAGCTCGGCAGCGCGCAGGGTGCGGTGCAGCCACTGCTCCCGGTGGCCGGGCTGATGCCCGGTTCCCGGGGGGAGCGCGGACTGGAGCAGGGCACGGTAGCGCCGCTCGTGAGCGGGCACGGTCTCCGCGGTCCACATGGCGTGGAGGACGGCCAGGTGGTCGGCGTCGGCCAGGGCCTGCTCCCAGGCCTGGGCCGCGGACTCGCTGGCGCCGTCCCGTTCGGCGATGACCTGGGCGAGCACCTCCACTGCGCTGGTCGTCCCGGGGTCGTCCGGGTCGGCCGGGCCGGGACCGGCTGCCTGCGGGGTGAGGCGGTCGTAGCGGGCGAGTTCGGGAGCCGGGCGGGTGCCGGGGGCCGGGTCGGACAGCTTGATAGGCGTGGTGAAGACGTACGCGGTGTTCTCGTCGGTGCCGCGGGTGAGGGCTACGTAGGCGTGCTGGCGGTCCTCGCTGCCGGTGAACACGGCCAGGCCGGCGCGGACGGTGCGGCCCTGGGCGACGTGGCCGGTGACCGCGTAGCCGAGTTCGGCGTCCGCGTAGTCCGCGTACAGGAACTGGCGGTCCGTCCAGCGCCGCCGCCCGGTCTGCCGGTCGGCGCCGAGGGCGCGGCGGACCAGGAGGCCCTGGCTGGTGATGGCGTCGATGCGGAGCAGGTCCCCGTTGGCCAGGGTCCTGCCGGGTACTCCGGCCTCGGTGCGGTGGTCGTTGCGGGTGCACAAGATCAGGTCGCCGCGTCCCGCTGGCGTGCCGTCGGCGATGGTCACCATCTGGGTGCCGTCGACGAGGCCGAGGCGGAGCAGGTTCTCGCGGACGCGGCGGGACAGTTCCCGGCGCAGGGCGTGGTCGGCCGCGATGAGCAGCGCGTCGGTGCCGTTCTTGGCCAGGGCCGTGTAGCGGGCGGCGGCGGCCTCCGTCACGAGTTCCGGGTCCCCGCCGGTGACCCGGCCGTGCCGTTCGTACTCTCCGGCGACGGTGGCGTCGCCGTCGCGCAGCCGCAGGCTGGCGGTCCGCTCCCACGCCGCGCGGAACCGGACCGGCTCGGCCAGCCGGACGTAGCCGAGACGGCCGGCCAGCAGGGACATGCCGCCGCCGTTCTGTACGGCCTGGAGCTGTTCGGTGTCGCCCACGACGATGACCTTGCCGCCGTGGCGCTCGGCCAGGTCGATGAGGTCGGCGAGGTCCGGGCTCGTCATCATCGACGCCTCGTCGACGACCAGGAGGGTGCCTTCCGCGATGGGCCAGTGGCCCAGCGCGCCGCGTTTGCCGGGGAGGTGGCCGAGGAACCGGGCGCTGTTGTAGGACTCGATCCCGCCCGCGGCCAGAGTGTTGCGGGCCGACTGGGACGCGGTGATCCCGATGACGGGGCCGAGGCCTGCCTCCCGCCACGCTCTTGCGATCTCGGCCAGGACCCGCGTCTTGCCCGCCCCGGCGGGCGCGTTGATGACTGACACGCGCCGGCCGTCGGTCAGCACCGACAAGGCGGCTGCGGCCTGGTCTTCGCGCAGCCCGGAACCGGTGGCTGCGCCGGTTTCCGCGTCTCCGGCCAGCGCGCGCTCGAGCCGCGCGGGGTCCGCGCCGAGCGCGTGTGCGGCGGCCGCGCGGGTCATCCGCGGCGCGGCCACGGCCTGCGCCTGCGCGGCCATGCGTTCCTCCATCGACAGCTGCGCGCGGGTGGCGTAGCGGGTGCCGCCATGGCGCCGGTACACGCTGCGGCCGTCCGCGCGGACCAGGTCGGCCGGCAGGTCGACCGGGTCCGGGGCCTCCAGGCACAAGACCGGATCGAACTCGGAGCGCAGGATCCGTTCGGCGGTTTCCTCCAGCAGCCCGGCAGCGGCTTCCGGGTTCCGCCCGGTGCGGGGCAAGGTCCGGCCCAGGTGCTTGACCAGGTCTGCCCGGGTCCACGCGGACTTTTCCTGCTGCGCCAGTGCCAGGGCCCGCCGGGCCGCGCGGGCTAGTGCTGCGTCTGCGTCTGGCGGGTGACCGGCTGCGCCGGCGCGGTGGGCGTCGGCGTGCCAGACTGACGGGGCCACGGACGCGAGCGGCACGCCGAGCGTCCGTGCCAGCCGGTCCGCCCAGCCCGCGTGCGCCTGCGCCAGGTCCAGCGCGCTTTCCTTGCCCTTGCGCGTGGCGAAGTTGGACGCCTGCGCGAGCTGCGCCAGTTCCCGCTGCGACGGCGCGCGGCCGTACCGCTCCTCGAACCGCGCGGCGCGCTCGCGCACGTCGGCGGTGATCGCCCGGCGGCGCGAGGAGAACAGGTCCATCATCTCCTGCGCGATCCCCTTGATCTCGAACCCGTTGCCGTCCTCTCGGGCAGCCCACTCCAGACCGAACCTGGCCGTCAGAGCCTCCTCTAGGTGCTGGGCGGTGATCGCCGCCACCGCGCCGGCGTACTCGCCGTAGCCGAGGGAGTCCGGGGCGCGCCACTTCCCGTCCTTGCCGGTCCGGGCGACGTGGGCGATCTGCGAGTGGACGTGCAGCTGCATGTCGCCGTCCCGTGACGTGTGCTGCAGCCAGTGCGCCACCGCCAGGTCCGCCTCGTGCCACTGCCCCGTCTCCCGGCCGTTGACCCTCTTGCCGTGCGAGCCGGTGCGGGTGTAGCCCGCCTCACGCTGGAAGTAGGCGAAGCCTGCATGCACCGCCTGCTTGATCATTTCGTCGGTCTCGGCTACCAGCCCCGACCAGTAGCGCTCGCCGTCGGCGTCACCGGCTTCGCGGGCGAGGCGCGCATTTTCGCCCAGGGAGGCGTGGAAGATCGAGATGGACTTCGAGAAGGACAAAGTCAGGTCGAAGAACAACGGGCTTTGCCGCGCCTCGTACGTTGCCTGGGCGCGAAGCTGGCGCTTGCGTTCCGCTGTGGCCTGCGGCTCGGCGGCCAGCAGGCCTGCATAGATGCCGGCCGCTTTCTTGCTGCCGCCGGGCGGGCGGCCCAGGGGTGTGCCGTCTGGGGCCTTGCGCTCGCCGAACAGGAGGTCATACGGCTCGCGCTCGACCTGCTGGCCAGGAGCGAAGCCGAGCGCCCGCGCGCCAGGGCCCCACCAGGTGCCTGGAGGCTCGCTGCCCTTCTCACTTGGCTCGATGTAGTAAGCGGCCGGGTTCACTGCCAGGGACGGGTCGACCTGCTTCCACACGTAATCCAGGTCATAGCCCTTGCTGAGGGTGCCGATGACTGCCAGGGGCTACCTCCGCTCGGCGGAGGCGGCGGGACTGACCATGATCATCAGATGGTGCATGGGTGTGACGCGATCAGGAACCATGCATCAAGGGTGGCGAATCGGGCGATCAAGATCAGAAATCTAAAGGCTCAGCAGTGGATGTCAGAAACGCTGTGAGATTAAGGATGGCGACACCGGCGGTCACAGACTGGGCCCGGCCGCAACCGGTGGTTTCACGGACCGAGCCGAACGGCTCGCCGCGCAGCAACGGACTAAGGAGAGACCAACATGTCAGATTCAGGGACGTTCACCCCGGTGAAGTACGGGCGTGACGAGGGAGAGTGGAACGAACTGGAGGAAGCTGGGCTGGAGTTCCTCCGCGAACGTGCCAGGCTGGAGCGAGTCACCTCCTACACCGAGACGAACACGGTCCTGGCGCAGCGGACCGGGCATCGCCGCTTCGACTTCGACCAGGAGAGCGAACGCGCAGCGATGGGCTACTTGCTTGGCAGGATCTCCGACCGGGAGTTCGGCCGCACCGGCGTGCTGATCTCAGCGATCGTCAACTACCTAGACGCCAATGACGCCGGCCCCGGGTTCTACAAGCTGGCGCAGGACAAGGGCCTGCTCCCGCGCGGCCAGTCGCGCGCTCGGCAGTGGGAATTCTGGGCTACCCACGTGGCCCAGGTGTTCGCTACATACCGGCGGTGAGCCAACCACGCTACGGCGCAAGGGGCTCAAATCCGCCGACAGACGAGCGCTGCGATCACGGCACCCGACCACTCAACCTGAGCTGCCAAAGTCACCTGTTTGCAGCTCAGATCAGATGGGACAGGACAGTTCCGACACGTGAGCGGGGGGACTACGGACTGGCGGCTACGGGCCAGCGATCTTGAGGCTAGCCCTGAGTTGCCCAGGGGCCGGGCGCGCTAGTTGTCTGTACACGCTCGAAGAGCAAGTCTTCGGCGTCCCGCAGTTCCCGTTCGACTGACTCGGCGAGGTTGGAGTTGTCAACCAGAAGACCGAACTCAAGGTTCGCGTTCTCCGCGCTCCAGGAGAAGTTTGCGCTGGTGACGAGCAGGAACCGGTGGTCGATCGAGATGAACTTCGAGTGGTTGCGGACCTGGCGGCCATCGAAGGATTTCGTCCGCAGCACGATCGCCGATTTCAAGTGCGTCGCGACCTCGTCCGTGGTCGGCGACCATGCCCGCCGACCTTCCGAGTCCGCAGCGCGCGTGTCAATGTAGACCTTCATTGAGATCTCCGGCCGCTGCGCAGCTCGCCGCAGCGCTTCCCAGAGCCCTGATGACCGCTGGAAATTGAACGTCGAGCAGACCACCGAGTACCTGGCGTTGTCCACCAGGTAGCTGACCGAGTGCGTCAGCCGGCCGTGCTGGGCCAGGTGACCCGGCATGGTCCAGAGCGGATCCATCGTCGTGGGTGCCGACCTTGCGCCCTCGATCGCCCGCAGTACAGCGACGACTGCGCCGCGATCAGCACCGCCGCGGTCAAAGCCGTGATCAGCGCCCAGCACCCCGGAAAGCAGAGACCGCACCTCCGGCCGACGGCCAGGTGCCACTACCCGTAGCGCTGCGGTAAGCGTGTCCCCGTCACGCAGGCGATCGGCGATCTCCTTGGCTTCCGTTCCGGTGAGCAGCGCCCCGAGCCGCAACGCCGGACTAGTCAACTCGTCCGAAGAACCCAAGCTCGCTCCCCGGCAGGTCGATGAGGAACCGCCGGTCCAGGAACCGGTTCGCCCGCTCGCAGGACGTCTCCGACGCCATCACGCAGCAGTGGCACGCCGCCCCGTGCAGGAAGTCCTCCGGGTCCGCCGGCGTCCGCCTGGCACAGATCGGGTCCGACGAGCACCGCGTTGCCCGCTCCAGCGCCCCCGACACCACCCGCTGCAGCGGTTCCTTCTCGCTCAGCGCCACCAGGCCCCCGAGCGTGCCGTCGCTGTCGGACGCCGTCGTGACGACCAGCAGCCCCGCCGCAGGCGGGCGCTCGTCCGTCGCCGGCCACGCATAAAGCCGCTCGCTCAGGCTGGCGGCCTGGTACCCGCACTGCATGGCCATTTCCCGGATCAGCGCGTGCGCGAGCGTGTGCACCAGCCAGTAGCGCGGCGGCTTCAGCCTGGTGTCCGGGTCGACTTCCTCGCCCGTCTCGGAGAAACGCCGGTAGAAGTTCCGCCGGTGCGCCAGCCGGTGCGCCTCCCACACGTCGCTGTCGAGTATCTTCTGCTCCCACGAGGCGATCCGCGACTCGTCGAGCTGCAGGAAGACGCCCTCGCCGCGGTCTTCCGTCGCGACCGTCCACGCTGGCCGGGGTTCACGGGTCAGCGGCACCAACCGTTTGGGCACGTCGCCCACCCGGTCGAACGCGTCGATCCGCGTGAACCCGGTCAGCGCGTTGACCTTGCGCAGCCGTTCGACCGCCAGCACCCGGGTGATCTCGTTCCGCAGCTGCGGGCCGCGGTCCCGCCGCGACAGCGTCAGGCCGCTGTCCGGGTCCTCATGCCGGTCGCCGAGCGGATCTTTCAGCAGGTAGCGCCACTCGGGGACGAGCAGGTCGACCGGATCCCACTGGCGCAGCCGTTCTTCCTGCTCGTCGGGGGTCGGCGGCGGCGCAAGGGCAACAGCCACCAGCGCACCCAGGTCGCCGTCGGACAGGCCCGTCACGTCAACGCCCCCGGCGTCCAGGAAGTCACGCAGGATGTCCAGGGAACCGGCGTACTTGGCGAGCTTGCCCCCGAGAACGGCCCGGATGCGGTCCGCGAGGTCTTCGGCCTTCTCCTGCGCCGACTCAGGCATCACGATGATCGACAGCGTCGCGGGGAACCACAGGTTGGACGCGCCGATCAGCATCAGCTTGGTCTGGGCACCGCATCCGCCGGGCTCGAACGCGTCCAGGTGGGGATGCCGGCCCCGACACTTGGGCAGCTTCGCGGCGCCCGCCTGGCCCTGGGCCTCGTTCATCGGCCGCTGCAGCTTGCAGGACTCGCAGCGGATCATCGCCGACGCGCCCTTGCCCGCGGTCCGGTCGATCATCTTCATGACGGGGATCTCTGCGTTCTCGCATGTGCGGCCCCGGTGCACCCACAGCTCGTACGGGAACTCGTCCAGGTGCCCCATCACGCAGGCGAGCAGGTACCTGGCCGGCACGGCGGGACGGGCCGCTTTCCCGGCTCCGCCGCGGCCGGGACACTTCACGTGCTCGAAGCGGGCCTGGTCGGTCCGGTACGGATGGGTGTTGATGTAGCTGAACTGCGACACCAGGCCGAGCAGGTCGCAGCCGGTGCACCGCAGCCACTGCGGGAACACGCGGGCCGGGACACCGAGATCGACGCCCTCGTTGCTGAACGCGTTCCGCTTCGGCTGCCACGGATGCGGGCGAAGCTGCACGAAAGGCGAGCGCATGTGCGTGCGCACCGCCTCGCGCAGCCGCGGCGCGTGGATGCGCGGCGGCTCTCCGTCGCGCCGGTTCCAGATCCGATCCCAGTCGTCGAGCCCGGTCGGCATGATCGTGAACTGGGGCAGGTCCATGATCGCGCCAGGCCCGTAGGTGTACAGCAGCGACGACGGGCGGCTCGACCCCACCTTGGCCCGGTTGTGCTTGACCGACTTCTCGTTCTCGGCCTCCGCGTCGCCCAGCGGGTCGACCGCGCGGGACGCGTCATACAGCAGCTCGGTCACGGCGAAACCTCCTCAGCCGGCGGGAACTCCCACCGCGGCGCGCCGGGCGGCGCGATGTACACCAGGTTGTCCTTGATCGGGCTGACCAGCAGGTTGATCTCCGGCTGGACCTCGCGCATCGAGTTCGCGACCACGAACGGCGGGGCATCGGCACCGCCGCCCCGTGCCCGGGCGTTCTCCGCGCTCATCATCAGCGCGTCGTACTTGGCGTCGTCGGTGACCCGCTCGTAGACCAGGGTCTTGTGCAGGTCCGCGAGGTGCTTGCGCCGGGCGGTCCACTGGTCGAGCCGGTTCAGCAGCCGCTGCCGTGCCCGCCCGGCCGCGTCCTCATCCGCGGCGCGCCGTGTCCGCCGCACCAGCCCGTCGATGAGGCTCAGAACGAAGTCCCGCTGGCTCTCGATCCGCCCCGCGTTCCGTTCCGGCGACAGCCCGTCCGGAACGACGCTGGTCAGCACCCTGGCCGCGCTGACCAGCACCCCGTCAAGCCCGCGGTCCAGCGAGGTGGCCGAGAACGGCGTCACCGACAGCGCCTCGACCTGCGCGTGGAACGTCTCGTGGTAGTGCCGGAACTGCTCGAAGTGCGCCAGGTCACGCGGCCGCGCCCAGTTCCCGAGCGTCACCACGAGGCCGGGCCGGGAAGCCTGGCGGCCGACGCGCCCGGACGCCTGGATGTACTCGGCGGTGTTCTTCGGCTGGCCGACGACGAGCATCAGCCCGAGCCGGTCCACGTCCACCCCGACCTGCAGCATCGAGGTGGCGAGCACCACGTCGAACGGGCGCGCGCCACGCTCAGGGACCGGCTGGCCCGCCTTGCGCAGCGCGGCCAGTTCCCGCTTCCCGGCGTTCGAGTCGAACCTCGGGTCGAAGGTGACCGTCATCTGGTCCAGCGTCGCGGTGATGTCCGCCGAGGACACCCGGGAGGTGAGCTCGGCCAGGTTCAGCTGCCCGTAATCGGTGCCGTACCTGGCGGGCAGCAGGGACCACGGGCGCCGCCGGGCGAGCGCGGTCTGGATGTCGTCGCCCAGGTAACGGGCCATGCCGGCCAGCTCGCGGATCGTGCTGAAGTAGCCGACCAGCGTCAGGTACGGGTCGGCGGCGTCACCGGACCGGTCGATGAGCAGCTGCGCGGCGGCCATCAGCACCTCGGCCACCCGGATCTCGGCGGTGGTGAGCCGGACCCCGGTCGTACTCAGGCCGATGTACCGCCGCCCGGGATGCTCCCGCGAGACCGGCTGCTCACTGGAGAAGAACGTTTGCCCCGCGTCGAGAACCTGCGGCGGGAAGATCGTCGCGTCCCGCCCGTACAGCGCACGCACCTGGTCGGCCGCGTTCCGCGCGGTGGCCGTCGACGCGACGACCAGCGGCCGGACCGGGTTATCCACGAGGTCGCGCCAGGAGCACAGCGCGTCGACCGCGACATCGAACAGCCCGACCGTGGTGCCGAGCGCCCCGGTGATCAGGTGCAGCTCGTCCTGGATGATCAGGTCGGGCGGCCGGAGGCGGCCGACCGGACGTCGGTAGTACGACGTCTTCGGGTGCTTGTTACCCGCCTGGATCTTGCAACCTGTGTAGTCGGGGTGCACGTACCCGTGCAGCTCGCACTTCTGCGACACGTAGCCGAAGAGCGACGCCGCCTCGCCCTCGCGAGCCAGCCGCGCGAACTTGTCCACGGTAGCGATCACGAACGAGGGCGCCAGCCGGTAGATCTCCTCATCCACCGTGAGAACCGGCAGTCCGTCGGCGATCTCGCCGTCCCGGGAGAACGGGCAGTCACCAAGCTCGTCGCCGCAGTACACGTAGATCCGCTGGTGCTCGTCGTCGGCACGCACGTTGGCCGCGCCGATCGAGGTGCCGCACCAGGGGCACCGCTGGAACTGCAGTACGGTCAGCCGCGCGCTCGGGCCCGCCTTCGCGGCCCGCTTGAGCTGCTCCCTCGCCTCCTCGTAGCGCTTGGGCGACACGTCCGTGCCGACCCACAGCCCGATACGGAACGGCTCGTCGCCCCACACGCCGGGATCACGGCGCCTTGCCAGCTCGGCGGCGCAGACCAGGGCGGTCGCCCGCTGGAACTGCTGAGCGGTGAGCAGCCGCAGCGTGTACCGCATCAGCACGGTCACGCCAGCAGACCCGTCGAGCTTGCCGCCCGGGGTGTCCAGTTCGCCCCGCAGCCGCCTGATCGCGAACGCGTAGGCGGCCAGACCCAGGTACGCCTCGGTCTTGCCGCCGCCGGTCGGGAAGAACAGCAGCTGCGCCTTGGCGAGGTCCCCGGACCGTTTCTCCGCGGCCGGGGCGGTGAGCAGCGGAAGCTGCATCAGGATGAACGCGAGCTGGAACGTGCGCCACGAGTGCGGCTTGTCGGTCGAGGCGAATACGGCGTCGCGGGCCTCGCCGATCGACTCCCCCGGGGACTGTGCCCGGCGGCGGGCGATCTGACTCTGCACGCGCTGGCCGGCCATCACCTCGTTCATGAACCGGAAGCACCGCAGCGCGTCCGTGTCGCTGAGCACGTGCTCGAGCCCGGCCGCGAGCTGGGTGTGCACCTTCCGCGCCTCGTTGACCGCGTCCAGGCCCTCGTCGCGCAGGTGACCGGGAAGCTGCTGCGCCCGTGCTTCCTCGCCGTCGAGCCATTCCTCGTACTTCTCCACGATCGGCGACAGCCCGGCGCGCAGCTCGGCCGGGGACGCGGCGGCGAGCTTGCGCATGTCGAGCAGGGCATCGACCTCGTCGGCGGCGACCTGCGGCGTCTCGCTTACCGGCAGCCACGTCGTCCATACCTTGCCCGCCCGGCGGGCACCCTCGGGCACGTCCCAGCCGACCGAGCAGGTCCGCCCGACCGCGAACTCGAGCCGGTCGCGGTACTGGAGGTTCAGCCGCCGCAGCTCGTCGTCCGGCTCCCAGCGATCGTCCAGCAGCGGATCGGTGACCGGCAGGAACGCGGGCTCTCCCGCCGCTGTCACGGTGAACCTCGTCTGGTACAGCCAGGCGTGAACCGGGATCTTCCGCGGCGCCACCAGGTCGTTGCACAGCGCGATCTCGATCAGGCGGCAGCCCCGCTCGGGCTCGTCGTGCCGGTCGATGCGCAACACGACCTTGTCCCTGAGCGGTATCTCCGTCGTCACGGACTCGCCAAGATCGGCGACGACGATCCGCTTGGAGATCTGGACCGGGGTCCGCTTGTACCTGCGGATCCGCGACTCATCCCCCTCGGGCGCGGGCACCGACTCGTACACGCCCCACGACGCGGTCACGGTGAACGACTCCAGGTCATCGGGAACCTGGCAGCGCAGTCCCATCGACGCGGGAATCATCAGGCCGCGCTGCTGCGGCGTGTCCTCCAGGCCGGAGTCCTCGTCGGCCCCCGCACCGCTGTCGTCAACCTCGGTCAGCGGAACGCCCCGGCCGGCTTCGGCGTCGTCCGCGTCCCCGACATCGGTATCGGGCTCCCCCGTGTCCGCGTCCTCCGGATCGCCGGTGCCGGCCGTCAGCTTGAACGGCGCGATCCGCCCGACCAGGTACACGGCGTCGGGCGCACCGTCGATGATTTCCTCGGGGCCGTTCATCGGGCCGAGGAGCTCCCGTTCGAGGATGTTGGCCAGGTTCTCGCGGGCCGTCCAAGAACTTCCGTCTGGCTCATGCTTAAGCCGGTACTGAGGCGGTTCGACCGGCGTACGGGGCGTGCTCACTCGTCATCCCCCTCGTCCTCATCCTCGGCGGGCGGGGGTGCCTCACCCTGGGCGTCTCCTCGCCGTAGGTTTTCGGAGAGGAGGCGGTCTAGGATCTCCACCCGCGCCGCAGGCGAGACGGTCCACCGCTCCATCTTGCGGTAGGTGTGGAATCCATGATCAAGCTCGACGTCACCCCAGCCATAGGCGTCTAGAACCGCCTTATCGAGTTCGACGTGGATCTGCCGCATCCGATCAACATCGACGTCGGCGTAGTCGGGATCGTTGACTAGATTGTATAGCTTGGTGAGTCCGAACTCCCGGCGCAGCATGATCTCCCGCCGCTCGTTGTCCAGCATCCGGCCAGCCTCTGCGAGCCGTTCTGTTGGCTTAGGACGCGGGAATGTCAGGAAGACGTCGGATGGCGAATAGCTCACATCGGTACGCATTGTGGCGGTGTACTTGATCACCCATACTTGATGGATGCTTGAGGAGAGTACAGCCTGCTCTGAGTATGAATCTGTCGCGAAGACTATTATCTTGTTGCTGAACACCTGGCCCGTTGGAACCCTCATCGGCATAACGGTCTTGCTGACTACCGCGATTACGACGACCTCATCCA
>NZ_JASIAL010000021.1:0-9652 GCF_030042015.1 Trebonia sp. | reverse complement strand
GCGCCCGCCGGGACGTCCGGGACAGCCGCCGGGGCCGCTCCGCCGCGCCGCGCCTTCCGCGGCGAGGGCAGGTCGAACAGGGCCGCGCCGGCCAGCTCCTCCGGGCCGAACAGCCGGATCGTGCCGTACACGCCGTCGTACCCGGCCTCGCGGCGCACCTGCCCGCGCCGCAGCCGGGCGATGGCCTCCGCGACGATCGACGGGGCGCGCGCCGCGATCTCCTCGAGCGGCACGTCGCCCAGGATGGACAGCTCCGGGCCGAACCGCTCGACCATCGCGGTGACCTGTGCGGTGACCGACTTGGACTGCGGGCCGACGGCGGCGATTTCGCCGAGGATCTCCGGCAGCGGCACGAACGACCGGTAGTCCGCCGCGCCGGCGGGCCGGTAGCCGGCCGGCCGGTCGGCGAGCGCCGCCACCCGGTGCTGCACCCCGATCGTCGGCGTCTTCCCGCACACCGGGCACTTCCCGCCCGCCGCGCGAGTCTCCTCCGGCGACGTCCGCACCCCGCAGGCGCGGTGCCCGTCGAGGTGGTACTTGCCTTCCTCCGGGAAGAACTCGACCGTTCCCGCGAACCCGGCGCCGGTGCGCAGCGCCAGCGCGACGGCGTCGTAGGCCACGTCGGTGTCGAAGGCCGTCGCCTCCCGGCCGAGCATCGGCGGTGAGTGCGCGTCGGAGTTGCTGACCAGCCGGTACCTGTCCAGGCTGGAGACGCGCCAGTTCATTTCCGGATCGCTGGACAGCCCGGTCTCCAGGGCGAAGATGTGGTCCGCGAGGTCGGCGTAGCAGTCGGCGACCCGGTCGAAGCCTGACTGCGAGCCGAGCACGGCGAACCACGGGGTCCACGCGTGGGCCGGCACCAGGTAACAGCCGTCGCCGGCGGACAGCGTGATCTCGAGCAGGTCCCTGGAGTCCAGGCCGAGGATTGGCCGGCCGTCAGCGGCGATGTTGCCGATCTTCGCCAGGCGGCGGGTGATCTCCCCGGCCGCCGCCAGCGAGGGCGCGTACAGCAGGTGGTGCACCTTCCTGGTCCGGCCGTCGCGCTTGTAGATCGTCGATATCTCGGACGAGAGCATGAACCGCGCCGGCGTCCGGCAGGCGGCGGGCAGCCGGGCAAGGACCGCGCGCTCCAGCTCCGGCCGCAGCCGGAACAGGCCAGGCTCGGATTGCGCGGGGACGAGGCTGGCGGCCAGCTCCTCGGCCCACGCCGGATGGGTGAAGTCGCCGGTCCCGACCACGGTGATTCCCTTGCGGCCGGCCCACCAGGCCAGGTGCTCCAGGTCGCAGTCCCGGCTGCACGCGCGGGAATATCGCGAATGTATGTGCAGGTCCGCATAAAAGCGCACATGACCATCATTCCGAACGGACCGTTGCTCCGCCCGCCACTTCGCCGTTCTCCGGCCGCGCGGCGGACCCGGCGACGTTTGGGCCTTTCGGCCCTGCCTCGCGGGTGTCCGCGCGGCCCAGCCTAGATCCGTGAAAACCGAGCGAGGAGAACTCCATGAGCGTCTACGCACGGCCAGAACCGGACCAGCCAGCCGAACTTGGCTGGCCGTCGCCACCCGACCCCGGTGACCTGAGCAAGCGCATCGCGCGACGGCGCACGGAATTGCGGTTGAGCACCGCGCAGGTGGCCGCCCGCGCGAGGATCAGCCGACGGTACCTGGAGTACCTGGAGCGTTACCCGGCCTCCCCAAGCGGGGCGGTGCTGCGCCAGCTCGCCGTGGCGCTGCAGACCACGCCTGCCATGCTCCTCGGCGCGGGCACGGACGCGCCGCCCGGGGTCAGCGGACCCCCGAGGGAGCCGCTCATCCAGAAGCTGACGCCCGGGGAGTGCCGCCGGCTGATCGCGCCGGGCGGGATCGGCCGGATCGCGTTCAGCACCGCGTCGGGTCCCGTCGTGCTGCCGGTTAACTTCTCGGTCGTCGGCGGGTCGATCGTGATCAGGACCGACGAGGGCACGCTGATCGAGACGCACGGCGACGACCGCGCGGCGTTCGAGGTCGATCACGTCGACGAGGTGCTGCGCCAGGGCTGGAGTGTGCTCATCCGCGGGCAGGCACACCGTGTCCTGCAGTCCGGCGAACTGCGGCACGTGCGGCAGGAGGCCACGATCGCGCCCTGGGCCGGCGGCGACCGCGACGTCTACGTGCGGATCGTCCCCGAGCGGATCTCGGGCCGCAGGATCAGCGGACGCTGAAGGTCCCGGTCCGCGGGGACCTGCGGACCTGACGATACTGCTGGCGGGGGATGAGGATTAAAACATGTTCGGCAGACACGCGGCACACGCTGAGCCCCTGCTTGACGACGTGCAGTGGCAGTTCCTGATGGACCCGAGCGTCCCGTCGAGATCCTGCTGCTGCCCCGCCAGGCCGATGGTCAAGGTCATCATGCCGCCGGCTCCCGGCCGGCCAGACCCGGTCGACCTGTGGCTATGCGGCCATCATTACCGCGCTTCGCGCGCGGCACTGCTCGCGGCCGGAGCCGACGTGGAGGACCTGACCACGCCGCGCCACGCCGACGACGAACTCTTCGCCGAAGTCGCCTGAACATTAAAAGGAGGTGGGGGAGATGGCGCGGACAGACGTTCACCTTGACGCGATGCTCCGTCACCTGGGGGCCGCGTACTACGAGTCGCTCCACGGGCGGGCCGCCCGGTCCGACGTGACCAGGGCGCTGGACACCGTCGAAGAGCACCTGAAGGAGCGGCCCGCGACCCCGGCGACCGTCGCCGAGACCAGCGCCGGGTGGTCGCCCGGCGCACCGGAGACACAGGCTGGCGGCGGGCAGGCGCACCACCGCCGGTACGCGCGCCGGGTCCGGGACGTGATGACGACCAGCGTGATAACCGTCGACAGGATCACCCCGTACAAGGAGATCGCCCGGCTGCTGACCGAGCACCGGATCAGCGGCCTGCCCGTGCTCACGATGGGCAGGCACGTGGCCGGGGTGGTGAGCGAGGCCGACCTGCTGGCCGTGGAGGACAAGCCCGCCCGGCGGGACAGGGCCGCCGCCGCGGCCGGGCAGCGGTCGTGGCTGCCGCGCAGGCGCCACCCCGTCGCCCTGGTCGCCGGGGACCTGATGACCAGCCCCGCGGTCACGATCCACCCGGACGCGACGATCCCGGGGGCGGCCCGGGTGATGAACGCCAACCACGTCAGGCGGTTGCCGGTCATCGACCCGGAGGGGAAGCTCATGGGCATCGTCAGCCGCCGTGACCTGCTGAGCGTGTTCCTGCGCCCGGACGGCGAGATCGCCGAGGACGCCCGCGGGGTGCTGGATGAGATCCTGCTCACCGAGCCCGGCAACACGACCGTGACCGTGCGCAACGGCGTGGTGACGCTGACCGGGACGCTGAAGCCCGCCGAGGGCCAGCACGGCGACCTGGTTCCCGTCGCGATCCGGCTGCTGTGGGACGTCGACGGGGTCGTCGACGTCGTCAACCGCCTCGGCGAGCCCGCGACCGCGCCGCAAAGCGCGTGACGAAGGGTTGAATGTGACACCGAGCCGCGACGGCCTGGTGCCGGCCTACCCTCCGGCGCCGGGGGCGAACTCCTTGCCCGTCACCGGGTGGCGGTAGTGGAAGGGGAGCGTGGTCGTGTCCGGGAACAGCCTGGGCGCGTCCCGCAGCAGCTCGTCGGGGCCGTACGGGTCCTCGGGGTAGGTGACGGTCGAGTTCGGCACGTAGTCCGGCGGGATGTACGCCCAGCCGTGCTCGAACGTCCCGTGCCAGAACGCCCGGTAGAAGAGCTTCTTGATCTTCCACACACCGCCGTCGGACACGTAGACGTTCTCGTACAGGCCGCCCTCCCACCACTGGCGGACCGGCGCCTGCTCGGTCGCGACGGACTCGTGCGTGCCGGCCTGCATGAGCGTCCGGTACCGCGCGTACGCGGTGCGCCGGTCCGGCTCCACGTGCACGATGTCCTGCAGCATCGGGTGGTCGAGCAGCCGGCCGTGCGACGGCCCGTTGTGACCGCCGGTGAACCGGCTGCGGAACCGGCCGGTGTACAGCCGGGCGATGCCCGCCCGCCCCTTGTAGACGCCGCCGATGAAGATGACCTCGCCGTCCTCGTCGAACAGGTCGACCACCTCGTCGTACAGGCACTTGTCCAGGTAATAGCCGTAGGCGTGCTGCAGGTTGCGGATGGCGAGCGCGTCCTCGACCAGGCCCAGCCGGTGCTCGAGCTCGGCCACCCTGTCTTCTGCCGTTGTCATTGAAAGACCTCCTCGTCGTCCGCCGTCATCCGGCTCGAGTCGCTAGCTGCTCGTGGGTCACCCAGTTGCCGTGCAGCCCGCCTGGCATCCTGATCGGGATCCTCAGCGTGGCCACCGGCTCGGCGTCGATGTGCTGCGCGTCCAGGATCAGCAGGTCGGTGGTTCCGGTGGCGTGCCGGTCGACCAGCTGCATCACGTACCCGTGGCCGTTCGGCGTGTCGACGCCAGGCGGCACGAAGATCGCCTCCTGGAGCGTCGAGTCCCGGCCGGCGAACCGGGTCCGCATCGCCCCGGCCGTGGGGTCGATCGAGCCCAGCCAGCGGAACCCGGGCAGCCCGTCGTCGGGCCGCTGGCCCGGTATGCCGGTGAGGTTGATGACCCCGAACCGGTATCCCCTGGTCGCCCACCGGTCGTCGGTGCGCGGGAACTCACCCGAGCAGTCGGTGAGCCGCCGCTCGGCGAACGCCGTCGCCCCGTCGCCGAGGTCAGCCGGGCCCTGCGTGTCGATCGTCCACCGGGACAGCTGCGCGCTGGCCTTCTCCGGGTCGAACGGCGCGCCGGTGATGTCGGGGAACCACGGGAACGCGGATTTCTCGCCGACCGGCGTGTCGACGTGGACGTACCGCCCGTCGTCGAACGCGTTCATGATGTGCGAGGCGAACCGGTTGGTGCCGCGGTACCACCGCACCTGTGACCCGCGCCGGGGCACGACGCCCAGGTACACGTCCTGCGAGCCGTCCCACACGTACAGCGGCCCGCCCGCCTGCAGGCGCTCCAGGCTGGCGGTGAGCGGGATGATCGGGAAGACCACGAAGTTCTGCGTGACCGCCCAGTCGTGCACCATGGACGAGTAGGGGGCCTCGAACCAGGCCTCGTGCACGACCCGCCCCGTCGCGTCCGCCTCGTAGTAGGCGATGTCCTTCGTCGCCTCGCCCTTGGCCATGTACCCGAAGAACACCAGCGATCCGTCGCGCGGGTCGATCTTGGGATGGGCCGTCGCGGTCTGCGAGGACAGGTCGCCCTCCCACGTGAACTCCCCGATCGTGTCGAGCGTGTCCGGGTCGATCTGAACCGGCGCGCTGTCCTCCTTGGAGGCGAGCAGCCGGCCGGCGTGCCAGTACACGTTGGTGTTGGCCAGGCCGCGGGACAGGCCCGCGACCGACGCCTCGTCGGTGTAGGGGTTGCGGTAGGCGCCGAACAGCGACCGGCGCGCCGCGCGCTCGGCGGCGAACCGCGGCGTGCGCACGTACCGGCTGCGGAAGTCGGCGTAGCCGTTCTCGAACCGGAACATCGCGACCATGCCGTCGGCGTTGAAGTAGAAGTCATGCTCGACGAACGGCGGCCACGCCGGGTCGGCGCCCACCCGGTAGAACGTGCCCCGCAGCGACGCGGGCACCTCTCCCTGCGTCACCTCAAGGCCGCGGATCTCGCCTTCCATCCGTACCGGCGCGAAGCGCCCGGCGAAGCTTGGCTCGTCAGGGAACCGCACTGACATCTGGCCCACCTCCAGGGACGCGCTGAGCGTAACTCCGCCCCGGCGGCGGGAGAAGGGGCTGATGCTCCCATTCGCCGGCGCCGAGGTTGTGCGGCGGGGACAAACATTTCTTATCCAGAACGACGTCCTCAGCGGGAGGGCAGCACCGCGTCGACCCGCACGCTCGACCCCGGTGCCGCGAGCGGCACGAGCGTCCCGTGGACCCGCTGCCCGTCGACGGCGAGGTAGCCGCCGGCGCTGGCGCGGCGCACGGTGATCTCGTAGGTGGCGCCGCGGAACCGGCGGGTCGCGGTGTACCCCGCCCAGTGCGCGGGGAGGACGGGCTCGACCCGCAGCCCGGCCAGCTCCGGCCGGATGCCGAGGATCCACTGGGTGATCGCGACCAAGTTCCACGCGGCCGTGCCGGTCAGCCAGGAGTTCTTGGCCTCGCCGTGGGTGGGCGCGTCCCGGCCCGCGATCATCTGCGCGTAGACGTACGGCTCGCAGCGGTGCAGCTCGCTGATCGGCTCGCGCGCCGAGGGGTTGATCCGCTTGTAGTAGTCGAAGGCAGCGTCGCCGTCCCCCACCATCGCCGAGGCGATCATCAGCCACGGGTTCGTGTGGCAGAACACGCTGCCGTTCTCCTTGTAGCCGGGCGGGTAGGAGGAGATCTCGCCGAGTTCGACGCGGTAGGAGGCGAACGCCGGCTGCAGCAGCATGATCCCGTGCGGCGTCGCCAGCCGCTCGCGCACGCTTGTCAGCGTTCGGGTGGCGAGGCTGGCGTCGGCTTCGGTCCCGTTGGCCAGCCCGATGCCGCCCATCACGCAGATGCCCTGCGGCTCGGCGAAGATCTGCCCCTCGGTGTCGCGCGCGGACCCGACTGGGTTGCCGAAGTGGTCATAGGCACGCAGGAACCACTCGCCGTCCCAGCCGTGCTCGGCCACCACGGCGGCCATCTTCTCGGCGTCGGCCCGGTAGCTGTCCGCGTCCTCGCCCCGGCCGTGCGCCGCCGCGATCGCGGCGAGTTCCCTGGCGGCCAGGGTGAACAGCCCGGCGATGAACACCGACTCCGCGACGCCGCCTGGGATGTTCTGCGTGGTCTGGAACGACTCGCCCGGGGTCTGCGAGAAGCAGTTCAGGTTCAGGCAGTCGTTCCAGTCGGCGCGGCCGATGAGCGGCAGGCCGTGCGGGCCGATCCGGTCGAGCGTGTAGCGGAGCGACCGTTCCAGGTGGCCGTACAGCGAGGCAGCGCCTTCGTCGCTGAACGGGATTTCCTGGTCAAGGACGGAGAAGTCGCCGGTCTCCTTGAGGTACGCGGCGACGCCGAGCACCAGCCACAGCGGGTCGTCGTTGAAGCCGGAACCGATCGCGTCGTTTCCGGTCTTGGTGAGCGGCTGGTACTGGTGGTAGGCGCCGCCGTTCGCGAACTGCGTCGAGGCGAGGTCGATGATCCGCTCCCTGGCACGCTCCGGCGCCAGCTGGACCGAGCCGAGCAGGTCCTGGCAGGAGTCCCGGAACCCCATGCCGCGGGAGATGCCTGTCTCGAACGACGACACCGAACGGCTCATGTTGAACGTCACCAGGCACTGGTAGGCGTTCCAGATGTTGACCATCCGGTTGGTGTCGGCGTCGGGCGTGTCGACGCGCAGGACGCCGAGCAGCCCCGCCCAGGACGCCTTCAGGCTGTCGAAGGCCGCCGCGACGGCTTGCGGGCGCAGCCAGCGCTCGATCACCGGCCGGACCAGGGCCTTGTTGATGACGCCCGGCGCCGCGAACTTGGCGGCCCGCGGGTTCTCCCAGTAGCCCAGCAGGAAGATCACCTCCTTGGTCGCGCCAGGTTCGAGGGTCACCCGGACATGGTGCGCGCCGTACGGCGCCCAGCCGTGCGCGATGGAGCCCGATGCCCGGCCCAGTTCGACCGCCTGCGGGCTGTCGAAGCCACGGTAGGGGCCGAGGAAGGCCTCGCGCTGGGTGTCGAACCCGGCCAGCGGCTCCGAGCACGCGAAGTAGGCGAAGTGGTCGCGCCGCTCCCGGTACTCGGTCTTGTGGTAGATGACGCCGCCGTCGACTTCGACTTCGCCGGTGGAGTAGTTGCGCTGGAAGTTCGTCGTGTCGTCCTGCGCGTCCCACAGGGCGAACTCGACCGAGGAGAAGACGGAGATGTCCGCCGGCCTGGCGCGCTCGTTGGTCAGCGTCAGCCGCCAGACCTCCAGCGTCTCCCCTTGCGGCACGAAGTAGAGCGTCCGCGCGCGGATGCCGGCTTTCGCGGAGCTGATCGTCGTGTACGAAAGGCCGTGCCGGCACTCGTAATCGTCCAGCCCGGTCCTGGTCGGCTGCCATGACGGCGACCAGTACACGCCGGTGCGGTCGTCGCGCAGGTAAAGGTAGCGTCCGCCGCAGTCACCAGGCACGTTGTTGTACCGGTACCTGGTGAGCCGCCGCAGCCGCGCGTCACGATGCCACGAGTAGCCGCCGGCCGTGTTCGAGATGATGCCGAAGTACCCGTCCGTGCCCAGGTAGTTGATCCACGGCACGGGCGTGTCCGGGCGGGTGATCACGTACTCCCGGCTATCGTCATCGAAATGGCCGTAGCGCATAGCGCTACTTTACCGGTTTAGTGCTGGCAAGACCATGGGCAGAACGGCGCGAACCGACTGCCCATGGTAACGGCTCACCAGATCTGGTGCGCGACCTCCGCGACCAGCTCGAGCTTGCGCTCCTCCACGTCCTCGTTGGTCAGGTTAGCGCCGATGAGGACCGAGGAGAACCCGCACTGCGTGGACAGGCCGAGCCGCTCCAGGCCTACGTAGCGCGCCGCCTCGTGCACCCGGGCGGTGAGCTCCTCTGGGGATTCAAGCGTCGTGCTCTTGCTGGACACCAGGCCGAGGATGACCCCCTTGTCGTCGGGCAGCTTCGCCAGCGGCTCGAACGAGCCGGACCGGGCGTCCTCGTACTCCAGCGTGTATAGGTCGAAGTTGGTCAGCCTGTTGAACAGCGCCTCGGCGGTGAGGTCGTAGCCGCCCTCGCCGATCCACTGGCTGAGGTAGTTCCCCTTGCACAGGTGCAGCGCGAACGTCACGCCGGGGACGTCGCCGACCGTGTTGAGGATGTCGGCGCCCTCGGTCAGGGTCCGCTCGGTCGGCATGCCCAGGTTCTCGCGCAGCTCCCGGTTCACCGGGTCGACCAGCGTGCCGTAGTCCGGCGAGTCGATCTGGATGTAGGTGCAGCCGAGGTCGGCGAGCGCCTGCGCCTCGGCGCGGACGATCGCGGCCGCGTCGGCGAACAGCTCGTAGGCGTCCTTGTAGGCCGGGGTGGACAGCTCAGGCGACCACATCGAGTACAGGACAAGCGGGCTGGGCAGGGTGACCTTGACCGGCTTGGTGGCCCTGGCGCGGGAGTAGGCGTACTCCTCGACCGTCAGCTTACGCTTCTGGCTGATCTTGCCGGTCACGGTGAACGGCGAGTGCCAGTCGAAGCCCGGGTTGGTGATGTTGTGGAAGTGGACGCCCGCCCCTTCCCGCTCGATGACTCCATCAAGCTCGCTGATGATCTGGTCGAGGAAGGAGAAGCGCCGCAACTCGCCGTCCGTGATGACGTCGAGCCCCACGCCTTCCTGCATCGCGATGGCCTGGTCCACCGCGCGGTCCTCGATCCGCTTGAACTCGGCCGCGCTGAGCTCGCCGGACGCGAACTTGTCGCGGGCCTGCGTCAGGTACCTCGGCCGCAACAGCGAGCCGATGACATCGGAGTGGTAGATCTGTGGCATCGCCAGCCTCCTTGACAACGTCGTCTGATGCCTACTACCCACCTATATGCCACCGGGACAACGCGAAGTGGCACGCCCCACATTCTTTCGCACGCTTCCCTCGGCCCGCCAGCACGAGGGGGTCACGCCCTGGCCAGGTGACGGTGATATGCGGGTGAACGGTGTGGCCGGGGTGCGGCAGGCTGGCTGAGGCC
>NZ_JASIAL010000020.1:0-23912 GCF_030042015.1 Trebonia sp. | reverse complement strand
GCCCTCGCCCGATCGCCGGCGGGTGCCGGCGCCGGCTGGAACACGGGCGAGCCGCGGCCGGACAGCGGCGTGGCCGCCGCGTCGCCCAGCGCGACGCGGGCCGCCTGCATGAACTCGCGACAGGTGCTGTACCGCTCGCTGGGCTCCTCGGTGAGCACACGGGCGAACACCTCCTCGATCGCGGGCGGCAGGCTGGGCTGGAGCCGCGTGGCGGGCGCGGGGAGGTCTTCGCCGTGCGCCCTGGCGATTGCCGCTGCCGGGTGCGTTCCGAACGGCACCTTGCCTGTCAGGCACTCATAAAGCACGCAGCCCAGCGAATACTGGTCGGCCGAGCCCCACACGGGCAGCCCGCCGCGCACCTGCTCGGGGGCAACATAGTCGGCCGTGCCCGCGAACTGTCCCGTCGAGGTCAGCCCGGTGCGTGCCGTGCTCCAGCCGCAGATCCCGAAGTCGGCGAGGTACAGGTATCCAGGGCTTGGCTCGTCGTCGTCCCGTTCGATCAGCAGGTTCCCCGGCTTGACGTCCCTGTGCACGAGCCCGGCGCGGTGCGCGGCGTCCAGTGCCTGCGCGGCCTGACTGAGCAGGAAGACGGCGGTCTCCGGCTGCAGCCGGCCGCGCTCGGCGATCGTCTGCCGCAGGGTGGTGCCTGAGACGCAGCGCATCACCAGGTACAGCAGCCCGTCGCTTGACCCCACGCCGAGGACGGGGATGACGTGCGGGTGGTTCATCGAGGCGGCAATGCGTGATTCCGCGAGGAAACGCGTGCGGAAGGCGTCGTCCTCGGCAAGCTCAGATGCGAGCACCTTGACCGCGATAAGGTCACCAAGCTGCGGATTTTCCGCTTCGTAGACAATGCTCATGCCGCCGTGCCCGAGGACGGCTCGCAATCGGTAGCCCGCGAACTCGTCGCCAACATAAGGAAGCTCGGGCATATACCCTCCCACCCCGGGATGACAGTCCGGTCCCCGGGTATCTCGACGGCGGCGAGCGGTCCCTGCGGCCTCGCGCGGGAAAATATAGCCCATATCCCAATGAACTGTGATGGAGATCACAAAATCGGTAAAACCGGCCCAATGAAACTGGCCGTCGCGTAATTCGAACCGATCGAGCTAACGGCCGGTTAGCGCGGGCCGGCCGTTAGCGGCGTCCGGCTTCGCGCGGGGCCGGCCGTTAGCGGCGTCCGGCGCGGGGGTCAGCGTCCGGCCGACAAGCGGCGACAGGTGCAGCGCGACGCTCGCCAGCTCCCGCAGGTCCGAGTCGATGAGCGCTTGCGGGCCGTCGCACAGCGCGGTCTCCGGGTGCGGGTGGACGTCGACGATGATGCCGTCGGCGCCGACCGCGATCGCGGCCCGGGACAGCGGGAGGACCAGGTCCCTGCGGCCGCCGGAATGCGACGGGTCCACGATCACCGGCAGGTGGGACAGCCGCTGCGCGACCGGGACGGCGCTGATGTCCAGGGTGTTGCGGGTCGCGTTCTCGAACGTCCTTATGCCGCGCTCGCACAGCACGATGTCGGTGTTGCCGCGCTGCGCGATGTACTCGGCGGCCATCAGCCACTCCTCGATCGTGGCGCTCATGCCGCGCTTGAGCATGACGGGCCGGCCGGCGCGGCCGACGGCCTGCAGCAGCGGGAAGTTCTGCATGTTGCGGGTGCCGACCTGCAGCATGTCCGCGTACGAGGCGACCAGGTCCACGTCGCCGGGGTCGACGACCTCGGTGACGATGGGCAGGCCGGTCGCTTCCCGAACGTCCGCGAGGATGCGCAGGCCGGCCTCGCCGAGGCCCTGGAACGCGTACGGGGAGCTGCGCGGCTTGTAGGCGCCGCCGCGCAGCAGCGACGCGCCCGCCGCCTTCGCCATCAGCGCCGACTGCAGGGCCTGCTCGGGCGTCTCGACCGCGCACGGCCCGGCGATCACCGTCAGCGTGTCCGGCCCGATCGGCACCCCCGCGACCCGGATCACCGAACGCTCGCGGCGGTGCTCCCTGCTGACCAGCTTGTACGGGACGGAGATCCTGACGACATCGCTGACTCCTGGCTGTGCGGGCAGGTTGAGCGTGGCGAGGTGGTCGATGTCGCCGCTGAGCCCGATGATCGTCCTGGACACGCCGCGGCTGACGAACGCCTCGCCGCCCGCCTCGCGCACCAGGCTGACCACGTTGTCAGCATCTGCCTCGGTCGCCTCCGCGTCCATCACCACTACCATCCGACCGGCCTTCCTCGAGTGAAACCGTAAGTGCCCACTGAAACCGTGACTGCCCGGCGAAACCGTGACTGCCCGGCGAAAAGTGCCCAACGAAAAAAGCCCCTGGCCTTCCTGGCCCGGGGCTTTCGCTAGGTCGCTTCCGTCAGCGCGTGGTCTGGCGGGCGACCGGCCTCCCGAGCCGGTTACCAAACCAGAACCAGAACTGCGTGCGCATGCCAGGCACTATACAGGTACTAGAGCCCGCCGTAGTACACGACGATCGTGCTCCCGGCCTGCGCCTGCCCGGACGGGTTCGTCCCGAAGACCGTCTGCCCGAAGCCGAACTGCTGGCCCTGCACCTGGAAGCCGAGCTGCTCAAGCTGCTGCTGCGCTTGCTGGAACGACTCGCCGCGCACGTTGGGGATCGTGACCTCGGGCGGTCCGATGGAGACGTAGACGGTGACGGTCACCCCGGGGCCGACGGGGGCGCCCTGCGCGGGGGACTGCCTGACGATGACGCCCTGCGGCTGGTCGCTGTGCACGCTCACCTGGTTGAGCTGGATGTTGTTCGATGCCGCCCACGCCTGGACGTCCCCGATGTTCTGCCCGACCAGGTCCGGCAGCGGAATGCCCGCGACGACGTCCACGGAGACGGCGCGATTGGCCGGCCACGAGGTGCCGGCCGGCGGCGTCGTGCCCGCCACGGAGCCCCTGGCAGCGCCGTTGACGCCCACCGGCGTGGTCGTGTTGCTCACCGTCAGCCCCGCCTGGCGCAGCCGCGCCATCGCGCCCGCCACCGACAGTCCGGTCACCGACGGGATCTGGATCATCCGCGGCCCGGCCGAGACCGTGAGGATGACCGTCGCGCCGTGCACCGCACGCCCGGACGGCGAGGTGCTGATCACGTCACCCTTTGGCACGTTGTTGTCGATCACCTCCGTGCCCTGCTGCACCGCGAACCCGGCGGCGCGCAGCGCCTGCGCGGCGGCGGCCTCCGACATCCCGTCCACCGCGGGCAGCGGCGCGTACCGCCCCGACGTCAGCCACCAGCCGCCGAAGCCGATGGCGATCAGCACCGCCACCGCGACCGCGAGGAACGCGAGGCGCCTGCTGAACAGCCAGCGCTGCAGGAACGGCTCGCGGGTCTCGTACTCGCCGTCGCCGTCGTATCCGTCGTACCCGCGGGCGGGAGCGCCGGAGTCCGTTGGGTAGCCGGAATGGCCCGCGACGATCATCGTGTGCGACCCGGCCCCCTCGCCGTAGCCGGCCGCGGCGCCGTACCCGGCATCCCGCTCCGCCCGCCATGCCCCGGTGACCGCGTCGCCCTGGCCCGCGATACCGCGCAGGCTGCGGACCGCGCGCAGGAACGCGCCCGCGTCGGCGGGCCGCAGCCGCGGGTCACGGCTGGTGGCGGAGCGGACCAGGTGGTCGACGGCGGGCGGCACGCCCGCCACGTAGTCGCCGACGGCGGGGACGTCGGAGTTGACGTGCCGGTACGCGACGGCGAGCGGGGATTCCCCGGTGTGCGGCTGGCTGCCGGTCAGCATCTCCCACAGCATCACCCCGGCCGCGTACACGTCCGTGCGCGGGTCGGTCACCCCGGTCACCTGTTCGGGCGCGATGTAGGCGACCGTGCCGATGATCAGCCCGGTCCGGGTATGCCCGGCTGCCGCCTGCGTCCTGGCCAGGCCGAAGTCCACGACCTTGACCCGGCCGTCCGCCGTCAGCAGCACGTTCTCCGGCTTGACGTCCCGGTGCACGACGCCAGCCCGGTGCGCGGCGGCCAGCCCGGACAGGATCGGGTCCATGATGTCAAGCGCTTCCGCGTAGGGGAACCTGTGCCGCTCCCGCAGCAGGCTGCGCAACGTCCGCCCGGGAACGTATTCCATCGCCAGGTACAGGTACTGCCCGTCCGATCCCTGGTCGAAGACCGCGACGATGTTGGGGTGCGACAGCCGGGCGACCGACTTGGCCTCGCCGATGAACCTGTCCACGAAGTCGGCGTCCCGCGCCAGGTCGGCATGCATCACCTTGAGCGCCACCTGCCGGTCCAGCCGGGTGTCGGTGGCGAGGTACACGGTGGCCATCCCACCGTGCGCGATGCGGGAGCGGACGAGATACCGGCGGTCGAGCATCCGGCCGATAAGCACGTCAGCGAGGGCAGACTCCATCGCCGACGATTTTACGGCCACCTCCAGCGAACTTTAGGCGGTTAGTCATATTGACGGCAGCGTGTCGCGCTCCGCTGAGCCCGCCGCCGCTCCCCGCCGCCGCTCCCCGCCGCCGCTCCCCGCCGCCGCTCCCCGCCGTAACGGGCGCCCGCGCCACTTCCGCCTGCGCCAGCCCGCCCCGCCGTACCGTGGACGTCATGCATGATCCCGAACGAACCCTGGTGACTGGCGCGGGCCTAGCCGGGCTGCGGACGGTGCAGGCGCTGCGGGAGCGCGGCTACGCCGGCCGGATCACGCTGATCGGCGCGGAGGACCGCCCGCCCTACGACCGGCCTCCGCTGTCGAAGAGGGTGCTCACCGACGGGGTCGACCCGTCGCTGCACGCGGACTTCGCGGCGCTCGGCGTTGACTTCCGCCCTGGCGAGACAGCGACGGGCCTGGCGGAGGCCGCCGTGGTCACCAATCGCGGCACGTACCCGTTCGACCGCCTGGTCCTGGCGACAGGCGCGGTCCCCGTGGCGCTGCCTGGCCCGGGCCCGCAGCGGTTCCTGCGCACCCTCGACGACGCGCTCGCCCTGCGCGGCCTGCTGCGGCCCGGGCTGCGGCTCGCGATCGTCGGGGCCGGCTGGATCGGCGCCGAACTGGCGACCGCCGCCGCGGCGGCGGGCTGCCGCGTGACGGTCATCGAGGCCGGGCAGGCCCCGCTCGCCGCCGCGCTCGGCCCGCAGGCCGGGGCGCGCACCGCCCCCTGGTACGAGCGAGCCGGAGTCGAGTTGCGCACAGGCACGGCCGTCGAGTCCGTGCAGCGCGGGGGCCTCGCGCTGGCCGGCGGCGGCTGGCTCGCGGCTGACGAGGTGGTCACGGCCGTCGGGGTGCGGCCGGCCGTGGGCTGGCTGGCAGGCTCCGGCCTGTTGCTGGACAACGGCGTCGCGGTCGACTCCTGCCTGCGCGCATCGCTGCCAGGCGTCTACGCGGCGGGGGACTGCGCCGCGTTCGAGTCCGTCCGGTTCGGCAGGCGGCTGCGCGTCGAGCACTGGGACAACGCGCTGCGCGCCCCGGAGGTGCTCGCGGCCAACGTCCTCGGCGGCAGGCAGATGTACGACCCGGTGCCGTACTTCTGGTCCGAGCAGTTCGGCCGCATGGTCCAGTACACGGGCCACCACGACCGCGCCGACCGCCTCATCTGGCGCGGCGACCCGCAAGCCGCTACCTGGTCCGCCTGCTGGCTGTCGGGTGCAGTCCGGGCCGGTGCCCGCCTCACCGCCGTGCTGGCCGTGGATCGGCCGCGCGACCCGCTGCAGGCCCGCCGCCTGATCGCCGACGGCGCCGAGGTCGACGCCACCCGCCTGACCGACCCCGCCATCCCCCTGAAAGACTGCGCCAGGTAACCGCGATCGCGCGCACTGTCCCGGTCGACAGCGGATGAATGCCGACAGCGGATGAATGTTGCATCGAGCCGGCTATAGGCGGCTGAATGTCACATTCATCCGGCCCGGAGCAGCGTTGGCGCAGGACCCGCTATATGTGCAAGCGTCGAATTGCGGCTGTTCGCGAGCTGTACCAGACTTGCCGTGCCGATTCCGCACAAGAGCGAGGGAGGGCCGCCATGGAAGACCGTATCGAACAGCGGATCACCATCAGGGCGACGCAGGACAAGGTGTGGCAACTGGTCACCCGGCCCGGCTGGTGGCTGCCTGGGAGCAGTGCGGAACCGGCCCGCGGCCCGGGGCGGGTCACCGTCGAGTACGGCGACGACCGCCGGCCGTACGTCATCGACGTGATCCGCGTCGAGCCGCAGGGTTACGTCTCGTTCCGCTGGGCGAGCGCCTTCGGCGGCGCGGCGCCCGCGCAGGCCAAGTCGACCCTGGTCGAGTTCTATGTCCGGCCGGTCGGGGACGAGATCGGCGTCACGGTCGTGGAGAGCGGGTTCACGTCGCTCGACCTGCCGGAGGCACTGCGCGAGGACGAGTGGAAGGGGAACACCGGCGGCTGGCAGTACGAGATGGCGGGGCTGCGGACCCACGCTGAGCAGGGGCGGTGACCGCGGCGGCCGTCGACGCGGACCGGGTGTTCACCGCGCTCGCTGATCCGCGCCGCAGGGAACTCCTTGAGTTGCTCGGGCGCACTCCCGGCTGCAGCGCGAGCAGCCTGGCGGCCAGCCTGCCCGTCTCTCGCCAGGCGGTGGCGCAGCACCTGGCCGTGCTCGAGGACTCAAGCCTGGTCAGCAGGCGCCGGGCCGGGCGCGAGGTGCTGTTCAGCGTCCGGCCGGAGGGACTGGCGGCCACCGCGGACTGGCTGACCGGCCGGGCGGCCGTGTGGCGGGAGCGGCTGGAGGGCCTCAGGAAGCAGGCAGAAAACGGGTAGTTGGCTGCCGGGCGGCGAAAAGGTGACACCGAGGCGACATGCGGCGAACGGCCTCGCACCCCGCGGAAGGGGAATACGCGCTCATTGACGGAAACGTGACTGGTTTGGGAACGGCCGGGACGTGGGAGATTGGACTCGTGGCACAGATAGACCCCGTGACCGACGCCCTCGTTGGCGATTGGCTGTCACTCCCCGAAGTTGCCGCAAGGCTTGGCATACCCTCCAGCCGCGTGAAGCAACTGCTCCGCGACCGCAAGCTGCTCGCCGTCACCCGGCCCGCCGGGGGGCGCGGCGTGCCGGCCGCCTTCCTCGAAGGAGCGCAGATCATCAAGGGACTCTGCGGGACGCTGACCGTGCTTTTCGACTGCGGGTTCGACGAGAAGGAAGCGCTCCGCTGGCTGTTCACGGCCGACGACACGCTGCCAGGGACGCCGATCGAGGCGCTGTGCAGCCGCCGGGGCACCGAGGTCAACCGGCGCGCCCAGGCCCTGGCGTTCTGACCGAGCACCGGTAAACGGCGTCCCGACCTAAACTCGCGTTGCACCGAAGGCCTGCCTGCCGCCGTGGCGGGTGCCGGGCGCCGTGCCGTATGCCCGCTGACGACAATCTTGTGGCCAGAGCACAGGAAATCGTCCGGCAGGTTATGCTTAGCCACATGCCGCCGAGACCTCGCAGTCCGCACCTCGTGGTAAGCAGCACCGCGCCACGGGCGAAGGGTGCCAGCACGCCGCACGCAGCCACGGCCAGCGCCAGCGCCCGCCGGGCACCGCTGATCTCCGATCTGCTGAAGGCGGGTCAGCGGTCGTTCTCGTTCGAGTTCATGCCACCGAAGACGCAGGTCGAGGAGCAGCAGCTGTGGCGGGCCATCCGGCAGCTCGAGCCCTTGAAGCCGACGTTCGTTTCCGTGACGTACGGGGCGGGCGGCTCCACCAGGGAGCGGACGGTCCGGGTGACCGGGCGGATCGCCGCGCAGACCTCGCTGACCCCGGTCGGCCACCTCACCGCGGTCAGCCACTCGGTCCAGGAGCTGCGGCACGTGATCGGCTCGTACGCCGACGTCGGCGTGCGCAACGTCCTGGCCCTGCGGGGTGACCCGCCCGGTGACCCGAACGCGGCCTGGGTTCCGCACGCGGCAGGCCTGCGGCACGCACATGAACTGGTTCGGCTGGTCAGGTCGTCCGGCGATTTCTGCGTGGGCGTCGCGGCCTTCCCTGAGCTGCACCCCCGCTCGCCGGATGCCGAGACCGACGTACGGCACTTCGTGGCCAAGTGCCGCGCCGGAGCGGACTTCGCGATCACGCAGATGTTCTTCTACCCCGACGATTACCTGCGCTTGCGAGACCGGGTCGCGAGCAACGGCTGCGCGGTGCCGATCATCCCGGGCATCATGCCGGTGACGAGCCTGCGGGTGGTCGAGCGCGCGCTGCAGCTCGGCAGCTGCAAGGTGCCCGCCGGCCTGCTCGACCGCCTCAGGAGGGCGGACAGCGACCACGACGCGGCGCTGGTCCGCGAGATCGGGGTCGACTACGCCGCCGGCCTGTGCGACAGGCTGCTCGCCGAGGGCGCGCCCGGGCTGCATTTCTACACGCTCAACTGGTCGCGCGCGACCAGGGAGATCTACCAGCTGCTCGGCCTCGGCGAGCGGGGCGCTCCCCCCGTCCCTGGCGTCCCAGGTTCCCCAGCAGTCCCCGGCGTCCCCGGCGTGTCTGGTGAGTCCGCCATGCCAGCCGGGGGCCGCTCAGGCACCGCCGCCGTCGCCGGGCGCAGCGGCAGCGTGGCGCCCATCACCGCGTAGGCCGGTTCGCCGCCGGAGAAGCGAAAGCCGGTCAGCAGGTCGGTGAACCCGACTCCCCGGTACAGCCTCCTGGCCCGCGACTCGGCGTCCGCCGTGGACAGCACGGCCGTGCGCTCGGGCCGGCCGCCGGTGAGCCGCAGGAGGAGTTCACGGCCGATGCCTGCGCCCTGGTAAGCGGGCATCACGTGCAGTTCCGCGACCTCGAAGGAGTTCGCGAGCCACGCGGTCGCACCCGGCGCAGCCGACACGGCCAGGGCCCCGGCGACGATGTCGTGCCACCACTGGCCCGGCGCGCCGTGGAAGCCGTAGGTGAACCCGGCGAGCACCGGCCCGGCGGCGGCCGCCAGCGCGCGGAACCCCGGGTTGGCGGCATGCCGGTCCAGGATCGCCTCCCGCCCGGCCAGCATCCGTTCCGGCGGGTTCATGGCGGCCGTGTACACCGCGACGAACCGGTCGATCCCGCGCCGGAACTCGGCAGGCCCGAGCTCGGTGAACGTGACCGTCTGCATCATCACCGACAGCTTACGGGACGCTGCCTGCCGTGGTCTTCCCGCTCCGGCAGTCACTTAGGGCTCGCGGATAGACAACACGCGGAATCTGGCCGCCCGCGCCACCAGGGCCTGGCCTCGTGGGCAACCCCACAGTCCCCTGCTGCCACCGTTCCCGCATCGCGCGGCCCCGGCACCGCCGGCCAGCCAACGGGAAAGACCCCTGCGCCCCCGGAACCGCCGGGTTTCACCGCGGCTGGCCGTCTCGGGCGTGCCGCGGGCGGCACCATCGGGACGATTTGTCCGGATTGAGGTAGTTGATCCCCGCTTGACGATGCCGCGGGTGCTGGCGGGACCGTGCCGGGCAGGCTCTTAACGCCGGGCCCCGGCCCCTCGGCCCCCGGCCGCCCGGCGGCCCCGGAATGTCAGACCCCCCGTATACCTTCGAACGTGTAAGCAAATAGGCTGGACATTGCCACGAACCTGTGTTCGAATAAAGGGATGGCGAACTCCGGCCGCCGCGACCCCCGGCGGCCGGCCGCTGACCGGGCGGGGCGTGGGGAAGCGCCTCGCCCGGTCAGATCTCCCGTGACGGGACGAGCTGCGGCACAGACCAGAGGAAGTGACGACCATGATCAGCACGCTGCCAGCGATGGGCAACGAAGTGCCAACGCGTGCTCGCGCGGGATCTGGCAAAGACGTGCCAGCGTTTGACAGGGGAGGGTATCCCGGGCAACCGGCACATCATGGGCGACCGGGGCAAGCGGCGCTGACCGGCCCGCCGCAGCTGGTTTCCGCGACCGTGCTGAACTTGCTCGAGACCGCGCGGCGCGGCCTGGCCGAGGCCGGCGCCGAGAGCGATCCGGGAACCAGGTACGTCTGCGCGCACCTGGCCGCGCTGCGCGCGGCGGCGGCGATCGTCGCCGCCAGGGGGGAGCCGGGCACCGGGAGCCGCCGCAGGCGGCCGCGCAGCGTATGGGAGCTGCTTCCCCAGGTTGAGCCCACGCTCGCGGAATGGGCCGCGTTCTTCGCCGCGAGCGCGGCCAAGCGCGCCGCGGCCGCGGCGGGCCTGCCGCGCGCGGCGACCGCACGCGAGGCGGAGGACCTGCTCAGGGACGCGGGGACGTTCCTGTCGGTGGCCGAGCGGGCGCTCGGCGTCGATATCCAGCCGCAGCTTCCGCTGCGGTCGGCGAGCTGAGCCGCCCACCCGGCAAACCGCGGGCCCCAGGCCCCAGGCCGGGTGGGCGGCGGGTCTTAGAAGGACGACTCGATGCTGTTGCTGCGTGCGTCGGCGTCGAGCACGCCCCAGCTGATGAGCTCTTCGGTGAGGTCAGTCGGGGACTTGTCGTAGATGACGGCGAGCGAGCGCAGATCCTCGTGCCGCACAGAGAGCACGCGGCCGTTGTAGTCGCCGCGCTGCGCCTGGATGGTGGCGACGTAACGCGCGAGCGGGCCGATTTTCTCCTTAGGCAGCTGGTTCATCCGCTCAAGGTCAATCACGAGCTTGGGGGCGCTCGCGATCGGGGTGGGGGCAGCGTCGCCTGGCAGGAGCTCGGAAACCGGGACTCCGTAGAACTCGGCCAGTTCGGCGAGCTTCTGGACGGTGACCGAACGGTCGCCGCGCTCGTATGAACCCACCACGACGGCCTTCCACCGTCCGCGGGACTTCTCCTCAACTCCGTGAAGTGAGAGTCCCTGCTGTGTGCGGATGGCGCGCAGTCGCGCGCCGAGGGTCTTGGCGTACTCAGATGGCATTTTTCCTCGGTTTCCCGGCCAGTCGTCGCTTACGGTAACGGTTACGCACAGTGACGGTAAGGCCGCGAGAGCCGCAAGGTCAAGCCGAATGGCAAAAACTGGTTGAACTCGTCCAGTAACCGGCCTTGCCCTCCCGGATTGCTCCCTACCCTCCGTCGGAACGCGACAACCCCTATGTAATCGGCATTCTCTTGCGCGAGGCGGCCGGAAGAGGGGTCGCCCACGCTCTCGGAACGTAATGACAGCGTATGTCCAGAGTGATCTAAATCACAACTTCCATGATCACCGCATCAGCCGAAGTCCGGCGATTCCCGCAGCCCCCGGGCCTGGCCGACAACGAAAGCCAAGCTCAGCGGGCGGTTACGCAGGGGAACAGATTGTATTCAGCGACTGAAGCGACTATCGATTCCCTTTGCTTCTAATGTTATATATGACCATTTCAGCGGCCAAACCGGAGCGGCGGTGAGAGGTACCCCGGCGGTGCCTGGGACACGTCGGCGGCGCGGGCCGGCGCGCGCCGGCGCCGGGAGATGAGTCACCGCCTGCGCGGCTGGTCCTGGTACCGTTAGCGGCGTAGGCATCCTTTAATGACCGTCCCGTGAGACGGGGAAGGAGGTCGTGACTCATGTGCGCGATGCGGCCTGAACCAGGCCACGAGCAGGGCGCCGGCAGTCCTGGCTGGAAGGCGGTGCTCACCCCCGAGGAGATTCGCCGCGCGCTGAGCCGTATCGCGCACGAGATCCTCGAGCGCACGCACGGCGGCGCGGGGGTTGTCCTGCTCGGCATCCCCACCCGGGGAGTTCCGCTGGCCCGCCGCCTGGCGGTGCGGATCGGCGAGTTCGAGGGCACCCCGGCACCGTGGGGCTCGCTCGACGTGACCATGCACCGCGACGACCTGCGGCTGCGGCCCGCGCGTGCGCTGCAGCGGACCCAGGTGCCGCCCGACGGGGTGGACGGCAAGACGGTCGTCCTCGTCGACGACGTGCTGTTCTCCGGCCGGACGATCCGCGCCGCCCTGGACGCGCTGAACGACCTCGGCCGGCCGCGCGCGGTCCAGCTCGCCGTGCTGGTCGACCGCGGCCACAGGGAGCTTCCGATCCGGGCCGACTACGTGGGCAAGAACCTGCCCACGGCCCACCGCGAGGTGGTGCGGGTACTGCTCGAGGAGACCGACGGCGAGGACTCCGTGCTGCTCGGGGAGCGTGACCGATGACGCGCCACCTTATCTCGGCGGCCGACCTCAGCCGCGACGAGGCGGTCCTGATCCTGGACACCGCGGCCGAGCTCGCCAGCGTCGCGGGCCGGCCGATCAAGAAGCTGCCCACGCTGCGCGGTCTGACCGTGGTCAACCTCTTCTTCGAGGACTCGACCAGGACCAGGACGTCGTTCGAGGCGGCGGCCAAGCGGCTGTCCGCCGACGTGATCAACTTCTCCGCCCGCGGGTCGAGCGTCGCCAAGGGGGAGAGCCTGAAGGACACCGCGCTGACCCTTGAGGCGATGGGCGCCGACGCGGTGGTCATCAGGCACAGCGCGTCCGGTGCGGCGCACCGGCTGGCCGGCTGGGTGACGGGCAGCGTGGTCAACGCCGGCGACGGCACGCACGAGCATCCGACCCAGGCGCTGCTCGACGCCTTCACGATCAGGCAGCGGCTTGGCGCCGACGGCCGGGCGGCCGACCAGCGCGGCGCCGGGCTTGACGGCGTGCGGGTGACGATCGTCGGCGACGTCCTGCACAGCCGGGTGGCCAGGTCCAACGTCCTGCTGCTCAGTACGCTCGGCGCCGACGTGACGCTGGTCGCCCCGCCCACCCTCATGCCGTACGCGGTCGAGAGCTGGCCGTGCAAGGCGAGCTACGACTTCGACGCCGAGCTGCGCAAGAGCGACGCGGTGATGATGCTGCGCGTGCAGCAGGAGCGGATGACCGCCGCGTACTTCCCCAGCATCCGCGAGTACCGCCGCAGGTACGGGCTCGACGCCGGGCGGATGGCGCTGCTGCCCGAGCACGCGATCGTCATGCACCCGGGGCCGATGAACCGGGGGGTCGAGATCGCGGCCGAGGTCGCGGACTCGCCGCGGTCCACGATCGTGGCACAGGTGAGCAACGGGGTGATCGTCCGGATGGCGGTGCTGTACCTGCTGCTCGGCGGCGCCGCGGCGGCCGCGTGAACGGGCCGGCTGGTCCATGCCAACGGGAGGGCAGCTCATGAGCGAGGCCGGCACGAGCGAGGAGTGGCTGATCAGGGGCGCCGTTATCGCGGGCGCCGGGGCCGCGGACATCCACATCGCGGGCGGCGTCATCGCGGGTATCGGGCAGGAGCTGTCCGCGCCAGGCGCGCGCGTCGTCGACGCGGCCGGGCTTGTCGCGCTGTCCGGCCTGGTCGACCTGCACACGCACCTGCGCGAGCCGGGCAGGGAGGACGCGGAGACGGTGGAGACCGGCACACGGGCCGCCGCCCTCGGCGGGTACACCGCGGTGCACGCCATGGCCAACACAGAACCGGTCGCCGACACCGCCGGCGTGGTGGAGCAGGTGTGGCGGCTCGGCCAGCAGGCCGGGCACTGCGACGTCCGCCCGGTGGGCGCCGTCACGGTCGGCCTCGGCGGCAAGCAGCTCGCCGAGCTCGGCGCGATGGCCGACTCCGCCGCGCGCGTGCGCGTCTTCTCCGACGACGGCAACTGCGTCGCCGACCCGCTGCTGATGCGGCGGGCCCTTGAGTACGTCAAGGCGTTCAACGGCGTGATCGCGCAGCACGCCCAGGAACCGCGGCTTACCGAGGGCGCGCAGCTGAACGAAGGCGAGGTCGCGAGCAGGCTCGGCCTGGCCGGCTGGCCGGCCGCCGCCGAGGAGGCCATCATCGCCAGGGACTGCCTGCTCGCCGCCCACGTCGGCTCCGCGCTGCACGTCTGCCACGTGTCCACGGCCGGCTCGGTGGAGATCATCCGCTGGGCCAAGTCGAAGGGGTGGCAGGTGACGGCCGAGGTCACGCCGCACCACCTGCTGCTCACCGACGACCTCGCGGCGGGGTACGACACGGCGTTCAAGGTCAACCCGCCGCTGCGCACGCACGCCGACGTCGCGGCGCTGCGCGCCGCGCTGGCGGACGGCACGATCGACTGCGTGGCCACCGACCACGCGCCGCACCCGGTCGAGGCCAAGGAGACCGAGTGGGCGGCGGCCGCGAACGGCATGACCGGCCTGGAGACCGCGCTGCGCGTGGTGCAGCTGGCCATGGTGGACACCGGCCTGCTCGACTGGGCCGGCGTCGCGATGAGGATGTCGGCCCGCCCGGCGGCGATCGGCCGGGTGCCCGACCACGGCCAGCCGCTGCGGCCCGGCGTCCCGGCGAACCTGACGCTGTACGACGCCGCCGCGCCGGCCGAGCCCGTGGACCCCGCCGCGCACGCGTCCAAGAGCAGGAACAGCCCGTTTGCGGGGATGGCGCTGCCGGGCCGGGTGCACGCCACGTTCCTGCGCGGCGCGGCGACGGTACTGGACGGTCGGCTGGTCTTTGCCAGCAGGGAAGCGGGGTGACCCGATGACGGTGCGCGACCCGGACGCGATGCTGGTCCTGGAGGACGGCACGACCCTGCGCGGGACGGGCTTCGGGGCCAATGGCGAGACGTTCGGTGAGATGGTCTTCAACACCGGGATGACCGGCTATCAGGAGACGCTGACCGACCCGTCCTACTGCGGGCAGATCGTGGCGATGACCGCCCCGCACATCGGCAACACCGGCGTCAACGACGAAGACCCGGAGTCGCACCGGATCTGGGTGAGCGGCTACGTCGTGCGCGAGCCGGCCCGGATCGCCTCGAGCTGGCGCGCCAGGCGCAGCCTGGAGGCCGAGCTCAAGGCCCAGGGGATCACCGGCATCGCCGTGCAGGGCACCCGGTCGCTGACGACGCGGATACGGTCCAGGGGCGCGATGCGCGCGGCGGTGTCCACGGTGGAGGACGATCCGGGGCGGCTGCTCGACCGGGTGCTCGCCAGCCCGCCGATGACCGGCGCGGACCTGGCGCGCGTCGTCACCACGCCGCAGCCGTACACGGTCAGCCCGCCCCCGGGCACGAAGGCCAGGTACCGGGTGGCCGCGGTCGACCTGGGCATCAAGGCGGCCACGCCGCGGAACATGGCCGAGCGCGGCATCGAGGTCCGCGTGCTGCCCGCGACGGTGACCGCCGCCGAGATCCTCGCCGTCGGCCCCGACGGCGTGTTCTTCAGCAACGGCCCCGGCGACCCCGCGGCCGCCGGCTACGCGGTCGCCGCGATGCGCGGCGTGCTCGCGGCGGGCGTGCCCACGTTCGGCATCTGCCTGGGGAGCCAGCTCCTCAGCCTGGCCCTCGGGCTGAACACGTACAAGCTGAGATACGGCCATCGCGGCGTGAACCAGCCGGTGATGGACCTGCGCTCCGGTCGCGTCTACATCACCAGCCACAACCACGGCTTCGCCGCCATGCCGCCGCCTGAGTCGGGAGAGGTCTCCGGGTCACCCGAGGCCGCCGGAGGCAGCGAGACGGTCGAGATCCCCGCCCCGACCGCGGCGGCCGAGCCCGATGGGCCTGCGCAGTGGGCCGCCGGGGCGCGCACCCCGTTCGGCACCCCGTTCGGCGCGGCGGTGGTCAGCCACGTCAACCTCAACGACGGCGTGGTCGAGGGCATCCGCCTGCTCGACCGTCCCGCGTTCAGCGTCCAGTACCATCCCGAAGCGGCCCCAGGCCCGCACGACGCCGTCGACCTGTTCGACGAGTTCTGCGCGCTGATGGACGGCGCCCGATGACCGCATCGTCCGGACTCGCCGGCGAACCCGGTGTCGAGCGCGGGGGGAGTAAGCAATGCCGCGGCGTAGCGACCTGAAGTCGGTCCTGGTGATCGGGTCAGGGCCGATCGTGATCGGGCAGGGCTGCGAGTTCGACTACTCGGGCACCCAGGCCTGCCGCGTCCTCAAGGCCGAGGGCATCAGGGTCAGCCTGGTGAACTCCAACCCGGCGACGATCATGACCGACCCGGAGTTCGCGGACGCCACCTACGTGGAGCCGATCACCACCGACGTGCTCGAGAAGGTGATCGCCAGGGAGCGCCCGGACGCCCTCCTGGCGACGCTGGGCGGCCAGACCGCGCTGAACGCCGCCGTCGCACTGCACGAGAACGGGACGCTGAAGAAGTACAAGGTCGAGCTCATCGGCGCCGACATCGACGCGATCGAGGCCTGCGAGGACCGCGAGCGGTTCAAGGAGATCGTCACGGGACTCGGCGCGCAGGTGCCAAGGAGCCAGATCTGCCACACGATCGGCGAGTGCTTCGCCGCCGTCGCCGATCTGGGCCTGCCGGTCGTCGTCCGCCCGTCCTTCACCCTCGGCGGCGCCGGCTCGGGCATCGCCTACGACGAAGCGGGCCTCAGGCGCATCGCCGGCGCCGGCCTCGACGCCAGCCCGACCACCGAGGTCCTGCTCGAAGAGTCGATCATCGGCTGGAAGGAGTTCGAGCTCGAGCTGATGCGCGACTCAAGCGACAACGTCGTGATCGTCTGCCCGATCGAGAACGTCGACCCGATGGGCGTGCACACCGGCGACTCCGTCACGGTCGCCCCCGCGATGACGCTCACCGACCGCGAGTACCAGCACATGCGCGATGTCGCCATCAAGATCATCCGCGCGGTCGGCGTCGACACGGGCGGCTGCAACATCCAGTTCGCCGTCAACCCGCAGACCGGCCGCATGGTCGTCATCGAGATGAACCCGCGGGTCTCCCGCTCAAGCGCGCTCGCCTCCAAGGCCACCGGCTTCCCGATCGCCAAGATCGCCACCAAGCTGGCGATCGGCTACACCCTGGACGAGATCCCCAACGACATCACCGGCCAGACCCCGGCCAGCTTCGAGCCGGCGCTCGACTACGTGGTCGTCAAGATCCCGCGGTTCGCGTTCGAGAAGTTCCCCGGCGCGGACACCACGCTGACCACGCACATGAAGTCCGTCGGCGAGGCGATGGCCATCGGCAGGAATTTCGCGGAGGCCCTGCAAAAGGCGCAGCGTTCGCTGGAGAGCAGCCACGGTCCGTTCAGCTTCAAGACGGCAGCAGGGGACGCGGCGGGCTGGCTGGACCGCTGCCGTACCCCGCACGACGGCCGCCTGAACACGATGCTGCAGGCGCTGCGGGCGGGGGCGGGCGCCGCCGACGTGGCCGCCGCGACCGGCATCGATCCGTGGTTCGTGGATCAGCTGGTGCAAATTCTCGAGATATCCCAAACGGTCCGGGCCGCCTCTGGACTCGACGCCAGCCTGCTCACGGTGGCCAAATCCGCCGGGTTTTCCGACGCCCAGATAGGCGAGCTGCGCGGCCTGTCCGCCGGGCAGGTCCGCGAGCTGCGGCACGCCCTCGGCGTCCGGCCTGTCTACCACGCGGTCGACACCTGCGCCGCCGAGTTCGCCGCGCGCACCCCGTACCTGTACTCCACCTACGACGAGGGCAACGAGGTGCCCGCTGGCGACCGGCCCAAGGTGATCATCCTCGGCAGCGGCCCGAACCGCATCGGCCAGGGCATCGAGTTCGACTACGCCTGCGTGCACGCGTCGTTCGCGCTGCGCGAGGCCGGCTACGAGACCGTGATGGTCAACTGCAACCCCGAGACGGTGTCCACCGACTACGACACCTCCTCACGGCTGTACTTCGAGCCGCTGACGCTTGAGGACGTGCTCGAGGTCGTGCACGCCGAGCAGGCGTCCGGGGGCGCGCCGGTCGCGGGCGTGATCGTGCAGTTCGGCGGGCAGACGCCGCTCGGGCTCGCCCGCGCGCTCGAAGCCGCGGGCGTGCCGATCGTCGGCACCTCGCCGGCCGCCATCCACCTGGCAGAAGACCGCGGCGCGTTCGCCTCGGTGCTGGCGCAGGCGGGGCTGACCGCGCCCCGCGGCGAGGTCGCGCTGTCCGCGGACGAGGCGGCGGTCGCCGCCGCCGAGATCGGCTACCCGGTGCTGGTGCGGCCGTCGTACGTGCTCGGCGGGCGCGGCATGGAAATCGTCTACGACGAGCCCACGCTCCGCGCCTACGTGGCGCGGGCGACCGCCGCCTCGCCCGACCACCCGGTGCTGATCGACCGGTTCCTCGACGACGCGATCGAGATCGACGTCGACGCCCTGTACGACGGCGAGCACCTGTACCTGGGCGGGGTGATGGAGCACATCGAGGAGGCCGGGATCCATTCCGGTGACTCGGCGTGCGCGCTGCCCCCGATCACGCTCGGCCACGGCGACATCGAGGCCATCCGCGAGGCGACGCTGCGCATCGCGCGGGGCGTGGGCGTGCGCGGCCTGCTGAACGTGCAGTACGCGATCGCGGCAGGCGTGCTGTACGTGCTCGAGGCCAACCCGCGCGCGTCGCGGACCGTGCCGTTCGTGTCGAAGGCGACCGCGGTGCCGCTGGCGAAGGCGGCGGCGCTGGTGATGCTCGGGTCGTCGATCGAGTCGCTGCGGGCCTCCGGCGTCCTGCCCGCAGAGCTAGCCCCCGGGGGCCAGCCCCCCGGTGACCCGCCGGCATGGGAGGGCTCCTCGCCCCCCCATACCCCCCTCGCGCCGGTAGCGGTGAAGGAGGCCGTCCTGCCGTTCGGGCGGTTCCGCGACGCCTCCGGTGCCGGGGTGGACACGGTGCTCGGGCCGGAGATGCGGTCGACCGGCGAGGTGATGGGCATCGACGAGACGTTCGGCACGGCGTACGCCAAGTCACAGGCGGCGGTCTACGGGTCGCTGCCGGTGCAGGGACGGGTGTTCGTGTCGGTCGCCAACAGGGACAAGCGGGCGATGATTTTCCCTGTCAAGCGGCTGGCGGACCTGGGATTCGAGATCTGGGCGACGTCAGGAACGGCCGAGGTACTGCGCAGAAACGGCGTTCGTGCCAAGATCGTGCGAAAGCACAGCGACGGCGCAGGCCCGGGCGGCGAACCGACCGTTGTCACGCGCATCCTGGACGGCGAGGTAGACCTGATCGTGAACACGCCCTTCGGCAGCCCTTCCGCGGCGTCGGCGTCGGTGCGCCTGGACGGGTACGAGATCCGGACGGCGGCGGTCCGCCGGGGCGTGCCGTGCGTGACCACCGTGGCCGGCCTGGCGGCCGCTGTGCAGGGCATTGAGGCCATCATCCGCGGCGAAGTGGGCGTCCGCTCACTGCAGGAGCACGCCGCCTGGCTACGCGGCTGAGGGGTGCATGGCACAGCCAGATCGGGAGGGCGGGGTGGCACCGGTTCAGGTGCGCGGGACGGTGCTCACGGTGCGCCGGGTCGACGCGTACGTGGCCATGACCGTCGTCGCCCCCGCGATCGCCACCAGGTTCCGGCCGGGCCAGTTCGTCGCGATCGCGGTTGGCGGGCCGCAGTCCGCCATGCTCGCCAGGCGCACGTTCTCCGTGCACGACGTGCGGCCGGACCACGGGGGCACCGTGGAGTTCGTGTTCCCGCCGCGTGAACCCGGTGCGCAGTGGCTGGCTGACTGCCGGTCGCGCGATGTCCTCGATGTGGTCGGGCCGCTTGGGCGGCCGTTCCCCGTGCCGCGCGACCCGGCCTCTTGCCTGCTGCTCGGCGTTGGCGCCGCCGCCGCGCCGCTGTTCTCGCTGGCCGCGCGGCTGGCCGACCGTAGCTGCCCCACCGATTTCCTGCTCGGCGCGGAAAGCGCGGACCGCGTGTTCGGGGCGCTGACCGCGCGGCGGACGGGGCGTTCGGCGGTGATCACGACGACGGACGGGTCGCTGGGGACCCGCGGCTCGGTTACCGACATGCTGCCCAACGTGGTCCAGCAGGCGCGCAGCGACGTGATCTACGCGTCCGCGCCGCTGCCGGTGCTGCGCGCGGTCTGCGCGCTGGCCGCGCGGTACGAGATCCCGGTGCAGGCGCTGGTCGCCGAGCCCGTGATGACGTGCGGCACCGGGCTGTGCATGGGCTGCGTGCTGCCCGCCGTGGGCAACGACGGGATCACCCGGATGGTGCGGGCCTGCGTGGACGGGCCGGTGTTCCGCGGCGACCTGGTGCGCTGGGACGACGTGGGCACGATCCCGTTCGACGCGCTCGGCGCGCCAGGCTGGAAGCCGCGCCCTGCCGCGGCGGGTGCGCCCGGTGCGGCGGGTGTACACGGTGCGCCTGCGCCTGCGCCGGGTGTGCCGGGTGTGCCGGGTGTGCCTGGTGCGCCGTCATCGGCGGGGGAGCAGTCCCATGCCGGCTGACCTGCGGACCCGGATCGGGCACATTGACCTGCCGAGTCCGATCCTGACCGCGTCCGGGTGCGCCGGGTCGGGCCGGGAGCTGGCGCAGTTCACCGACGTGGCCAGGATCGGCGCGGTGACCACCAAGTCGGTGACGCTTGAGCCGCGCGCGGGCAACCCCGCGCCCCGGCTGTCCGAGACGCCGAGCGGCCTGCTGTCGTCGCCCGGGCTCCAGGGGCCGGGCATCGACGGGTTCCTGCAGCGGGACCTGCCGTGGCTGCTGTCGCGCGGCGCGCGCGCCGTCGTGAGCATCGCCGGCCACACCGCCCGCGAGTACGGCGAACTCGCCTCGCGGCTGTCCGACGCCGCCGGCGTGACCGCGATCGAGGTCAACCTGGGCTGCCCGGACGCGTCCGCCGCCGGGCGCGCGTTCGCGCTTGACCCGGCGGCGGCCGGCCAGGTGGTGGCCGCGGTGCGCGGCAGCGCCAGGTACGACATCCCTGTCTTCGCGAAGCTGTCCCCCGAGGTCACCGACATCGTGGCGGTGGCGCGGGCCTGCGTGGCCGCCGGGTCAGACGGCCTGTCCATGATCAACACGCTGCCCGGCATGGCCATCGACCCGGTGTCCCTGCGCCCCGCGCTGGCCGGGCTGACCGGCGGCCTGTCCGGGCCCGCGATCCGCCCGGTCGCGGTGCGCTGCGTCTGGCAGGTCCGCGAGGCGCTGCCCGACGTGCCGATCATCGGGGCCGGCGGGGTGCGGACCGGGCGGGACGCCCTGGAACTGCTGCTCGCGGGAGCCACGCTGGTGGCCGTCGGGACGGTGCTCTTCCACGATCCCTCGGCCTGCGCGCGAATCCAGCGCGAGCTCGAGGAAGAGCTTGCGGCGCGGGGCGTGGACCGGGTATCAGACATCGTGGGCCGCGCGCACCAGCCCGCGGGTTATGCGGCGCAGCGCACCGGTTGGACGTTATGAGCAGTTACGGGGTGTGACTATCATGCGGTACCGGCAGTCAGAATCGCCGGGACAGCCCCGGCCACCTGGGAGAGAGGAGACTGGGGTGCAAAGGCCAGCACCGGTCGCCGTGGCGCTCGACGCCCCGGACCTGGACACCGCGGCACGCTGGGCAGCGCTCGTGACGCCGCACGTGTCGACTGTCAAGATCGGCTTGGAACTGTATCTGCGCTACGGCCCGGACGTCGTGGCCACGGTGCGCGGGGCCAGCGGGGTCGAGGTCTTCCTCGACCTGAAGCTGCACGACATCCCCGCCACGGTGGCGGGCGCCGCTCGCGCCGTCTCGCGGCTGCGCCCGGAGATCCTGACCGTGCACGCCGCGGGGGGCGCGGACGTGGTCCGGGCGGCGGTGGAGTCGGCCCCCGGCACCACCGTGGCCGCCGTGACCGTGCTCACCTCGCTCGGTGACGACGACCTGGCGCAGATGGGAGTCCCCGGGCCAGTCGGCGACCTGGTGCGCCGGCTCTCCGTCATGGCGGTCTCCGCGGGTGCCCGCGGGCTGGTCTGCTCACCGCACGAGGTCGCCGCGGTCCGGGCTGAGGTCGGCCCTGACGTCACCCTGATCACCCCGGGCGTCCGCCCCGCGGGAGCGGACCTGCACGACCAGGCGCGCGTCGCCACCCCGGAAGAGGCCATCCGCGCCGGAGCCGACCTGCTTGTCATCGGCCGCCCCATCACGCGCGCACCGGACCCGGGCGCCGCCGCCGCCGCGGTCGCCGCCTCGCTCCGCCGCGCGGTCCCCGCCCTGTAGCGGGCCCCGTAGCCCCGGCCCCGTAGCCGACGCGCCCCGTCGCCGGCCCTGTAGCCCGCCCCGTAGCCCGCCAGCAGCGCCCGCCACGGGCACGCTTTTGGCGTTGGGCCCCCCAGCGCTCACCCTATTGCGATCTCGGGAAGTTAAGGGGCTGTGTCGCCGCTCCCTCGGGTGCATGTCACCTGGTCAGCTGATGTGCGTGTGAGCAGTGCGGCAAGGGTGTGGCAGGCTGGCCGGGGCGCGGACGGCTGGCCGGGGCGCGGACGGCTGGCCGGCGGCCGTCTCAGATAGTGGGACGGCACCGGGAACTTAGGACCCGGGCCGCAGCTTTATTGCCCGTTTTATACCGATTTCCGGATGCCGCTCGGCTCCTATCTTGGCCAGCGCCCGCGGACCGCGCCCGGTATCGGTGGTTTGTCCGCCGGCAGGCTGGGCGGCTTAAGTTCCTGGCATTGCAATAGGCCTGGCGTTGTGGGCCTCACCGCCAGTCCGGGTGCGTCGCGGTCGCGGCCGGGTGCGCTTGCAACCGCCCGCGGGCAGCAGAAAACCCCGAACCCTGGGGTGGGTTCGGGGTTTTCACGCCCTGGGGTGGGTTCGGGGTTATCACGGGTGGGCCTAACGTGTCAGCACCCGAACTCGTCGTTCCTACGAGTTGATGGCCCGGAGGTCGCCATCCGTCGAGTTCGGAGCCGCCCTCTTGCTTCAGGCAGAACGTCGTCTCGCTGAGCAGCTGGCCGGTGCAGGTTCGCGGTTGGAGCGTCGATCTCCGCCGAACCTGGCGCGATCCGCTGAGCGGTATCTCGAAGACGATTGCCCAGAAAGCTTCCAGGGAATACTTGCGGATGTTGCGATTGTTTCAGATACTGCGGTTAACGGCGAGAGGAGGGGCAATGAACGCGAAGGCGATCGAGATCAGGCCAGAGCAAGTTGACGCTGAGCTCGTCAAGCGCGCAGCGCAGCGCATCAGCCTGTACCTGGCACGCAACCCCGGCAACGAACCGATACGCGTAGAGGCCGAGGTCGGCGATGACGAGGCGCTCGTGGTGCCGCGAGCAGTGGCGGTCATGCTCGCCCAGGTCCTCGGCATGCTCGCGGACGGACAGGGAGTGCAGATCTTGCCGAACCGGGCGATGCTCACCACCCAGCAGGCTGCGGACATGCTGAACGTGTCCCGCCCCTACCTGATCGGGTTGCTGGAATCCGGGCAGATCCTCTACACCATGGTCGGCACCCACCGCCGGGTCGCGTTCGAGAGCCTGCTTGCGTATCAGCGAGGCGACTACCAGCGGCGGCGGGCAGTCGCCGATGAGCTGACCCGGCTGGGCGAGGAACTCGGCGGTGACTAGCCAGTGCCGTTCATCGTCCTCTACGACGCCAACGCGCTGTACCCCAATGCTCAGCGCGACCTGCTCATCCGCATCGCCCGCGAGGGCTTGGTCCAGGCGAAGTGGACCGACCAGATCCTGGACGAGATGGTCAGGAGCCGCGCCCGCAGTCACCCGGACGTGCCCCAGGAGAAACTCGACCGCCTGCGCAACCTGATGAACGACGCGGTCGCCGACTGCCTGGTGTCGGGTTACGAAGACCTGATCGATGCCCTCAAGCTGCCAGACACCGGCGACCGGCACGTCCTGGCAGCAGCAATCAGGGCTGGCGCCCAGGTGATCGTGACCGCCAACCTGAAGCACTTCCCGCCCGACTATCTCGCCCAGTTCGGTATCGAGGCCAAATCTCCGGACGACTTCGTGCTCGATCAGATCGGGATCAACGCCGCGACCGTTGCCGCTTGCGTGCAGCAGATCGCCGACTCCCGCCGGCGCCCCCCGCAGGCCTCAGGAGAAGTCCTCGCCGAACTCGAACGCTCGGGTCTGCTCAGGTCGGCAGCCGCACTCAGGGGCGGGCAATCCGCCGCCGGCCAGCTGGATAAAGACGGCTGATCTCACACCCGGCGCACCAGCGCCGAACTCGGAACCGGTCAGCAACAATCGTGTCGATCCGTCGCCCTATTATCCCGTGTTCGGCGGCAGAATGGTAATGATCGGCTGCGCGCGCCGCCCGATGAGCACCTCATCCCGCCCTGCTGTGGTCAGCCCAGCCGGCCGCGCCAGTCAGCCCGGCGTCCCCGAGTTCCGGGCGCACCGACCCGGCGGCCCGCAGGCGCGGCGGCTAGTCCAGCGCTTACAGAATGTCCGCTAAGTCCCGATTTATCCCGCCC
>NZ_JASIAL010000557.1:0-4316 GCF_030042015.1 Trebonia sp. | reverse complement strand
TACGTGGTCGTCAGCCCGTCGAGCTGGGTGTTCAGGGACACCGGGGTGCGCGCGGGCGACAGCTTCCCGAACCTGGTCGGCGTCGAGTACGACCGGGTCGACCCGGCCTACCCGGTGGAGCGCCCGATCGAGGTGCTCTCCCACTCCCCGCTGACCTGCGAGGGCGCGAGCAGCTTCGGGGACTCCGCCTACTACACGCACCCCGGCGGCGCCGGCGTCTTCAACAGCGGGACGATGCGCTGGGTGGAGGCCATCTACGGCGACCAGCCGCACGGCGTCGAGGGCAAGACCCCCGGCTTCGTCCGCCAGGCCACGATGAACGTGCTGCGCGCGTTCGCCGAGGGCCCCGCCGCCCACAAGTACCCCGCCCACGACAACCTCGACGCCATGGACGAGGCCTACGGCTCCCCGATCGATCCGGGGAACCTGCAGTAGCGGGGATAGAAACCCACCATAAAAGGTGGGTTTCTATCCCCGCTGTCGAAAAGTGGCCCAACCGCGAGCGTCAGCAGGCCAGGATCAGGTCGAAGCCGACGCTCACGGCGTCACCCGCGGTGTTCGTCGGGTAGACGTAGACCAAATCCCGGGTTTCGCTGGAATGCCGGTGAGCGGGATTCACCGGGCGGATCATCTCATCCCGGATATCTGCCGCGCCAGCCGCATGCCGCGGAGTTCTTAAGAGGCGCAACCATTCGTTCGGCTAAATAATTAAAATTCCCTTATGCGGAAAGGCCGCCGTCGACGGGAATGACCGCGCCTGTGAGGGCGCCGGAATCGGGGGAGCAGAGCCATGCGATCGCGGCCGCGACCTCGTTCGGTTCGAGGAGCCGCCGCAGCAGCGCCTGGCCCGCGAACGAGTCCTGCGACGGGAGGCCGTAGACGGCCGCGCTGGCCTCGAGCATCACCCCGCGGGTGGAGCCAGGGCAGACGACGTTCGCGGTCACCCCGGTGCCGGCCAGGTCGGCGGCCAGCGCGCGCACGTAGGCGAGAGCGGCCGCCTTCGCGGCCGAATACGCGGCGAGCCGCGGCATCGCGCGCAGCGCCGCCGCGGAGGAGACCGCGACGAACCGCCCGGACCCCGCGGCCACCATCGACGGCACGCACGCGTCCGCCAGGTGGCGCACCCCGTGCAGGTTCACCCGCAGCACGAGGTCGAACGCGTCGTCGGGCGCGCTCCAGGCCAGGTGCCCGCCGATGACCCCGGCCGCGGCCACCGCGGCTGTCGGCGCCCGCCCGTCGAGCACGTCCGCGATCTTGCCGCGCACGCCGCCGTCGCCGACGTCCGCCACCAGCACGTCGACACCTGGCGCGCCGGCCGCTAGGCAGTCGCTGGCGACGGCGTCGAGGTCGGAGAGCGACGGCATCGGGTAGTCAAGTGGCGGCTGCGGCGCGCACGCGTCGATCAGCACGAGCGACCAGCTCGCCGCGGCGAGCCGCCGGGACACCGCCGCCCCCATGCCGCGCGCCGCGCCCGTCACGACGGCGAGCCGCCCGGTCATGCGCTACCCACGGCAAGCAGCTTATCCAGCGTCCCGGCCAGGCCGTCGGCGAGCAGGCCGAGCAGCCGCTCGCCTTCGGCGGCGGAGGCGCCCGTCGGATCGCCGAGCACGCCGTTCGGGCTGACCGCGCGGACCCCGCGGGCCCGCAGCTCGGGCATGATCGCGGTGACCGGCCGCGTCTCGCCGGGCGCGGCGGCGGCCAGCCGCACGTCGCCGGGGGCCAGCGCGAGCAGCACCGATGTCTCGGTCCGTCCAGCGTGCGCGTCGCAGCCAGGCAGGGCCGCCCCCGTATGCCACACATGGCACTGCCGTCCCTCCGCGCGCAACTGGCGCGCGGCGTCGCCGATCGCGGCCGCGTTCCCGCCGTGCCCGTTGACCAGCAGCATCGCCGGCCAGTGGAGGCTCGCGTGCCGCCCGAGCTCGACTAGGACCAGTGTCAGCGCGGCCGTGCCGATCGACAGCGTGCCGGGGAAGTCCGCGTGCTCGCCGCTCGCCCCGATCGCCACCGGCGGCGCGAGCGCCACCCCGGCTCGTCTCGCGCAGGCCCGTTCGGCCACCGCGGCCGCGATCCGGGTGTCGGTGTCCAAAGGCAGGTGCGGCCCGTGCTGCTCCAGCGAGCCAAGAGGCACCACGAGCAGCCGCCGCGGCCCCGCCTCGACGTCAGGCCAGTGCGCGGCGCGCAGCGCGAAAAGCGGTCCGGTCAGCGCAGGCTCCCGGCAAACGCGGCGCCGAGCTGCCGCATCCCGTCGTCGAGCAGCGCGCCGAGGTCGGCGCTCTCATCGTCGAGCCAGTGCTCGTAGGCGGCGACGGCGACCCCGAGGACGGCGTGCGCGATCACCTGCGGCGCGAGCTCCCCGGCGCGGCGGCAGGTCCGCTGCGCGACGAACTCCGCGATCACCTGCCGCCACGCGGTGAAGCGCAGCGTTGAGTACGCGAACAGCGCGGGGACCCGCAAGATCAGCTGCATCCGCCGCCTGTGCAGCGGCACCTGCGCGGCGGGGACCCGGTTGAAGTCGATGAGCGCGAGCCGGATCGCGTCCATCAGCGGGATCTCGGGCGGGCACGCCTTGAGCCGGACCCGCATCCGGTCGAGCTCGTGCTCGAACGCGCCCCACGGGATGTCGTTCTTGGACGGGAAGTAGCGGAAGAACGTCCGCCGCCCGATCCCGGCCGCCGCCGCGATCTCATCGACCGTGGTCTGCTCGAATCCGTTCGCGGCGAACAGCCCGAACGCCGCCTGTTCGAGCTCAGCCCGCGACGTCACCCGCTTGCGCCCGGGGTGGCCGGCGGGCCCGGGCCCGGGCCCGGGGTCACCGGCCGGGCCCGCGGTGCCCGGGGTCGCCGCCGCCGGTGCCGGCACTGTGATCACCAACCCTGTTAGCAGTTGCCACATCTTACGACGGCCATAGCGTGATGGCCGGTCACACTGCGTGATTTTTCTTGATTCCGGCACCTGGTGCCGTTACGCTCGTGCCCAGGTCCTGATCTTGGCACTTGGTGCCACTATTACCGGAGGTTCGCATGGCCGAGCCAGCTTTCGCGGCTGCCGAGCAGGCAGAGACCGAGACCCTCAGCAGCGACGAGCTCCTCGTCGAGGAGGTCTCGATCGACGGTATGTGCGGTGTCTACTGAGCCGACCCCGTTCGACCTCGACCACCCGTGGCAGGTCGACCCGCGCGTGTCGATGCGCCCCGAGCCGTTCGGCGCGCTGCTGTACCACTTCGGCACCCGGCGGCTTTCCTTCCTGAAGAACCAGCGGGTGCTCGCGGTGGTGCGGTCGCTTGTCGACCACCCCACCGCCAGGGCCGCGTGCGCCGCGGCCGGCGTGACCGAGGCGGAACTGCCCGCGTACACCCGGGCGCTGGCCGCGCTCGCGGATTCACACATGATTTCCGAACGGACGCCCGCATGACCCTCACCCAGGACCTGGCTGCCGGCGCGGGGAGCGCGCCCGGGCGGCTGACCGACCTGTTCCAGCTTGGCCTGGACGCTCCCATCTGCCTGACCTGGGAGCTCACCTACGCCTGCAACCTTTCGTGCGTGCACTGCCTGTCCTCCTCGGGCCGCCGGGATCCGCGGGAGCTGACCACGCGGGAGTGCAAGCAGGTCATCGACACGCTGCAGCGGATGCAGGTCTTCTACGTCAACATCGGCGGCGGCGAGCCGACGGTGCGCCAGGACTTCTGGGAACTGGTGGACTACGCGACCGCGCACCACGTCGGGGTGAAGTTCTCCACCAACGGCGTGAAGATCACCCCTGACGTGGCCGCCCGGCTGGCCGCGTCCGACTACGTGGACGTGCAGATATCGCTGGACGGCGCGACGGCAGGCGTGAACGACGCGGTGCGCGGCGCCGGTTCCTACGCGACCGCGATGCGGGCGATGGAGAACCTGTCGGCCGCCGGATTCCGCGGCTTCAAGCTGTCGGTGGTCATGACCAGGCAGAACATTCCCCAGCTTGACGCATTCAAGGCCATCGCCGACCGGTTCGGCGCCCAGCTGCGGCTCACCCGGCTGCGCCCGTCGGGACGCGGCGCCGACGTCTGGCACGACCTGCACCCGACCGCGGACCAGCAGCGCTCGCTGCACGCATGGCTCGTGGCGCACGGCGAGCAGGTGCTGACCGGCGACTCGTTCTTCCACCTGTCGGCGTACGGTTCCGCCCTGCCGGGACTGAACCTGTGCGGCGCGGGACGGGTCGTCTGCCTGATCGACCCCGTGGGCGACGTGTACGCGTGCCCGTTCGCGATCCACGAGAACTTCCTGGCAGGCAACGTTCGCGACGACGGCGGGTTCGAGACCGTGTGGAGGTCGTCG
>NZ_JASIAL010000120.1:0-3729 GCF_030042015.1 Trebonia sp. | reverse complement strand
CGGTGCGGCGGCGGCGCGGCGCTGGTCGGCCGCCAGCGCGGCGGACCGCGCGGCGAGCTGGGCTGCCTGCCGCTTGCGCAGCAGCAGCGCCACCTGGTCCGGCTCAAGCAGGCCGGGCAGCCCCAGGTAGTCCTGCTCTTCCGGCGAGCCCGGCTCCGTTGCGGTGCCGAACTCGCCGCCGTCGTACAGCACCCGGTCGAACGTCGCCGAGGCCGCCAGGGCCTCGAAGGCCTGGCCGTCGAGGTCGCCGTCCGGCGCGTCCCTGGTGCGGGCAGCCTCCGCGAGCTCCGCTGCTGAGTCACGCGGCAGCGCGGGTATCACGTGGTCGCGTTCGGCCTCGAGCTCGGCGGCGAAGCCGAGCAGCACCGGAACCGAGGGCAGGAACACCGAGGCAGTCTCCCCGCGCTGCCTGGCGCGCACGAACCGGCCCACCGCCTGGGCGAAGAACAAGGCCGTGGACACGCTGGCCGCGAACACGCCGACCGCGAGCCGCGGGACGTCCACTCCCTCGGACACCATCCGCACCGCGACCATCCAGCGGTCGGCCGAATCGGCGAAGGCGGAGATCTTCCTGCTCGCGCCCGGGTCGTCCGACAGCACGACGACGGGCCGCGACCCGCTGATCCGGCGCAGCAGCGCGGCGTACGCCCGCGCGGTCTCGTGGTCGCTGGCGATCACCAGCCCGCCCGCGTCGGGCATGGCCCGCCTGACCTCGGTGAGCCGCCGGTCGGCAGCCTCGAGCACGCGGTGGATCCACTCCCCCGCCGGGTCGAGCGCGGTCCGCCACGCCTGCGCCACCTGGTCGGCGGTCATGGGCGTGCCCAGCATGGCGGTCAGCTCGTCACCCGCCCTCGTCCGCCAGTGCATCCGGCCGGAGTAGGCGAGGAAGATCACCGGCCGCACCACCCCGTCCGCCAGCGCCGGACCGTACCCGTACACCCAGTCGGACGCGGACCGCCTGGCCCCAGGCGCCCCGTCCGGCTCGGGCACGTACCCGACGAAGGGGATGGGGTTCGCGTCGCTGCGGAACGGCGTCCCGGTCAGCGCGAGCCGCCGCCTGGCGGGCTCGAACGCCTCCCGTATCGCGTCACCCCAGGACAACGCGTCGCCCGCATGGTGGATCTCGTCGAAGATGACCAGCGTGCGCCGGCTGCGCGTGCGCCCCCCGTGCAGGGCGGGATGCGCGGCCACCTGCGCGTAGGTCACCGCCACCCCATGGAAGCCGGCGCCCGCCGGCCCTTGCGCGTTCCGGTACGCGGGGTCGATCGCGATCCCGAAGCGCGCCGCGGCGCGTGCCCACTGGTGCTTGAGGTGCTCGGTCGGCGTGACAACAGTGACGGCGGCGACCTCGCGCTGGGCGAGCAATCGCACGGCCACGGCGAGCGCGTACGTCGTCTTGCCCGCGCCAGGCGTCGCTACCAACAGGAAATCACGCCGCGCAGCGCCAAAATACTCTTCGTAAGCAGCTTTCTGCCAGCCACGGAGAAAAGAAAGGCCATTATCCAGAACGAGCCGTGGCGTCTCTTCCCTGACGCTCACTCCGCGCCGTTGTCGTCGCCTGGCGGCAGCGACTCGTAAATTTCCTTGCACTCCGGGCAGACGGGGAATTTCTGCGGGTCCCGGCTCGGTACCCAAACCTTGCCGCATAGCGCGCGGATGGGAGTGCCGAACACGGCGCTCTGCATCATCTCGTTCTTGTCGACGTAGTGCGCGAAGCGCTCGTGATCGCCATGCGAAGTATCGACCCGGACGTCCTCGTGGACGCGCACGTCGCTGTCTGGCATTACCTCGGTGCTCACGATCCCCTAGCTTACCGTCTCGCGGGCGGGGCGGGCGGGCCGGCGGGCCGGCGGGCCGGGCGTCAGTTGAGGCCCGGGTCGTCGGGATAGGTGGCCAGGAAGGCGAGGTCGCCTTCCTGGCGGCGCAGCACGGTGCGCCATAGCTGCTCCGGCTCGGCGGCGAACACGTCGCCTGGCTCGGCGCCCACGACGTACCAGGCACCCTCGTCGATCTCGGCTTGCAGCTGCCCGGGCGACCAGCCGGCGTAGCCCGCGTAGACGCGCAGCGACTGGATCGCGGGCGCGAGCAGCCGCGGCGGTGCGTCCAGGTCAAGCAGGCCGAGGCGGGCCAGTGCGGGGGCACCGTCGAGCGCCCGCCAGCCGAGCGGCTCATCCTTGCCGGGGACGAGGGCGAGGGCCAGCGCGCTGTTCGGCGCCACCGGGCCGCCCCGGAACACCACCGAGGGCCGCGTGGCCAGTTCCGTCCACTGTTCGAGCACCTGGCCCACGCCGACCTTTGTCGGCCGGTTCAGCACGACGCCGAGGGTCCCCTCCACGGCCTCGTGTTCCACGATGAGGACAACGGCGCGCCGGAAGTTCGGATCCCCGAGCAGCGGCGTCGCGACGAGCAGTCTGCCGGCCTTCGGATCCGAACCCATGTGGTCCATGTTAGCGGCGACGTCCAGGCCCCTGACCAGGCAAAACATAGCCAGGGGGCGTCGCGAGGAAAGTTACTGACGACACGGTAGCAGCTAGGGACCGTCGAACCACCCCGCCACACGGGAGACCAACCGTGCTCGACATCCCGCAAATCCCTCTCACCACTGACTGGGCCATGGCCTGGACCGGCTTCGAGCTTGTACCTGCGTGCACAAGGCCGTTCCCCGCGCACAATCCTAAGCCGCAAGTCCTATACGAGCATGCTTGCAAGGTGGTGCGCGATGTCAGCGTAGATGGCCGCGTGCTGATCGGTGCCGTGGTGCTGCGGGATCTGCCGGACGCGGGCGACTCGCTGATCCCAGGTGGACGCGGTCCAGATAATGTCCACGGTCTGGTGCGGCGTGGGCATGGCCGCGTTAGCGTTCGACGTCAATAAGGACCGGAACGCCGTCTGGCACGCCACTGCGGAGCCGCTCGTGCGCAGCTGCGACAAACCCGCGGTGTATGTCCAGGCCCCCGGCCCTCCGGCCCAGCCGCCGGGCGGCCACCGCGGTCGTACCGGATCCGGCGAACGGGTCCAGCACCGTTCCCTGCTCGGGGCAGCACGCCTTGATGAAGAACTCGGCCAGGCCCTCGGGCATCGCGGCGGTGTGGCCGCCCGCGCCGTAGTACTGGTTGTAGGTTTGCGGCACGGAGACAACGTTGCCAGGATCGGCCCCTCCGTGCAGGTATGTCGTCGTACGATCCCGGCCGAATCCCGCGCTGGTGTTGCGGCGGCCCAGCGTGTCGAGCTTGCGGCGCTCGATCTCTTCCGGCGTGGTCTTGTAGGGCACCCGGACCGCGCCGAGGTCGAAGTACGGCTTCGGTCCCTTGGCGAACGCGTAGACGTACTCGAAGCTGTCCTTGGTGCGGGGGCCGAACCTGCCGGGGACCGCGTTGGGCTTGTGCCAGACGTAGGTCTCAAGCCAGCGCCACCCCTGCTGCTGCAGGGCAAGCACGAGCTGGTAGACGTACGGGTGCCGCTGCCCGCGCAGCGGCCCGTCCTTCGCCACCCGGTTCTTGATGTTCAGCACGAGCCAGCCGGTCTCCGCGGTGGCTTCGAGCATGAGCTTGCCGTAGGGCAGGAACCAGTCCACGTAGCGGTCCGGGTGGATGCGGCTGTAGGCGCGGGCGTCGGCATACGGGGGGCTGGTGAACCACAGGTCGACTGACTCCGAGGGGAGCGCCGGGAGCCATTCTGCGCTGTCACCCCACGTCTGTCCCTCCCGCAGGAGGGTCTCCAGCGTCTCCG
>NZ_JASIAL010000019.1:0-4123 GCF_030042015.1 Trebonia sp. | reverse complement strand
GAGCGCTTCGCCGCTTTCGTCCGCGACAGGGGAGATAGCCACCTGCGGCTGGCGATCCTGCTGACCGGTGACAGGCAGGCAGGCGAAGACCTCGTGCAGGCAAGCCTGCTCAAGCTGTACCGGGCCTGGCCGCGGCTGGACGTTAGCACCGATCCCGACGCTTACCTGCGGCGGATCATCGTCAACACGCGCCGGTCCTGGTGGCGGGCCAAGTGGCGGCAGGAAACGCCGATGGAGCTGGCGGCGGACGGGACAGGGGCCGGCTCCATCGGGCCGCTCCCCGGCTCAGGGGAGGACTTCGCGGACCGGCACGCGGTCGGCGTGCTGGTCAGGCAGGCGCTGGCCGCCCTTCCCCGGCAGCAGCGAGCGGCCCTCGTGCTGCGCTATTGCGCTGATCTGCCGGAGACCGAGGTGGCGGAATTGCTCGGATGTTCGGTCGGCACAGTCAAGACCCACACCCATCGGGGGGTGCGGGCGCTGCGCGAACTGCTCGGCAGTGAGCTGGCAAATCAGCCGGCCAGCGGAGGATTACGCGGCAAGCCGACTAGTAAAGGCGTAGTGAAGGGGAACACATGAACGACGACCTCACCGAGGCAGCAGCACGCCAACTGCTCGCGGCGGCTGCCGACACGATCCCGCCGGCCCCCAACCTGCTGTCCGCCGTTCACCGGCGGCGAGCGCGCCGCCGGGTGCGCGCCAGGACGGCGACCGCGGGCGTGCTCGCGGTCGCGGCGGGCGGCGGTACCCTGCTCGGGCTGTCGGGTGCCCATGGGAGCCCGCCGCCCCCGCTGACCGCACGCGCCGAGCTCACCAGCATCCTCGCCAGGACCAGGGTGCAGACCTTCCGCATCAGCGCGGTCCTCGAGCAGATATTCCTGGTCCACGGCCAGAAGTACGGATTCAGGCTGTTCGACCAGGGTGCCTTCGATCCCGCGCGGCAGACCGGCGAGGACACCGTGACCGGAAACAATGTCGACGCGAACGGCAGCTACCGCTACATCGGCAAATATGAGTACTCGTCGCCGGACTTCACGCTGAAGTCGGGTCATCGCAGGCCCTGGTACAAGTTTGTCGCGGCTCCCAACACGAACGCCATCGATGCGGGCGAGTCGGCCACATGGGACTTCGCGGCCGCGCTCGCCGCCGGCGACGCCGAGGCCATCGCGGTGGGGCCGCACGGCCTGCTGCCGCTGATCGAATCCGCCACCTCCGTGCGGGACGACGGCCCGGTCTCCGGCCCGGGATGGACCGGCACCGAGTACTCGTTCACCGCGACCGCCGGGTCTTCGCACGCCCCGCGGACCGTCTACGGCACGCTCAGCGTCGATGAACACGGGCAGGTGCGCCACATGCGGGTCTCGCTGACCACGGTGTCGTCAGGATTGTTCCAGGGCACGCAGGACATATCGGACATCACGTTCAGCGATTTCGGGATGCCCGTGACGGTAGTCGCCCCGCCGCCGAGCCAGATTCACCTCGGTGCGCCGCCCCTGGCGCCACCCGCGCAACTCCCCCGCCTGAGCGGCTGAACTGCGTGCCGTGGACGGTTGCGTTCGGGGGCCTAGCTGGCCGCGCCGGAAGTCGGTGTGGATCACCCCGGCGGCCTCGGGGGCGACAATGGAGCCCGCGGCCATCAGGTCGTCGAAGGACACGATTTCGGCCTTGATGAAACCGCGCTGGAAGTGGTGTCGCCGTCATCGTGCCAGCCGACCGCCGGTTCCGGCGTAGGCATGTCCCTAACGTGAGCATGAGAGTGAGGTGCGCGACACGAGCGCCCTCGGCCCGACTCGAACGGGCGACCCCTAGCTTCGGAAGCTAGTGCGCTATCCCCTGCGCTACGAGGGCATGCGTGGGCCGGGCAGGACTCGAACCTGCGGGTGGGATGCTCGGTTTACGGCCGAGTGCGGTCGCCGCTGCGCCACCGACCCTGGGGTGACCGGAGGGACTTCCACCCTCTTGGACCAGGGTCACAACCTGGCTCCTCGTTGACTTCGGAATCGGCCACAGTACCCAGCCGAGGACTCGAACCCCGATTCGCCGCTTGTAGGGCAGCCGCTCTTCCGTTGAACTAGCCGGGCTTGCGCGCTCTCGGAGGGAGTCGAACCCCCGCTCTCCTGGTTCGTAGCCAGGCGTGATATCCGTTTCACCACGAGAGCGTGAGCGGTCCTGAGCGGTCCTGACGGGATTTGAACCCGCGGTCTCCACCTTGACGGGGTGGCGGGGACTCCGGCTCCCTGCAAGGCGGCTCCCCTGCAAGACCATGATGTGCTGCGCTCTCGCGGAAGGATTCGAACCTTCACCGTACGGATTAACAGTCCGCCGTCCTGCCTAGTTGGACCACGCGAGATTGGTGGCGCGGGCGGGATTTGAACCCGCGTTACAGGGCTTATGAGACCCGGCTGGAACCTAACTCCAGTCCACCGCGCTGTGACCCCAGACGGTTCCGACCCGTCTTTTCCTGCTTGAAGGGCAGGTGGCTTAGCCATTGGCCGATGGGGCCTTGCGTGCTCCGTACGGGACTTGAACCCGCAGACTCCAGGTTGAGGGCCTGGCGAGGTTAACCAGTTTCTCCAACGGAGCAAGATCCGTGCGTACGCCGCCGGGGAGGCGAACCCCGGCCGGGCCGCTTAGAAGGCGGTCGCGCTCTCGGTTGCGCTAGCGGCGCTCCATCGCGGAGTTGAACCGAGCGCTACCGCCTTATGCCCAGCCGATTTCGAATCGGCGCCAGCTCCCCGGCTAGTTCACTCTCCATGTCGGCTCTCCCGCCCGATACGAACGAGCGGGAGATGGCGGAGGACGGAGATCGCGACTCCCAGCGCCTTCCGGCGCCCATACGGCTTCCGACCGCAGCCGGCCCCTGGCCGGTTCATCCTCCATGGCGGAAGGCGGAGCACTCGAAGCCCACGGTGTGACCCGCGCATCGCTTAGCGGGCGAGCCCGGCGCGCCTGTCCGGTTCACCTTCCGTACCGAACCGCGGATTCGAACCGCGAACCTCCTGGGTCTGGGCCAGGCGCCTCTGCCGTGTTGGGCTAGTCCGGCTTGCGAGCGGATACCGGGTCTCGAACCCGGGGCCTCTTCCTTGGCAAGGAAGTGCTCTAACCCCTGAGCTACATCCGCATGGAGCCTTTCCCGGCGCCGGCCCGGGCGACTCGTTCCTGCCAAGAACAAGCGCGCACTGGCGCGTAACGCGGCGGCATGGCTACCGGGGCAGGACTCGAACCTGCGTGCCCAAGTTTCAGAGACTTGGCGGGATGCCCGGCAACCCACCCGGTATCGCATAGGCGCGGCGAGACTTGAACTCGCAACCGGCGCCTTTTGAGGACGCCCGCTCTGCCGTTGGCGCACACGCCCATGGGTACGTCGCCTCGGATTCGAACCGAGACCTCACGGGGTAAGAGCCCGCTGCTCTAGCCGGTTAAGCTAGCGACGCTTGGAACCGCACCGGGGAATCGAACTCCGGTGAGATGCTTGGAAGGCACCGTCGAGTCGGGTCCCCGGGAGTCGAACCCGGTTTCCCTCGGCCCCGAACCGAGTGGATTGCCGTCTTCCTCGAACCCGGTGGAGAAGGCCGGAATCGAACCGGCTCGTCGGCGCTTGCAGGGCGCGACCGCTGCCTTAGCTGTCATCCCCGTGGTGGAACTGGCGCGATTCGAACGCGCGGCCCTCTCGATGCCATCGAGGCGCTCTACCAGGCTGAGCTACAGCCCCACGGCCGCCGTCACAAGCACACGGCGGACCAGGCGGCAGGCACGAAGAGGCCTGCCTGAAGATGCTCACGCTATGGACATGTCAACCGGCAAGCCCGTACTCAGGGGCTCGCAGGGACCGCAGGAGTCGAACCCGCATTACGCCCGGGTTGGAGCCGGGCCGCCGAACCGCTGGCTGATCCCTATGCAAATGAAAACCGCCCGCTGGGGCTTTCCCCGCGGGCGGTTCCCGGTCAGCGACCTTCCGGTCTCATCAGGGAACCTTCCCAATGCTCAGGGCAGGCTGCGAGGACGGGTGATTGCACCCGTGGCCTTCGGTCGCTCGCCAGAACATCATGAGTCCATTGTAAAGCCAGGAAAGAGGGGCCGGCAAAGGATTTAACGCGCGGCCGCACGCGACGACACCAGCACCGAA
>NZ_JASIAL010000556.1:0-6129 GCF_030042015.1 Trebonia sp. | reverse complement strand
GCCGCCTCCCGGCCCGGGGTCCGTGCGATGGCTAGGAGGGGATGGCCGCCCACGAGGAGGCCGACGGGAGGCCGACCGGGCCCGGCTCGACGCGCAGCAGGCGGCCGGCCAGCGGCTCGGCGGCACGCCCGGCGTCGGTTCCGTCGACGCTGGCCGTGGTCACGAACAGCTCGGCCAGCCCCGCCCCGCCGAACGCGCAGCTTGTCGGCCGGGACACCGGCAACGGCAGGACCGCGTCCTGCTGGCCGCCCGGGGTGAACCTGCGCAGCACGCCGCCGCCCCACATGGCCACCCAGACGCAGCCGTCCGCGTCGACGGTGAGCCCGTCCGGTACGCCGGCCACGTGGGAGAGGTCGGCGAACACGCGCCGCTGGAACGCCTCGCCGGTCGCCGGGTCGTAGTCGAACACGTCGAGCCGCCGCATCGGCGAGTCCGCGTAGTACATGCGCGAGCCGTCCGGGCTCCAGCCGAGCCCGTTGGAGACCGTCACGCCCTTCACGACCGGGGTCAGCACGCGGCCGGGATCGAGCCGGTAGAGCTCGCCGAGCGGTTCGGTCTCGCCGGTGTGCATCGTCCCGGCCCAGACCCGGCCCGCCGGGTCGACCGACGCGTCGTTGAACCGGACGGCGTCGCGGGCGGGCAGTTCGGCGATCGTGTGCTCGGTCCACTGCGCCCCGCCGGCCCGGGGCTTGTGCAACCGCAGCCGGTTTCCCCCCGCGGTCAGCAGCCCGCCGCCGAGCGCGGGGAACGCCGCCGACACCGGGCCGATCGCGACGGTGACCGTGTCGCCGGACCGAAGCTGCGTGCGGTGCAGCAGCCCGTTCGGGATGTCCACCCAGAGCAGGCAGGAATCTTCGGGAACCCAGTACGGGCCCTCGCCAAGCACGGCTGTCACATCGCCGACTGGCTCGGCCGCGGCCGACGTGCGCACGTCCACCATCGATGGCCGCTCCTTCGTCACTCCCGCCCGTCGCGGAGGCTAACTGACGTCTACCCAGTTGAGGGTCCGCTCGATCGCCTTCTTCCAGCCGGCGTAGCCGGCTTCGCGGCGGTCCTGGGTCCAGGTGGGTTCCCAGCGCCGCGATTCGCGCCAGTTCGCCCGCAGTTCGGCCGGGTCCCGCCAGAACCCGGCCGCCAGGCCGGCCGCGTAGGCAGCGCCCAGCGCGGTGGTCTCGGCGACCACCGGACGGCTGACCGGCACGCCGAGGATGTCGGCCTGCAGCTGCATGCACAGGTCGTTGGCGGTCACGCCGCCGTCCACCTTGAGCACGTCGAGGGTGACGCCTGAGTCCGCGGCCATCGCCTCCACCACGTCCCTGGTCTGGTAGCAGATCGCCTCGAGCGTGGCGCGGGCCAGGTGCGCGTTGGTGTGGAACCGGGACAGCCCGACGATCGCGCCGCGCGCGTCGGCGCGCCAGTACGGCGCGAACAGGCCGGAGAACGCCGGCACGAAGTACAGCCCTGACGTGTCGTCGACCTGCCTGGCCAGGTCCTCGCTGTGCGCGGCGCCGCTGATGATGCCGAGCTGGTCGCGCAGCCACTGCACGGCCGCGCCGGTCACCGCGACCGAGCCTTCGAGGGCGAAGACAGGGGGTTGGGGAGTGGCAGGGGCGAAGACGGGGGGCGGCGGGGCGGCGGGCGCGGATGGCCGGGCATGCGGGTCGGGCGCGGCCGACGGGCGTACCGCGGCGAACTGGTAGGCGACGGTGGTGAGCAGGCCGGACTTCGACTCGTGCAGCTGCGACCCGGTGTTCAGCACGAGGAAGTTGCCGGTGCCGTAGGTGTTCTTCGCCTCCCCCGGCGCGAAGCACACCTGGCCCATCGTCGCCGCCTGCTGGTCGCCGAGCAGCGCGCCGAGCAGGACCTCGCCGGCGAACGGGCCGGGCAGCGCGGTGACGCCGTAGTCGTGCGCCGACGGCGCGATCCGCGCCAGCATCGCGCGCGGCACGCCGAAGAACCCGCACAGCTCCTCGTCCCAGTCAAGCGTGCGCAGGTCCATCAGCATCGTGCGGCTGGCGTTGGTCACGTCGGTGGCGTGCACGCCGCCGGACGTGCCGCCGGTCAGGTTCCACAGCAGCCAGGAGTCGACCGTGCCGAACAGCGCGTCGCCGCGTTCGGCGTCCGCGCGCAAAAAGGCGTCGCGCTCGAGCAGCCACTGCAGCTTGCCGCCCGAGAAGTACGTCGCGGGCGGCAGGCCGGCCTTGTGCCTGATCACCGCGCCGTGGCCGCTTTTTTCTTGCATGGCGGCGATCCGGTCGGTCCTGGTGTCCTGCCAGACGATCGCGTTCGCGTACGGGACGCCGGTGCGGCGGTTCCACACGACCGTGGTCTCCCGCTGGTTCGCGATCCCGACCGCGGCCAGGTCGCGCGCGGACAGGCCGCTGGCGTTGAGGGTGGCCGCGATCACCGTCCTTGTCCGCTCCCAGATCTCCAGCGGATCGTGCTCGACCCAGCCCGGCCGCGGCAGTATCTGCTGGTGCTCGAGCTGGCGCCTGGCGACCTCGTTGCCCGCGTGGTCGAAGACCATGAACCTGGTGCTCGTGGTGCCCTGATCGACAGCCCCGACGAAATCGGCCAACGCGGTCTCCCTTGACCAAGTGCTGACCCGGGGGAGGCGGCCCGGATCGTTCGGGATAAGTGTTTCAGTGCCCGCGGGGCGACGGCGAGCGCGGTCGGGGCCGCGGGCGGGGCAATGGGTGCGGCGCGACGTCGACACGCCTGGCCGCGGTGGCGGAAGATGTCTTGCGTGCGTATCGACACAACTGGCGTGCTCATCGCCGGCGGCGGGCCGGCCGGGCTCGCGGCGGCCGCCGAGCTGAGCCTGCACGGCGTCGGGTGCGTGCTCGTCGAACCGCGGGAGCGGGTGTCCCACCAGCGGCCGCGGGCCAAGACGTCGAGCGTGCGGACGATGGAGCACCTGCGCCGCTGGGGGCTGGCCGCCGCGGTGCGCGCCGCGGCGCCGCTCAAGGTCGCCTGGTCGCAGCGGGTCACGTTCTGCGAGTCGCTGACCGGCGCGCGGATCACCGATTTCGACGGGGCGTTCGGGCTGACGACCGAGCGTGACGAGCGGTTCGCCGAGCCGGGGCAGCAGGTGCCGCAGCCTGCGGTGGAAGAGGTGCTGCGGGCGCACCTGGCCAGGCAGCCGCGGGTCGACATGCGGCTCGGGCACGCGGTCACGGCGCTGGCCGAAGACGGCGACGGCGTGACCGTGACCGTGCGCGGCGCGGCGGGCGAGACGTACCTGGTCCGGGCGGACTACGTGCTCGGCTGCGATGGCTACGCGGGCGTGACCCGCGAGCTGGCCGGCGCTCGCTACAACGGGCGGTCCGATCCGCGGCCGAACTTCAACGTGGTGTTCCGCGCCCCCGCGCTCGATCCCCAGCTCGGCCGGGCGGTGCAGTACTGGACGCTGACCGCGGCCACCAAGGGGCTGACCGGCCGGCTCGACCTGGCCGGCACGTGGTGGGCGATCATGCCGGGCGTCGCGCCTGAGTACGGCCTCGCGCACGCCGCCGAGCTGATCACGGGGCTGATCGGCGCTCCTGTCGAGCACGAGCTGCTCGCCAGCGACCCGTGGACGGCGCGGGCGCTCGTCGCGGACACGTTCGGCACCCGGCGGGTGTTCCTCGTCGGCGAGACCGCGCACGTGAACCCGCCCTACGGCGGCCACGGGTACAACACGTGCGTCGGCGACGCGGTCAACATCGGGTGGAAGCTCGCGTTCGTGCTGCACGGCTGGGCGCCGCCCGCGCTGCTTGACAGCTATGAGCCGGAGCGGCGCGGCGTGGCCGAACAGACCGTCGCCAGCGCGGCGGCGAACATGACCGCGCTGCCCGCGGACCTGGCCGCGGACGCGGCGGCCATCCGGCGCGTGAAGTCCCCGGAGTTCCACAACCTCGGGCTGGTGCTCGGCTACTCCTACGCCGGGTCGCCGGTGGTGCAGGGGGGCGGCGGTGCTCCGGTCGCCGACGTGGGCACGTACACCCCGTCCGCCGAGCCGGGCGCGCGGCTGCCGCACTGCTGGCTGCCGGACGGGACTTCGCTGTATGACCAGCTCGGCACCGGGTTCACGCTCGTAGCGCCGGCCGGCGCGGGGGACGCAGCCGTGGCGGATTTTTCCGAACGAGCCCGGGCGCTGCGGATACCGCTGACCGTGACTGCCTCGCCGCCGGACTACCCCTGGCGCGGGGAGTTCCTCCTGGTCAGGCCCGACCAGCACATCGCCTGGCGGGCGGAGCACCCGGCGGGCATCGACCTGGCGGCCGCGGTGGGGCGGCCCAGGTAAGGCGGCGGCCGCGGCCCGTGCGGCGGCCGCCGGGCCGGCCGGCGTCCCGCGGGTCGCTGCCAGGAACGGCCGCGGAGCGTCCGTACCATGGAAGCGGAGGCCCGCTGCCGACGACGGGACTCGGGGAGGAGAGGTCGCCCATGTCCGGCGTTCTTGACGCCCGCGACCGGAGTACCGCGCTGCACAAGCTGGCCGCGGGGCCGCTCGACGTGCTGGTCATCGGCGGCGGCGTCACCGGGGCGGGCGCCGCGCTCGACGCCGCCGCCCGCGGGCTGCGGGTGGGCCTCGTCGAGGCACGCGACCTGGCGTCGGGCACGTCGAGCCGGTCGAGCAAGCTGATCCACGGCGGGCTGCGGTACCTGGAGCAGGGCGACTTCAAGCTGGTCAGGGAGGCGCTGCGGGAACGCGACCTGCTCGTGACGAGGCTCGCGCCGCACCTGGTGCGGCCGGTGCCGTTCCTTTACCCGCTGTACAGGAAGGTGGTCGAGCGGCCCTACGTGGGCGCCGGCCTGGTGATCTACGACGCGATGGAGGGCACCAAGCGGCCCGTCCCGCACCACCGGCACCTGACCGCGCGCGGCGCGCTGCGGCGGGCGCCCGCGCTGCGGCCCGAGCGGCTCGCCGGGGCGATGGTCTATTACGACGCGCAGGTGGACGACGCCCGGCACACGCTCACGGTCGCCAGGACGGCGGCCGCGCACGGCGCGACCGTGCTCACCCGGGCGACCGCCACCGCGCTGCTGCGGCAGGGCGACGGCGCGCGGGTGACCGGCGCGCGGGTGCGGGACGAGGAGAGCGGCCGGTCGTTCGACGTGCGGGCCGGCTGCGTGGTGGTGTGCGCCGGGGTATGGACCGACCTCGTGCACTCACTCGGCGGAGTGCGCCCCGGCTACGAGGTGCGGATGTCCAAGGGCGTGCACCTGGTGGTGCCGCGGGCGGCGATCGACGCAGAGACCGGGGTGATCGTGCGCACGGACAAGAGCGTGCTGTTCTTCATCCCGTGGGGCGAGCGGTGGATCGTGGGGACCACCGACACCGACTGGACCGGCGACCGCGCCGAGCCGACGGCCAGCAGCAAGGACGTCGACTACATCCTCGCCTCGGCCAACCGGGTGCTGGCCGCGCCGCTGACCCGCGCGGACGTGATCGGCGTCTACGCGGGGCTGCGGCCGCTTGTCGCGGCGGCGGCGGACACGCCGACCACCAAGCTGTCCCGCGAGCACGTCGTCGACGCGCCGTTGCCGGGGCTCGTCTCGGTCGCCGGCGGGAAGTTCACGACCTACCGGCTGATGGCGCGGGACGTGGTCGACGCGGCGGTGGCCGACTTCGGGCGCCCGGTGCCCGAGTCCGTCACCGGTCAGCTGCCGCTGCTCGGGGCGGACGGGCTGCCGGCGGTGCGCGCCGCGGCGCAGCGGCTCGCCGAGGACTACGAGGTGCCGATCGCGGCGGTCGAGCACCTGCTGACCAGGTACGGCTCGCTCGTCCCGGAGGTGCTCGAGCCGGTCCGCCGCGACCGGTCGCTGGCCCGGCCGCTGCTCGCGGGCTACCAGTACCTGCGCGCCGAAGTCAGCTACGCGGTCACCCACGAGGGCGCGCTGCACGTCGAGGACGTGCTCGCGCGCAGGATCCGGCTGCTCATCGAATCGCCGGACGCGGGCGCGGCGGCGGCGCCCGAGGTCGCCGCGATCATGGGCGGCCTGCTCGGCTGGAGCCGCCGTAGGCGCGCCCTGGAGGTCCGCCAGTACGAGGAGTTCGCGGCGGCCGCCGCCGAGGCGCTGCAGCCCGCCACCGAGCTGCCCGAGCCTGCGGAGACGGTCCCGGTGCCCGCCTAGCACCGCGCGCCG
>NZ_JASIAL010000119.1:0-4267 GCF_030042015.1 Trebonia sp. | reverse complement strand
CTCGAGCCGGGGGCCGTCGGCGCCCCCGGCGCCCCTAGCGGTCCCGGCGGTCCCGCCGCGCTGCCGCCTGCGGCCGGCGGCACCCATGCTGGCGCCGGACGCTGGCGCACCCTTGCGAACGTGGGCCCGGTTGTCAAGGAAGCCATGGCGGTCAACGCGGTCCTGCGGGCTTTCTCCGGCTACATCCTGTTCCTGCTCGCGTTCCTCTTGCGGAGCGTGAACTTCGGCGCGCCGCACCATGCGGTGTCGCACAACTTCGCCCTCGCCGCCCTGGCCGCAGGCCTGTCGCTTGGCAGCCTCACCTCGATGGTGCTCGGGTCCTTCTTCCGCGGCAGGTCACCGCACTTGATCATGTTCACCGTGCTGGGCATCGCTCCGGTGGTCACCGTGGTCTGCGCCTGGTCGTTCGGCTTGTGGACGGCCGTGGCGGTGGAGTTCACCGCGATCTTCTGCGCGAGCCTGGCCAAGCTCGGCCAGGACTCGATCGTCCAGCGCGAGATCGGCGACGAAATCCGGTCGTCGACGTTCTCGGTATCCGAGACGCTTAACCAGGTCGCGAACGTGGCCGGCGGGCTGGTCGGCGTGCTGGTGTCGATGCTGGACAACGGGCAGGCTGGCCTAGCCATCGCCGCCGCGGGCCTTACGATCGCGCTCGTCATGCTGATCGCCCGGCGCAGGCAACGGGTTCGCGTCCGCGCGCCGATACGGTCCCAGCCCGCGAACACCAGATAGCGCCGCACCACGGCAAGCCTCCCCGGATAACCCGTGCGGCACCACCGGCAGCCCCCGCTCCCCGCGAACTGGGCCTCCCCCGTCCCACCAGCCCCTGACGTGCTCGCGGATGCGGCCATCCGAAGGGATGAAAGGGACTTCGCACACTCTGTGACCTTTTTCCGGTCCGTTATAGGCGATTTGTCCATGCAAGGAGTGTGCGAAGTGGGCAGGTGATGCTGGTGTGACGTCGCTGTGCGGAGGCTCCCGCTGCTGTCGGCACCCGCGGGTCCCAGCCGCCCCGCAGCTCTCGCCCGCCCTCCGTCAGGTCGGGGTCGGGGTCGCGGGCGCCCTCGTCAGGTCAGTCCCGCGGGCGCGTCACTCGCGCCACTTGATCGCCGCGCGCCGGCGAGCTGTCACGTAGCCGTTGTCCGCGAACCAGCGGGCAGACTCCCTGATCGCCTCGCTCCCCGGCCGTGAGGTGTGGCCAAGCTCCGCGCGGGCCCGCTCGTCGTTGAAGATCATCCTGGTCGTGGTCATGCGCGCGGCCTCCAGCGGCACGCGGGGTTCCCTGCGCAGCAGCCGGCTTTCGATCAGCGTGGAGGCGGCCCCGGCCGTCACGGCCAGCCCTCGCGGGACCCTCAGCCGGGGCATGGGCAGGCCGGAGTAACTGGCCAGCGCCTGGAAAATCGCCCGCATCGACATGTTCTCCCCGCCCAGGATGTAGCTGCGGCCCTTGCCGCCGCGCTCGAGGGCGGCGATGTGGCCCAGTGCCAGATCCTGGACGTGGACGACGTTCAAGGCGGTATCGGTGAACGCGGGCATCTTTCCGTTGAGGAAGTCCAGCACTACCTTGCCGGTCGGCGTGGGGGCGACGTCCCCGGCCCCGAGCGGAAACGTCGGCAGGACGATGCAGACGTCAAGCCCCTCGGCGCAGGCCCTGAGCACCTCGTGCTCGGCGACGAACTTGGACCTCTTGTAGGGCCCGAACAGGTGGCCGATGTCGGCGTAGCATGTCTCGTCGGCCCCCTCGCCTGCCCAGGCGTTTCCGAGTCCGAGCACGCCGACTGTCGAGGTGAAGACCAGCCGCTCGCACCCCACGGCACGGACCGCGTTGAGCACGTTGAGCGTGCCGCCGACGTTCACGTGATAAAAGACGCGCGGGTCGCGGGCCCAGAAGCGGTAGATCGCCGCGAGGTGGAACACGAAGCGGGCGCCGGCGCAGGCGGCCCGTACGGCGGCGGCGTCGCGGATGTCGGCCTCGACACGCTCCGCGTCGATCAGCTCAAGGTTGCGGCAATCGGCACCCGGTTCGACCATGGCGACGACGCGCGCGCCCCTGGCGTGCAACGCCCTGGCGACGGCCGACCCGATGAACCCCGACGCGCCGGTGATGACCACCCGGTCCCCGGCGCTGAGGGCCGCGGCGCCGTTCAGTGGTCTTCCGTCATCGCTTGCGCCATTAGCTGTCACTGGCGTCCCGTCCATTACCAGGCCAACGGGCCACTCCCGGAGCACCCCTGGTGCACCTTTTAACCACATCGGTACCGCTGCCGTCAATGTCGGGCGCTGCCGCCGCCTGTCCCGGCGCTGGGTTCGCGTCGCTATCGGCGCTGGGGGCCTCCCTGCCGATAGGTTCGGCGGTGGGAGGCCCGCCGCCAAACAGGGTCCTTGCCGGTGGCGGCCGGCATCGGTCACGGCTCCAGGTCGTCGGCCACGGCGCGCAGCAAGGCGGCGATCTTCTTCGCTTCCCTCGCCTCCGGGTGCTTACCACGCCGGTAGACGTCGGAGATCCCGTCGAGCAGCTTCATGAGGTCCTCGATGATCGGGATCATCTCGTCGGGCTTCTTCCTTGAGTGCTTGGCAGCCGCGGTCGCGACAGCCGGCGGCGCCTCAAGTAGCCGCAGTTGGAGCGCCTGCGCGCCCTTGCGGCCCTCTACGATGCCAAACTCGACTCGCTGTCCCTTCCCAAGCGCGGTCGTCCCCGCCGGCAGCGCGGAAGAATGCACGAAGACCTCGCCTCCGTCGTCACGGGCGAGGAAACCGAACCCCTTTTCGGAGTCATACCACTTGACCTTGCCGGTAGGCACGAGCCAAACCTCACGTCCTTGGAAACTGACACCCGCCGGCCATGCCGCCGGCCGGGTGTGATGGGCGCCTTCTAGGCTATCGGTACCGCGCTGTGAATGGCAGCACGGCTATTGTGCCCCTAACCGCGCCCGGCGTGCGGCGATACGCCGCTCCGGGGGACGCAGTCCCGGCCGCCGCAGGGTAGCAGCCGGGGCCACGTCGGTCACGGCCTCACACGTTCGGATGGTGCTGGGACGGGATCGCGTGCGAGGCCGTGAGTCCATCGGCAGGTCAACTTCCCCCGGTGTCAAGATCGCAGTGAGGCTATACCCAGCGGTTTTGCGCGAAAACATGAGTCAGGAAGGCGGGAACGGCCCGGGTTTCCCCGGGCCGTTCCCGATCTCGGCCGTTATCCGCCGGATGAGGCTGGACGTCAGAAGTCCATGTCGCCGCCGCCAGGAGCGGCGGGGACCTTCTCCTTCTCCGGCTTCTCCGCGATCACTGCCTCGGTGGTGAGGAACAGGCCGGCGATCGACGCCGCGTTCTGCAGAGCCGAGCGGGTGACCTTCGCCGGGTCGATGATCCCGGCCTTGAACATGTCGGTGTACTGGCCGTCGTCGGCGTTCAGGCCCTGGCCAGGCGGCAGGGTCTTGACCTTCTCGACCACCACGCCGCCCTCCAGGCCCGCGTTGATCGCGATCTGCTTGAGCGGCTCCTCCACGGCACGGCGCACGATCGCGGCGCCGGTCGCCTCGTCGCCCGCAAGGTCGATCTTGTCGAAGGCGGTGCGGGCCGCCTGCAGCAGCGCCACGCCGCCGCCGGGCACGACACCCTCCTCGACCGCGGCCTTGGCGTTGCGCACCGCGTCCTCGATCCGGTGCTTGCGCTCCTTCAGCTCGACCTCGGTCGCCGCGCCCGCCTTGATGACGGCCACGCCGCCGGCCAGCTTGGCCAGCCGCTCCTGCAGCTTCTCGCGGTCGTAGTCGGAGTCGGTGTTGTCGATCTCGGTGCGGATCTGGTTGACCCGGCCCGAGATCTGGTCCGCGTCGCCCGCGCCGTCGACGATCGTGGTCTCGTCCTTGGTCACGACGACCTTGCGCGCGCGGCCGAGCACGTCGAGGTCGACGCTGTCCAGCTTGAGCCCGACCTCTTCGCTGATGACCTGGCCACCGGTCAGGATGGCGATGTCACCGAGCATGGCCTTGCGGCGGTCGCCGAAGCCGGGCGCCTTGACCGCGACGGACCTGAACAGCCCGCGCATCTTGTTGACGACCAGCGTGGCCAGGGCCTCGCCGTCGACGTCCTCGGCGATGATGGCCAGCGGCTTGCCTGACTGCACGACCTTGTCGAGCAGCGGGAGCAGGTCCTTGTTGGCCGAGATCTTGGAGTTGACGACAAGGATGTACGGGTCCTCGAGGACGGCCTCGAGGCGCTCCGGGTCGGTGACGAAGTACGGCGCGATGTAGCCCTTGTCGAAGCGCATGCC
>NZ_JASIAL010000118.1:0-25890 GCF_030042015.1 Trebonia sp. | reverse complement strand
CAGCGGCCAGTCCGCGATCGCGTCAGACCCGTCGGCCATCGACTCGGTCTCCCGGTAGGGGGACGCCACCGAGCCGGCGTCCAGGTGGTCGCGGCCGATGACGATCGGCGCCGACACCTTCCCCGCGGCGACCAGGCGTTGAACTCAAGGCCCGCCTTGTCCCGCTCGCCGTAGCCGAGCCAGCAGATCCGGGCAGGCAGCCCCTGAAACGCTACCCGTTCCGAAGCGGCCCTGATCCAGCGGTGCAGGTGGTCGTTGTCAGGAAACAGCGAGAGCACCGCCTCGTCGGTGGCCCGGATGTCCGCCGGATCGCCGGACAGCGCCGCCCACCGGAACGGGCCCTTCCCCTCGGCGAACAGCGGCCGGATGTAGGCGGGCACGAAGCCGGGGAACGCGAACGCCCGCGCGAAGCCGCCGAGCCGCGCCTCGTCGCGGATCGAGTTGCCGTAGTCGAAGACCTCGGCGCCCGCGTCGAGGAAGCCGACCATGGCAGCGACGTGGCGCGCCATAGACGCCCGGGATCGTTCGGTGAATTCTTGTGGTTTCTTGTCGGCGTAGTCGTGCCAGTCGGCCAGCTCCACCCCCACCGGCAGGTAGGACAGCGGGTCGTGCGCCGACGTCTGGTCGGTGACGATGTCGACCTCGACGCCGCGGCGCAGCAGCTCGGGCAGCACGACCGCGCAGTTGCCCACGAGGCCGACCGACAGCGCCCGCCGGTCCTTCCTGGCCGCCGCGCAGCGGGCGATCGCGTCGTCGAAGTCGTCGGCCACCACGTCGAGGTAGCGCGTCGCGACCCGCCGCGCCAGCCGGGCCGGGTCCACGTCGACGACCAGGCAGGCGCCGCCGTTCAGCGTCACGGCGAGCGGCTGCGCGCCGCCCATCCCGCCGCAGCCGCCGGTCACGGTGAGCGTGCCGGCCAGCGTGCCGTTAAACCGCCTGGCCGCCACGGCGGCGAACGTCTCGTAGGTGCCCTGCAGGATGCCCTGGGTGCCGATGTAGATCCACGACCCCGCGGTCATCTGCCCGTACATGGTCAGCCCCGCGTGCTCAAGGCGGCGGAACTCCGGCCACGTCGCCCAGTCGGGCACCAGGTTCGAGTTCGCGATCAGCACCCGCGGCGCCCACTCGTGCGTGCGCACGACGCCGACCGGCTTGCCTGACTGGACGAGCATGGTCTCGTCCTCGCCCAGCGTCGTCAGCGTGGCGACCATGGCGTCGAACGCGGCCCAGCTGCGCGCCGCCCGGCCGGTGCCGCCGTAGACGACGAGGTCGCCGGGCCGTTCGGCCACCTCGGGGTCGAGGTTGTTCATCAGCATCCGCAGCGGTGCCTCGGTCTGCCACGACCGGGCGGTCAGCGTGGTGCCGCGCGGTGCGCGGACGGGGCGGGCGCCTTCCATGCCTGTCCAGCTCCTTTCACATGCTTTTATTCCGAACGATCCCGGCCTACTCAAGCGGCCCGGTGACTGCTTGCGCGGCGCGCACGGCGCCGCCGGTCGCGACGTACTCCACGGCCGCCTCGATCTGCGGGCCGAGGAAGCGGTCGGGGCCCGGTCCGGCCACGGTCGCCCGCAGGCCGGCGACCACGGCCGCCGTCGCGGGCGCGGGGGAGACCGGCGCGCGCAGGTCGAGCGCGCGGGCGGCGGTCAGCACCTCGATCGCGAGCACGCGGGTCAGGCCGTCGACGGCGCGGCGCAGCTTGCGCGCCGCCGACCAGCCCATCGACACGTGGTCCTCCTGCATCGCGCTGGACGGGATCGAGTCGACCGAGGCCGGGGCGGCCAGCCGCTTGAGCTCGCTCACGATCGCGGCCTGGGTGTACTGGGCGATCATGTGCCCGGAGTCCACGCCGGGGTCGTCGGCCAGGAACGCCGGCAGCCCGTGGCTGCGTGCCACGTCGAGGAAGCGGTCGGTGCGCCGCTCGGCGATCGAGGCGAGGTCGGCGACCGCGATCGCGAGGAAGTCGAGCACGTAGCCGACCGGCGCGCCGTGGAAGTTGCCGTTGCTCTCCACCCGCCCGTCGGGCGTGACCACGGGGTTGTCGATCGCCGCGGCAAGCTCCCGGCCGGCCACGGTCTCGGCGTGCGCCAGCGTGTCGCGGGCCGCGCCGTGCACCTGCGGCGAGCAGCGCAGCGAGTAGGCGTCCTGCACCCGGGTGCAGACGTTCGGGTGCCGGTGGCTGGCCATGATCGCGGAGTTCGCCAGCAGGGCGCGCAGGTTCGCGGCGCTGGCGGCCTGGCCGGGATGCGGGCGCAGCGCCTGCAGGTCGGCGGCGAACACCGCGTCGGTGCCAAGCTGCGCCTCGACGCTCATCGCGGCGGCGATGTCGGCGGTCGTCAGCAGCAGCCGCAGGTCCGCCGCGGCGAGCACCAGCATGCCGCACATGCCGTCGGTGCCGTTGATCAGCGCCAGGCCTTCCTTCTCCGCGAGCTGCAGCGGCTCGATCCCGGCGCCGGCGAGCGCCGTGGCGGCGGGCAGCCGCGGGCCGGTGACGCCGGCGGCGGCGATCCGCACCGTGCCCTCGCCCATCGCGGCGAGCGCGCAGTGCGCGAGCGGGGCCAGGTCGCCGGAGCAGCCGAGCGAACCGTACTCATGCACGACCGGGGTGATACCCGCGTTGAGCATCGCCGCATAGGTGCGCGCCACCTCCAGGCGCACCCCCGTGCGGCCGGTGGCCAGCGTGGACAGCCGCAGCAGCAGCAGCGCCCTGATCACCTCGGTCTCCACCTCCGCGCCAGACCCGGCCGCGTGCGAGCGGATCAGGCTGCGCTGCAGGTGGGCGCGCAGCGGCACGGGGATGTGCCTGGTCGCCAGCGCGCCGAAGCCGGTGGAGACCCCGTAGTGCGGCTGCTCGTCCGCGGCGAGCGCCTCGATGACCTTGCGGCTGGCGGTGATCTCGTCCGCTGCTTGCGCCGAGAGCTCGACGGGCGCGCCGTGCCGGGCGACGGTTATGACGTCGGAGAAGCTCAGCGGGCCGGTGCCCACGACGACCGTGCCTTCGGCGGTGCTGGTGCTGGTGTCCACGCCTTCCATGGCATCCCACGACGGCGGCCGGCGCCAGACCCGCCTGCCTCGTACTGTCTGGTATCCAAGACAGTGTGAGCGACGTCCCCGCCGCGCGCCAGGTGCTGGCGATCCTGCGGTATTTGTCCCGCCAGCCGCGGCCGGTGCCCGCCAGCGCGATCGCGCGCGACCTCGGGCTGCCCCGCTCGACCGCCTACCACCTGCTGGCCGAGCTGATCGCCGCGGGCTTCGTCGTGCACCTGGCCGACGACCGCCGCTACGGGCTCGGCGTCAGCGCCTACGAGCTCGCCACCGGCTACGTCCGCCAGGCGCCGCTGCAGCGGCTCGCCCGGGTGCCGCTGTCGGACCTGACCGACGCGACCGGGCACAGCTCGCACCTGGCGGTCATGCACGGCAGGGAGGTCCTCTACGTGATCGAGGACCGGGCGCCGGGCCGGGCGCCGCTGGTCACCGACGTGGGGGTGCGGCTGCCCGCGCAGCTGACGGCGAGCGGCCGCGCCATGCTCGCCGCGCTCCCGGCGGCTAACGTCCGCGCGCTGTTCCCCGGTGCTGGCGCGTTCGTGCTGCGCACCGACCGCGGCCCGCGCGGCCCGCGCGACCTGCACGCCCTGCTCGCAGAGGTGAGGCAGCGCGGCTACGCGACAGAGGACGGCGACGTGACCCCCGGCCTGAAGTCGGTGGCCGCCGCGGTGCTCGACCACACCGGCCACCCGGAGGCCGGCGTCGCGGTGACGTTCCCCGCCGCCGAGGTCGACGACGCGGGCTTCGCCCGCATCTCGTCGCTGGTGGTCGCCGCGGCCGCCGAGATCAGCCGCCGCATCCGGGGCTCGTGACCCGACTCCCTTAGCTGATTTCCTGCAAGTAGCGTCCGAGACGGCGTCTGATCGCCTCCGCTACGGCATCACGTTCACCGCCATGTGCGACAGCTTTTGCCGGGGCTATCTCGAATGCCGCCCTGCTCAGGGTGGCTGCGTCGGTACCAATAACCAGGCTCACCCGGATCGGTGCGGGTGTTCCGTCAACACCAGGCTGAGTGTCGATATCAAAGACATAGATCCAGTCGCTCGGCTGGGAAGCACGGTCGTCTAGAAGCCGCCAGGTCCCGTCTGGCTGCTCATGAAGTTCTGGTCCTCCGAGGAAGGGCTGCCAGGAATCCCACACTGGCTGAGGAAGCGCCAGCGCACATCCGACCGATGTGTCTCGTCTGGTGATCTGGAACTTGAAGGCGATCTGGTAGAAGGTACGTTTGAAAACGTTAGATATGTTCGGCCCCTCCACCTTCCGGCTCGCCCACTCAGGATTCTCCGCGAGCTGCTCAGGGAAGCGCTCCTTATGCAGATCGAGGGCACTGGTAAGCGCTGAAACCGCATGAGTGTAGCTACCGTGCGTGTCCGTGGTCTGAAGCTCGATCACGCCGTATCTCCCGCTGGCGATGGCGGGCCCATCTGGCCTGGGCACGGAATCTATCGGATGGACAGGAAGGAGTTCTATGACGGTGATGTCGAATGACAGTTCGGGGGATGCCGGAGTCTTGGCGAGGCTGATCTCCCCGCCAAGCTTGTCTTGGAAATAGACGAAGACGCGACTGCCGCTACCTACCGCATTAAGGATCTCCGATCGGCCGTCCACGTCGCCGAGTGCGACTACGGGGCGGATCAGGACAGGATCAAGCGGCGGTATTCCGTACAGACGGCAGACCATGTCGCTTAGAAGGCCGTCGTCTAGGGCTCGGTAGGGGCAAACCAGCCAGTCTTGCCGCGGGCCGTTGCTGCTTGCGCTGATCGTGCAGACGCCGCGTGAGGGTGCAGCCTTAATGCATAGTGTGCTGCGCTTCAAGGTGTGAGTCAGGAACGGGCAGCGTTTGGATTCCTGGTCCTCAATTGGCGTGTCACCATAGGAGACGGTCGGAAAAACTCTATGCCCGAACCATTCGGCTATGTGGGGCCGTGATGTCGCACGGTCAGGCTGCGAAGCGCTCTTTACCTGCCGGTCAGGACTCAAGATCGGCCCTTCTGGTGGTGCTGACATCAGATAGCCCCGGCAGGCCGGGAGCTAGTTCCCCATTTGTACCAAGAAACTTCACGGGACGGCGGCGGAAAGGCGCGTGCAATCGTTCGCCTAGCCGACCGTCGAGGCACCGGCGGATTTCCGACGCGATAGCTTCGGACAGTTGGGCAGGCACGGCGTTGCCCACTTGCTCGTACTGGCTGCTTCGAGGACCGTGGAATACGAAACTGTCGGGAAAGCCCTGAAGTCTGGCTGCCTCGCGGATCGTTATCGTCCGGTCCTGCTCCGGGTGCGTGTATTCACCTGACTTCGGATCGCGGAATCGTGTGATCACGGCGCGTGGCACTCCATCCCATGTCATCCGCCGATATCGCCGGGTGTGGTCCTTCCGTAGCGCCCGTTGCATGCCTGATGGCAGCAACTCGTGCGGCAAGTCCCGCCAGTCCTGACCAGGCTTGATGCTGGCCAGCCTGGTGAGGTTAGCTGGCGAGAGCCGTGCCGCGTAGTGGTTAGACAGCTCGCCGTTCAAGCCTGCGCGCATCATCTTCTGGTACGCGCTTACAGGCGGACCCACGTAGTGCGATGTTTCTTCCCCGGCAACGACCGGCGGCAGGTCACCGATCGCCTCGAAGGCCGTGACGAAGCCCTCCAATTGCCACGCCGGGATAGTGCAGTTTGGCAGCAGGTCCCCGATCCTGGCCCTGCCTACGGAAGGACGCGGGAAACCGTATCCGGCCGGGATAGCAAGATCCTTACGCCAGGCGATGATGATCAGCCGCCAGCGCATCTGCGGCGCTCCGTACTGGGCCGCCAGCAGCTCTGCACACGCAGCCTCGTACCCTACCTCGCTGAGCCCCTCCAAGATCGCCTGCAGGTAGGCCCCTCCGGCGAGAGTGACCAGGCCGGGCACGTTTTCGATGACTACACACCGGGGCTGCAGCTGGGAGGCAAGCCGCAGCACCTCCCGGAACAGGTTGTTCCGCGTGTCCCAGACAACGCGCGACCCGATGATAGAGAACCCTTGACAGGGCGGCCCGGCAAAGAGCAGGTGGAGCTGACCGGGCGCGATGTCAGCAGCGCTCATCACCTTGGCCGCGTCGACGTCGCGGAGGTCCGCGGTGAGGAAGTCACCAGGCAGGTTGGCCCGGTGAGTCAAGCCGCAAGCGAGATCAACATCAGTGGCGAGCCGAAGATCCCAGCCGGCCCGCACCAGCCCTAGAGACGCGCCGCCAGCCCCGCAGAACAGATCGATCGCAGTCGGGGTCATGAGGTCAGCTTGCCATCTGCCGCTGACATTCACCGGGATGTTCGACGTCTCAGGCTTTGTGTCACAGGCGAGCTATGGTGGCGGCGATGCCTTCGAGGCGGACGTCGTCGCGCAGCGTCCCGGCGGTGATTCCGGCGTCGGGGGAGCGTCTGTGCAGCGTACCCCCGAGCGGAGGTACCATCTCCGGTTCGTGTTATCGTCGCAAGAGAAAGTGCCCAGGGGATGTCACACTCCTGCGGGCTGCGCTGTCTCTCGGGCATGGAGAATCACGAATCCAGGCAGGGGGCACCGGATGTCCGACATCGGCGTGCCGCGTGACGCGGTACCGGTAACGGGGACGCACCGGGCGGCTCCGGATTCGCGGCGCTGGCTGATCCTGGCGACCGTGGGACTCGCCCAGCTCATGATCGTCCTCGACCTCACGGTGGTGAACATCGCGCTGCCGTCCGCGCAGCACACGCTGCACTTCGCCACCGTGGACAGGCAGTGGGTGGTGACGGCGTACGCGCTGACGTTCGGCAGCCTGCTGCTGCTTGGCGGGCGGCTGGCCGACCTGCTCGGCCGCAAGGTCACATTCATGATCGGCCTGGCCGGCTTCGCGGTCGTGTCCGCCGTGGGCGGAGCGTCCGTCACCTTTGCCATGCTGGTGACGGCCCGCGCCTGCCAGGGCGGCTTCGCGGCGGTCATGGCGCCGTCGGCGCTGTCGATCCTGACCAACACGTTCCAGGATCCCAAGGACCGCGGCAAGGCGTTCGGCGTGTTCGGCTCGATCGCCGGGGCCGGCAGCGCGGTCGGCCTGCTGCTTGGCGGCGCGCTGACGTCGTACCTGTCCTGGCGGTGGACCCTGTACGTCAACCTGTTCTTCGCCGGGGTGGCGCTGGCCGGCGCGACGGTGCTGCTGCGGCGGGAGCCCGCCCGCGGCGGTCAGCGGCTTGACCTGCCCGGCGCCGTCCTGGTCGGCGGGGCGATGTTCTGCCTGGTCTACGGGCTCGGCAACGCCGCCACGCACAGCTGGCACACGCCGTCGACGTGGGGCTTCCTCGTCGCGGGCGTCATCGGGCTTGCGGCGTTCGCCGTCTGGCAGACGCGCGCGAGGCAGCCGCTGCTGCCGCCCCGGGTGGTGCTCGACCGCAACCGCGGCGGCGCCTACCTGGCGATGCTCACCGCCAGCTCCGGCATGTTCGGCATCTTCTTGTTCGTCACCTACTACCTGCAGACCAGCCTGGGCTACTCGCCGGTCGTCACCGGGTTCGCCTACCTGCCGATGGTTGCCACGCTGATGGTCACCGGCATCGTCGGGCAGATCGTGCTGATGCCGCGGACCGGTCCCAAGCCGCTGGTCGGGCTCGGCATGCTGATCGCGGCGGCCGGCATGGTCTGGCTGACCGGGATCGGCGTCCATTCCGGGTACGCGTCGGCCATCCTCGGGCCGCTGCTGGTGACCGCGCTCGGCCTCGGGCTGGTGATCGCGCCCGCGGTGAACACCGGCACGTACGGCGTCGCGCCGTACGACGCGGGCGTGGCGTCGGCGACGGTCAGCGTGGGCCAGCAGCTCGGCGGCTCGATCGGCACCGCGCTGCTGAACACGCTGGTGGCCAGCGCCACCGCGAGCTTCCTGGCGTCCCACCTGAACCCGCGGACCATCGTTGCCGGCCATCCCAGCCCGGCGCTCGTGCAGCAGTCGCTCGTGCATGGCTATATCGTCGGCTTCTGGTGGACGGCGGCCATCTTCGCGCTCGGCGCCGTGGTGTGCGGGACGCTGCTGAAGCGCGGGCCGCTGTACCCGCGGCAGGCACGCGCCGCCGGTTCCGCGATCGCGCCCGCGACCGCGGAACCGGCGGCGGCACGGGCGGAAACCGTCGTCCGCCCGGCGGAGTGACCGGCGGCCAGGATAACGGGGAGGAAGATGCCGCCCCTGACCGGTATTTTCCTTCCCGAAAATCGCCCTGTCCGGAATATCCGGTTCCGGGATTCCGGCATACCGGGCATATCGCATCGTCGGGCGGCAGCGCGGTCGGCCGCGGTCACCGCGCCAAGCACAGCGGAGAACGGGTGGCGCGGTACGCCGAGCCAGTCCGCCCAGGCGCCGAACTACCGGCTGTCATCGAGCAGCGTCTCACCGATGTCGAAGACCACCGACACCACAGCCATGTCCGCGCTCCCTCGCGCTAATTTGTGATTGTTGCCTGCCAGCGGCCACGGGACAGATGGACAGTGCCGTCTGGGGTGATCCTGGCCTTGGCGCCATAGGCCGGGAGGGATCCGTCGCAGAGCCATTGGCTGCGAAGGTCATCGAGGGTGTCCCAGAGGCGTTGTGGGCCAGCCTGATGGATGACGGGTGACTTGTTCCCTTTGGCCGTGGCCCGTGCCCAGGAACCGTCGGGGTGCAGTATCCACGCGGTCCGGGTGCCATCCGGGTCTTCCTCGTAGTGATGGACGACGTCAGGCACCATGATGCCGAAGGTGGAGTAGAGGTCCCAGGCCTGGTTGACGTTGATGACAGGAAGCTGGCTGCTGGCGACATGGTCGCCGTCGGCTTCGCGAATGGCTGTGAAGCGGTCGGGCATCACATGCCGGCAGCTAGAGCCGGTGCGGGCGTCCATGAAGCCGGCGCGGTCCCATTCGGTGCGGCCGGTCGCGCCACCGTCGGGTGTCTTGTCGGCGGTGAGGATGAGGTTGGTGCCGCTGATCGTGGTGACGAGTCGGCCGTCAGGACGTAGCGCGGCAAGCCAGCTGGCGGGGATCGGGCGGACGGCTACGGTGGCGATGATGCGATCGTAGGTGCCTGGGAGAGGTCCGGTCGCGTCGACAGCGCGCACGTCGGGACGGAAGCTTATCTTGTCGAGCCGCTCGGCGGCGATTTTGGTGAGGTACTCGTCGACGTCGATGCTCACCACGTGCGCGTCGCTGAGCCGGGCGGAAAGGAGCGCGGCACCGTACCCGCTGCCGGTTCCGACGTCGAGGATATCCATGTCGTCGGTGATCATGGCGTGCCGGTACATCTGCACGAGCAGGCTGGGCAGCGTGGCTGATGAGGTCGGGCGCCCTGTCGCCTGGTCGCCGGAGACGGCGTGGTCGGCGTGTGCCGTGTCGATCTGCGTGACGACGGACTGGTCGTAGTAGGCGGCTTCCAGCCACGCCTCAGGGTCGGCGGGACCATCGCGGACTTCCCAGGTGTCGTGCCACATGCCGAGACCCGGGGCCACTCGGGCCCACCAGCGCGGGATGAAAACGTGCCGGGGAATAGCGGCGACGGCGGGTCGCCAGCGGGATACCGAGTGCGTTGTCCCGGCGGCGAGACGCTGTGCGTATGGTTTCCAGTTCACTCGGGCTTCTTGGATGGGTCACAGTCGTTGCTGTCGGCGGGAGAGCAGGTGACGCAGGAGTCACGCTCTGGCACGACAGCCAGGATCTCCCGCCACGCGCGTCCAGCGAAGAGGTCGCCGAGCGGCGTCTCGTGCACGTTCCCTGCGACAAGGAACCGGCCAAGGACGCACGGGGTTAGCTGGCCATCCATGCCGATCGCGGCGCGGCCCTTGCCGCACCGGCCGCACAGTTCCGAGACGAGAGGCTCAGCGCCACGAGCCGCGCGCCCAATGCCGCGGGAGCGGTCGGCGTGCATCGCCGTGACACCGAGGGAGCGCAGGTCGGTCATCGCGGCGTCGATGTCCTGTCCCTCGACCACCGCAACGAGCCCGGCGCGAACGCGGATGCCCTGCTTAACGGCTTCGGCGATGTTGGCTCGGGTGCGGGCGTGGCTGCCTCGACTGCCGGTGACCTCGGTATGCTTTCCGGGGTCCGCGGAATACCAGGAAAACCCGATGGACACACTCGGCTGGGCGAATAGCCCCCATAGTTCCGGGGTGACGCGCACGAGGTTAGTGTAGACGTCCACCTTCAGGCCAACGCTGAGGGCATGGCGCGCGAGGCGGGGTAGGCCGGGCTCGAGGGTCGGCTCGCCGCCGATGAACTGGACGGTCTTCACGCCGAGAGCGGCAGCTTGGTCCATTACGCGTTCCCAGTCCTCTGTGGTCATCGAGCCGTGCCCGCCGTGGGGACCGCTTTCGCTGTAGCAGTGGGCGCACTGGAGCTGGCAGAACTGGGTGATCTCCAGTTCGAGGAACGACGGGATGGTGGCCGGGCCGTTATCGTTGGCTGTGGTTGGGGGTGTGGGCTCGGCTTCTGTGGTCGTCATATTCCTTCCTCCGGTCTCCGGGCTTGGGCAGGCATGGGATAGCGATGGCGCGTCTCCGAGTGTCGGCGAGGCTCCGCATGGGGGTTGCGTTCCGCCAACATGTGTTCTCTTTTCTCCTAAGATAATCAGATCAACGGCGGCGTATGTTGTCAATCTCTTAGGAAAAAGATTTGATGCAAGCTGTCTTACATGATCGAGTGGGCGCAGCCACGCTCGGTGCCAGGTACTCTCTTAGGAAAATAACGTGCGGGGGCAGGTTCGACTTGAGTTGAGGGATGGCTTCTAGTGCCTGGCAGAAATTCTCGCTACCCGGAGATCGCTGCGTTGCTGCGGACCCGCATCCTTGCAGGAGAGTGGGCACCGGGGAGCACCCTGCCCACGCTGGATGCCCTGGCTGCGGAGTATGGCGCGGACAAGAATACGATCTCACGCGCTATCAGTGAGATCCTGGAGCCGGAGGGGATGGTCTGGGCCGTCCCGAAGCGCGGCACGATCGTCCGGTACGGGATGGTCCGGCCGCACCGGATGCGCGGCAACCTGGTCAAGCGGAACCTCGCGACGAGCGGTCCCGGCTATAGCTTCCCGTCCGCTTCGGGGCAGGAAGTCTGGCGGCACCACATCACGCCGACCGCCAAGCCCGAAAAGCTGAACGAGCCACGCATCGCCAGGCTGCTTAAGGTTCGCGAAGGCACCGAGGTACTGCTCAGGCATCGCGTCACCGGGCCGGAGGCTGAACCGCCGTTCCAGATAAGCAACTCGTGGATTCACCCGCGGGTCGCCAGCATTCCCGGCGTGTCCGGGCAGGCACCAGGCCCGGGGGACTGGCTATACCGCATCGAGAAGGTGGGACACGGCCCGTTGTCGTGGATGGAATACCACCGGGCCAGGATGCCCACCAAGACCGAGGCAGCGGAGTTGCAAATCCCCATGACCATGCCGGTACTGGAGATAATCCGCGTCGGGCGGTCCGCCGCCGACGGCGAGCCGGTTGAGGTTACTGAGTACGTGATCCCCAGCGACCGGGTCGAGACCGTGCACGAACTCCACCGAGACGATTCAGCGGCGTGGCCCTGGTCAGAGTACGACACCGAGGACGGCGGCTAGGCCCTGCCCGCCAGTCTGGCCGCGGCACCCAGGACCAGGGAGCTGCCCTCCCGCTCCTGCCAGGCGCCGTCAGGCACGTCCACGACGATCACTGTGACGTTGTCCGGCGCACCAGCGGAATAAGCCAGCCGGACCAGGCTGTCGGCCGCATGGTCAAGGTCGCCGCCATCGGCCAGCACCTCGCGGATGGCGCCGGGGCTGACGACCGCGCTCAGGCCATCGGAGCAGATCAGATAGCGGTCGCCGGGCGCCGCGGACCGCAGGGTAAGGTCCGGGGACCACCCAGGCCGCGCATCGAGAAAACGCACAAGGTACGCGCTGATGGGCTCTGGCATGGGGGTGGCCACAAGGTTGCTGACGACGTGATCTTCGGTGATCTGCTTGAGGACTTGGTGCCTCAACCGGTAAGCGCGCGAGTCACCGATGTGTGCGATGGCCACGTGACTTCCCGACCAGAGCATCGCGGTCAGGGTAGAGCCCATGCTAGCCAGGCCAGGATCGGCCTCGGCCTTGGCAGCGAGCTGCCTGTTCGCCGCACCGATCGCCGCACCGAGGATGGTCGTCAGCCCTTCGGTATCCGCGGCGACATCGAACGGCCGGATCGCGTCGATCACTGTAGCGCTCGCGACATCACCGGCATCATGCCCGCCCATGCCGTCCGCCACCGCGCAGAGCCACCGGCCGGCATATGCCGAATCTTCGTTCCCCTCGCGGACCAGCCCCGGACTCGAAGCGGCGGCGACCCGTGATGATGACACTTGCTGTCCCCCCGTCTTGGGGCAGGTGACATGTCTGTTTTACACCTCGCCGCGGTTCATCGCGATCAGCCGGCCGAGCACCTTGCCGCCGCTGACCCGCAGCCCGTCGTGCTCGTACTCGCTGGTCACCCAGGGCCGCAGCCCGCGGATCCGCGCCGCCGTCCGCGCTGACAGCTCCACCGGCACGTACATGTCGTCGTAGTACACCGCGGCCGCCGCGGGCACCTCGCAGGCCGCCAGCCGGGCCGGGTCGTAGAGCGCAGGCCAGTCCTCCCGTGCCGCCAGCAGGTCGGCTGCCTCGCGCAGCGGTCGCAGCGCCGGGTCGAGGTCGACCATCCACGGGTAGACCATCTCCCCGGTGAAGTACAGCGGGGCGTCCCCGGCCAGCGCGGCCGCCGCGCCGAACTCAGGGAACTCCGCCCGCACCCGCTGCGCCGCCCACCCGGTGGCCGCGCCCTGCGCGTAGCAGGCCTCGTGCAGCACCGCGTACAGCGGCGCGGCGGCGAAGCTGACCCGCCTGGCGACATCCCACAGGAAAGCGTCCGACAGCCCGCCGTCGCCGTCGAACGGGTTCTCAAGCAGGTAGTGCAGTTCGTGGCTGCCGGTGCCCGACCCGAGCATGCCCCCGATCGCCTGGAACCCCTCGACGGTCAGCGGCGCGCCGCCGGGCAGCCGCACGGCGTGCTCGGCCAGGTAGCGCGCGATCGCGCGGGCCCGCGACTCGTCCTCGGGGTAGCGCGAGTAATGCGCCGCGTTCTTCGCCGCCACCCGCCGGTAGGTGATCCGGTACACGTCGTCGGCGCGGGTGTCCAGCCCTGGCAGGCCCCCGGTGATCAGCGCCTCGCGCATGCCGTGCGGCGCGAACGACAGGTAGGTGACCGCGCAGAACCCGCCGAAGCTCTGCCCGAGCACGCTCCACGGCTCGCCGCCCGCCAGCTCACGGCGGATCAGCTCGGCGTCGAGCACGATGGCATCGGCCCGGAACAGCGCCAGGTACTCCGCCTGCGCCCGCCCCGGCCCAAGCCCGGCCAGCGACCTGGCGGTGATCCTCGACGACCGGCCGGTGCCGCGCTGGTCGACCAGCAGCACCCGGTAGTCGTCGAGAGCCCGGTCCAGCCAGCTCTCCCGGCCGACCGGCCGCTGCGCCGCGAACCCGGGGCCGCCCTGCAGGAACACCAGCCACGGCAGGCGGTCGGCGCGGCCGGCCTTGCCCGCGGCGACCACCTCCCGCGCGAACACCTCGATCTGCTCCCCGTCCGGGCGGGCGTGGTCGAGCGGCACGAGGAACGTGTGGTCGGTCAGGACGGTGCCGGGATGACGGAAGCTGGTCACGAACCGAACGGTACCGTCGGGGCTGCCTGGCTGGCCTGGCCGCCCCACCGGGTGACCGACACGAGCGCCGCCCCGCTCGTCGCGTCGACGTCGAACCCCGGCGCGCCCGCCGACCAGCCGGGCGACGCGAACACCGACCCCCCGCCGACCCCGGTGTACGTGGTGCCGTCGAGCGACACCTCGCCTGCGCCCCCCGCGGCGGTGACCCGGACAGGCACGCCGCTCGGCAGGCTGAGCAGGAACTGGCTGGCCCCGCCCGCGAGCTGGACAGGCACCTGGCGGCCCGGCCGCGGCAGCGTCAGGTCGACGACATCAGAGCCGGCCCCGATGAAGATCCCCGTGACCCGGCCGCCGCGCAGGTCGGCGACGGTGCGCTGGGTGCCGCCGTCGAAGTCGAGCAGCCAGCTGACGGCCGCGTTCAGCGTGACGGTGACCGGTCCCGGCCCGCCGCTCGCCGACAGGACGATAAAGTCATTTTTCCCCGAACGAGCCGTGCCGCCTCCCTCGGCCACCCGCACCTGCGGGGGCGGCGCGCCGCGCGGCGTGCTGACTGCCAGCAGCGTCCCGCCGGCGCCGCCGAGGTTCGCGACGCCGACCGAGAGCAGGGCGGTGCCGCTGGCCACCTGCAGCGCGGCACTGGAGATCCCGGCAGCGGGCACGGTCGCGACGTGCGATCCCGCGGGCGCGGGGGGCGCGGCCCCTGGCCGCGCCGACGGCGGCGTGGGGATGCCGACCGCGAGCGCCGTGCCGCCGGCCGCCATGACCGCGACGGCCGCCCCGGCCACGATGATCGCCCGCCGTCCGGTGAGCTGCACGCCGCTAACGATACGGGACGCGAGCCCGCGGCCGCGTTCGGCTGGTAGCCCCCGCCACCCCGGGATCAAAGGCACTTTGCACACCCCGTGACCATTTCTGCGCCGTCCGTGCGGGAAGGCGGTCGAAGTAGCGGCCGAGCACGTAGCTCGGCACGGCGGCGATGGCGATCATCAGCAGCGCGAACGGGGCGCACTGGCCGTAGGCCAGGTTCTGCTCGTAGTTCCAGAACTGGGTGGCGAGCGTCTGCACTCCTGTCGGCACCAGGATCAGCGTCGCGGTCAGCTCGGTGACCGCGGACAGGAACACCAGGCAGAACGCGGCGGCCATGCCCGGGGTGACCAGCGGCCTGGTCACCCGCCAGAACACCACGAGCGGCCGCTGGCCGAGCGTCCTGGCGACGTCCTCCAGTCCGCTGGGCGCCTGCGCCACCGACGCGCGCACTCCGACAAGGGCGAGCGGGAAGAACATGATCGCGTACGCGAGGATCAGCATCGGCGCCGTCTGGTAGCCGATGCCGTCGCCGTACCGTTCGCTGAAGTACGACAGCGACAGGGCGATGACCAGGCCCGGCATGGCCAGCACCAGGTAGGTGCTGCGCTCAAGCAGGCGGGCCGCGCGGCCGCCGCGGCGGACGACGAGGATGGCCACCGGCAGCGCCATCAGCGTGGCGAGCGCCGCGGCGCAGCCGCTGTAGACGGCGGTGTAATAGGTGGCGTCAAGCAGCGAGACGCCGGCGAACGGCTGCTGGGTGCCGGTGGCCCACCAGTAGGCCGCCGACCCGACCGGGACACCGAGCGCCAGCAGGACGAGCGCGCCGACCAGCGCAAGCGCGGGCACTGCCCACGGGCCAAGGTGGTAGCGGGGAGTGACGCGCTGCGCCGTCCGGCTGACCCGGCTGACGCGGCCCCGCCCGCGCCCCTGGCCGGCCCACTCGGCGGCCAGCACGGCCAGGCCGATGGCGATCAGCACGAGCGAGAGCGCGCAGGCGGCGGGCACGTTGAACGAGAGGGAAAACTCGGTGAAGATCTCGGTCGTGAAGGTCTGGTAGCCGAGTATCTCGAATGCGCCGTACTCGGCGAGCATGACCATGATGACAAGCAGGCAGCCGCCGAGGATGGCGACCTTCGACTGGCCGATCGTGACGCGCCAGAAGGTCTTCAGCCGGCCCGCGCCCAGGCTGCGGGCCACTTCCTCCTGGGCGGGGTCGGCGTTGCGCAAGCTGGCGGCCACCGGCAGGTACACCAGCGGGTAGACCGCCAGCGTCATCACCAGGACCGCGCCGCGAAAACCCGAGACGGCGTTGCTCAGCGACGCCCAGCCGAACGACACGACGAAGTCCGGGATCGCCAGCGGCACCACGAGCAGCACGGCCCACACGCGCCGGCCTGGCAGGTCGGTGCGCTCCGTCAGCCACGCCGCGCCGGTCCCGATGACCGCGCACAGGGCCGTGACGACGGCGCTGAGCCGGACGGTGTTCCACAGCAGCTGGGCGGTCAGCGAGCGGTCGATCAGGCTGGCGACCTTTCCGACGCCGGCCCCCTGAGCCTCGATGAGCAGGAACGCCAGCGGAACCACGAGCACGGCCGCGACGAGCAGGCTGACCGGCAGCAGCCCGGACGGCCGTGTCCGCCGCGGCCGCGGGCGACTCGCCAGCTCCCTGGCGAGAACTGCGGTCCCTGCCGTCCCGGCCCCGGTCACAGCAGCCCGGCCTTGGACAGCAGCGCGATCGCGGTGGAGCCGTCGCCGAGTTCGGCGATGCTGATCGGGTACGGCTGGAGCTGGCTGAACGGTGTTTCCGGGGCCGCCGTCGTCACGCCGTCGTCGAGCGGGTACTCGTAGCTGATCGAGTGCGCGATGATCTCCTGCCCGGCCTTGGACACCAGGAAGGCGAGGAACCTCTGCGCCAGCGCCTGATGCTTGGAGGACTTGAGGATGGCCGCGCCCGAGACGTCGACCACGTAGCCGGGGTCGTGCGGGGCGAAGTAGGTGATCTCCGAGTGGACGTTGGACGCGCCGAGCTCGGCCTTCATCCGGTACCAGTAGTACTGGTTGACCACCCCGAAGGCCACCGCGCCGCGGTTGACCTCGTCGGCGATCGTCTCGTTGTCCGGGTAGATGTGCGCGCCGGCGTTGGCCTTGATGCCGTCAAGCCAGGACAGTGCCTGCGCCTGGCCGTAGGCGCGGGCGACCGCGGTGACGATCGGCTGGAAGTCGGTCTCGCCGGCCGCGAACGCGAGCTTTCCCTTGTACCTGGGGTCCGCGAGCTGCAGCACCGTGGTGGGCAGCTCGGACTTGCTGATCAGCGACGGGTTGTAGATCAGCACGCTGACCCGCGCCGATACCCCGACCCAGTCCGCTTGCGGGGAGTTGTACTTGGCGGGGGTCCTGGCCAGCGTCGAGGGATCGACGGGCGCCAGCAGCCCCTTCTCCTGCAGGGCCTCCAGGGCAGGGGAGTTCTCCGTGTAGAAGACGTCGGCGATCGGGTGCGCCTGTTCGGCCAGGATCTCGTCGACGAAGCTGTCCTCGTCGTTGTAGCGGACGTTCACCTTGATGCCGGTCTGCAGCTCGAACGCGTTCACCAGCGACTGGGTGGTCTGCTCATGCTGGCCGCTGTACAGCGTGATCGAGTCCGCCCCCGACGACGCCCCGCCGAGCGCGGTGCCGCAGGCGGCGAGCGTGCCGGCGGCCAGCACGGCGGCGAGCGTCACGCCCAGCGCGGCGGCAAGGCGCCGGACGCGGCGACGGGGGGCGGTCATGACGCCGCCTGCGGGCAGATCGCGTTGACCGCGGCCGCGGCCTTGGTGACCGCCGCGCTGGCGGTGCTGCCGCCCGCGCCGCTCCCCGAGCTGAACTGCTGGTAGGCGGTGGCCAGCGCGAGCACCGCGCGCTCGAGCGCGGCGTCGCCGATCTTGAGCTGCCGCAGCTGCAGGACCTGCGCCTGCGCGTACCCGACGGCATCCGCGCCCGGATCCGGGCCGTCGGAGAGCACATCGGCGACGGCCGTACAATCCTGCTGGAGGGCCGAGCCGAGGATGGACGTCGATGAGCTCGCGGTCGAGGACCCGCAGGCGGTGACGGCGGTAACGGCGGTGACGGCCAGCAGTGCCAGGGCCGCCAGTGTCAGCGTTCGTTGGTACGGGATGACCGCTCACTCCCAACTAAGGTTAGCCTTACCTAAGCGGGCTTTACCTTAAGCGAGGAGACCCGCCGTCCGCAAGTGAGGCCGGGACTCACTTCGGTGAAAACTTGCGCACCAGCCGTCGCGGCGGCGTCGAGCGTCGCCGGCCACGCTGTGCCCGGGCCAGGCTGTACCGGAATTTTGTGATCTATACGGAATAAACGCATTGCGGTAGTTTCATGCTGACGCTGAGGTGGCTGCGTTCTTTCTGATCAGGAGGGAAAGCGATGTCGCGGAGCACTGCGCGGATTGCCGGTCTCGCGGTGGCGGTCACGGCCGCGTCCGGCCTCGTGCTCGGCGGCGCCGCGGTGCCCGCACTCGCCGCCAGCGCACCGTATTTCGTCGTGCTCGGCACCGAGCAGTACCCGGCTCCTAGCGTCGCCAATGGTGGTCACGGCTGCTCGACGGGCCTGTACTCGACGCAGGTCTCGGCCGGCGCGCCCGCCTACGTCGCGGCGATAGGGTCGAACATCTACGCGGGCGCCCCGTGCGTGGTGAAACTCGAGAGGTCCGCAGACAAGGGGAAGTCCTGGACGGTCATCGCGCCCGCGCTCACCGTGCCGGCCGTCGCGGGGGACATCACCGACGCGAAGACGGGCAATTACTACGACGGGCCGGGCTTCGAGGCGCGTGCCTGCGTCGCCCTCGGCGCGAAGGCAGCCCCGCACTGCGGCAAGGCGATCTCGCTGGCCAAGGGCACCGGCAAGCCGGTCGGCGGGCCCGAGACCGTGGCCTACACGAAGGAGACAACGATAGTCCCGGCCGCCGGCTACTGCGGCACCGCCCTGTTCGGCTCCACCGTCGCCAAGAACGCGTCATCCCGGGCGGGCGCCGACGTCGTCGGGCTCTCGCTGAAGACCACGTGCACCATGTACCTGCAGGACTCGCGCAATGGCGGCAAGACATGGAGCACCGTGTCCGCCAGCTACACGCTGCCCGCCAAGTTCGCAGAAACGGCGAGCTACACGGTCAACACCGTGCCCGACGGCCCGGGAACGCTCGCGCGGTCCTGCGTGCGGTCGGGAACGAGCAAGGCCGTGTCCTGCACCGCGCCCTGGTAACCGCATGAGGCTGCGCGGTCGCTTCGCTTGAGGCCTTTCCCGCTACGGCACGAGCACGGTGCGCTCGCCCGGCGCGTCCGGCCGGTTCCAGATCGCCGTCACGTCCGCCAGGGGTACCGTGTTCGGCTTGACCTCGATCGTGCCGGCGTCGATCTCCTCGATGAGCGAGGGCAACTCGGCCAGGTAGGCCGCGGCCGAGACGGCGCCCTGTCCGGTGCCCTGCAGGCGGAGGTTCGCTGAGCGCAGCACGACAGAGGGCAGCTCCATCGTCGGGCCGGCTATCGCGCCGACCTGGATCCAGTTCAGCGCCCGGCTGCGATCCGCGCGCGCGGTCAGCAGCGCCATCATGGCCTGCTGGGCCGGCTTGCCCCACAGGTAGTCGATGACGATGTCGGCCTCGCCTGCCGCGGTGCCGAGCGCTAGGTCCGTCGCGTCACGGTCGGCGGTCAGCGGGACCACCTCGTCGGCGCCAAGAAAGGTGAGCGCGGCGAGCCGCTTACGATCGCGCCCGGCGCCGATCACCCGCCCGGCACCGAGCCGCCTGGCGACTTGGACGGCCATCGTTCCCGCGTTCCCTGTGGCGCCGAGCACGAAGACGCTCTGGCCGGGCTCGAGCGGGACCCGGCGCCGCAGCGCGACCCACGACGACATCGCCGGGTTCATCGCGGCGGCGATCTTCGCGACGTCGGCGTCGCCGGGCAGCTCGACGGCGCGCCGCACGTCGACGACCGCCTTGTCCGCCATCGTGCCGATGACGTCGTCGTCGGTCGCGAAGTAGATCAGCCGGCCGTCCGGCAGGCGGCCTACCCCGTCGACGCCGGGGATCATGGGCAGCGTCCCCGTGCTGGTGTAGTGGGCTCCGGCAGCCCCGGTCCGCACGCGCGGGTGCAGGCCGACGGCGAGCACGTCGACGAGGATCTCCTGGTCGCCGGCCGGCTGCGGAACCTCGAACCGCTGGTAACGCGGCGGCTCGCCGAACGAGGTCACGACGGCGGCGTTCATGGTTGCCATGGCTGCGGTCCTCCTGTCTGAGTGCTGCCGAACCCATTTAGTTGGTGGCACGTACTAATTTAGTTGGTGGCGCGTACTAAATCAAGTACACTGCGGGCGTGGAAGCTCGGCTGAGCGCCGTCGACGGACTGGCGCAGCTCTCGTTCCTGATCCAGGGGATTCTCGAGCGCAGGGCGGGGGAGCGGGATCTCTCGATCGTCCAGATGCGCCTGCTCGGCGTGCTGCGGGACCGCACGCCGACGATGAACGAGCTGGCAAGGCTCCTGGACCTGGACAAGTCGAGCGTCACCGGGCTGGTCGACCGCGCGCAGCGCCGCGGCCTCGTCGAGCGCGTTCCGTCGGCGACGGACCGGCGGGCGGTGCTGGTCAGCCTCACCGACCACGGCCGGGCGCTCGCCGCCGAGGGCGCGGCCCGCTTCGCGGCAGATGTCTGGCTGCTGCTTGAGCGCCTGCCGCCGGCTGATCGCGACGCGCTGTCAGAACTCGTCAGCCGGCTGCTCGTCGCGCACGCGGCAGATCACGGGATCGATCTGTTCCCCGCCATCCGCTCGGCTGGCTAGCGCCCGCACGCGTCCGTTGCCGATCACGCCTAGGCGGCGGATCCCGTCACGGTCACGCTGGAGACGTCCGCCTGGTAGGTGCCAGCCGCGTCCGGTGGCAGCAGCGTGAACCAGATGAGGACGTACCGGATGTAGGGGTGCGAGGCCAGCGGCAGCCGAAGCGCGCCGCCGGCGTTCGCCGCGCTCGCCACCACGTGCAGGTCCGCGACGGCTGTCCCGGCGCGCAGCTGGAGGTCGGCGCCTGGCGTGCTGCCCAGCTGGATGGACACGCTCGCGGCCCGCACGGTCCGGCCCAGGTCGAGCAGCAGGCCCGTGCCTGCCTGCACGTTGCCGAACCGCGCGGTCGCGTACCAGTCGGTGTGCCACGGCGTGGCCGGATCGCCCGACAGCGCCAGCGAGGCGGTCTGCGGGTTGTCGCCATCGGATGTGCCGCTTGGGCCGAACGCCACGGCGCTGACCGGCGTGATCTTGATCAGCGGCACCGCCGTCCGGGCGGGACTGGCCGGTTTGGATGCCGTCCCGAAGCGCGGGTTCGATCGCGGGCTGCCCGATGCGACGGGAGTCCGTGCCGCCGTCCGGCTGGGAGCCGCGGCGGACGGCTGGGAACCGCCCCCGGGTCCGGAAGTGAGCCGGATCGCGACGTATCCGATCAGGGCGAGGCAGACGAGCATCGCGATCGGGACCAGCCACCCGCCACGCCGGCGCCGCGGGCGGCGCGGCGGCTCCCAGCGCAGGTCCTCCCGCGTGGCCGGGCTCGCGGGTTGTTGGCTCGCGGGCAGGCCCGCGGCCGGGCCGCCGGGCAGGTGCGCGGTGTCGTACTCGCTGATCAGCGGCCGCGGATCCGTGCCCACGGCCGCGGCGATCGCGCGGATGTGGCCGCGCGCGTAGAAGTCGCCACCGCAGCTGCCGAACTCATCCTGCTCGATGGCGCGGATCAGGCCCTCCCTGATGCGAGTGCGCGCGCTGACATCAGCCACGGTCAGCCCTTCCCTGTGCCGTGCCTCGGACAGCGACCCGCCGATGCTCACATCTGCCAGGATTGCTCGCTCTACCAGGCCCTGTCCAGGCCCTGTCCAGGGCGTATCCGGGGCCGACGGCGTTCGCGGGCCTGATAACAGCAAGAGGCGGGCCAGAGCTGATAACAGCAAGAAGCGCCGGCGCCCCCGCTGCCGCGCTCCAGAAGACACGCGAGAAACACGCCGAGGGAGGGCGCTTGCCATCTCCTATCCGAACAAATATTCTATCTATATGCCAGTTCTCGCCACCAGCACGCCGGCACACGAAGCCATCGACAAGTTCATCGGCCACCTGGCCGAACACGGATTCGCTGTCAGCACGCGGCGTCTTCGCAGGCATTTCCTCGGCGAGTACCTGCGCCACGCCAGCCAAGCGGCCGACACCACCGACCTCACGGCGGGGGAGCTGCTGGACCCCGCGCGGGCCGCCGCGTGGCTGTCCGACGCGGCCGCGGGGAAGACCCGCACCAGGACCCCGCTGCGCGGCCGCGATGCCGCCGCCTACCCCAATTCGATGCGCGCGCGCATCCACTCCTACAACGCCTTCGCCGAGTTCCTCGGCCTGCCGGACCGGCTTGACACCCGGCCGCCCGCGGTCGGCTACCGGCTGACCCCCAGGGATACCAAGCGCCTGCTCCGCGAGCTGGCGGCCAGCAGGCCGTTCTACGGCGAGCAGGCGGCGGTGCTGCGCACCGCGGCCGTCGCCGCGCTGGTCGCCGACACCGACACGAACGTCCCCGAGCTCGCCCGCCTCAAAATCCGGGCCCTGCACCTGGACGGCGACGGCGACGCACGAGTCGAGCTCCCCGGGGGCTCGTGCCCGCTGAGCGACGTGACAGTGGCGATCCTCGGCCGGTGGCTCGCCGCCCGCGCGGCCATCATCGCCGAGCTCGAGGGCAGCGATCCCGGTCACCTGTGGATTCCGGTCCAGCCCGGGCGCCCGCGAGGCGGCCGCGCGCCCGTCAAGCCCGGCATCACGCCGGCGGCCGTCCGCACCCTCCATGCCGCCCACCGCAACCTCGTCCGCCAGGTGCTTGGCACCCCGCTCCGCCCCGGCGCGTTCCGCGAGGCAGGCAAGTGACCGGCGCCGGTCCTGCCCGGCTTCCCGCCGCAGCCGCCCGCGGGCCCGCAGGCCGTTCTCTCCCTCGTCCTCCAGAACGAACCCCGCCGTCTGCCCCAGCCCAGGCCATCCTGCCTCGCGCTGGCGGTCCGCCAGTAGCATGAACACCATGCCGGATCCGGACATCGCCAAGGCTGAGGCGGCCAGCCGGCTCGCTCCCACCGGTGAGCAGTCCAGGCTTATCGAGCGGGCAACCGAAGCCGTATCGGCCGACGAGAGAATCCTGGCGGCCTGGCTGGCGGGCAGTTTCGCGGCGGGCACGGCCGATGAGTTCAGCGACATAGACCTGCACTGCGCCATCAGCGACGACAGCGCCGACTGGTTCAGGCAGCACTGGACAGACCTGGCCAGGCGGATCAGCCCGGTCGTGCTCGCGTCGCCGATTCCCGGCCTGATCGGGGGATATGTCATCACCCCTGAATGGGTGCATTTCGACATCGTCTTCCATCCGCTGGCGCGCCTCGATCCGCACAAGACCGGCCCGATGCGGCCGTTGCTCGATCGCGCCGGGATTCTGCCTGCCGAGCCCGTCGCGCCCGCTGACGTGCACGGCCCGCCTTATTTCCCGGCAGGCAGCGTCGATGTCTACTTCTACCTGCTCGGCAACCTGGCCGTCGTGCTGGGCCGCGGCGAGATCCTGCTCGCGTCCAACGGCGCGGTCATGCGGCGTGACCTGGGCCTGGTGCCGCTCATGCTGGCCGAGAACGGCGTGCGCAAGTCCGATGGGAACAAGCGGCTGAACCGCTACCTGACCGCGGAACAGCGCACGTTCCTTGAGTCGCTGCCGCCGCTCGCGGCGCGGCGCGACGCGGTGATCGAGTTCGACCGTCGGGTCGCCGCCGAGTTCATCAGGCGCGGCCGGGCCCTGGCCGGCGCAACGGGCGCGAACTGGCCCGCGGACCTGGAACAGGCGACCGTGGCCTACCTGCACCGCAGCCTGGGCGCCGGCTTCGGCCCCTGATCCGATTGACGAGTCGGCCAGCCGAGGTCACGATGGTATGGGCTACGGACGGGAGAGCGGCGATGGCGCATGCGAATGAGGATCTCGTACGCGGGGGATTCGAGGCGTTCCGCAAAGGCGACCTCGACACGCTGCAGAGCCAGTTCTTCGCGCAAGGCATCGTGTGGCACGTCCCTGGCAAGAACCCGCTAGGCGGCGAGTACACCGGCATAGAGCAGGTCCTGGGCTACCTGGGCCGGGCGTTCCAGCTCTCCGACGGAACCGTCGACATCGAGTTGCAGGACGTGCTCGCCAATGACCGCCACGCGGTGGCTCTGTTCCGCTCGCGGGCCGAACGGAATGGCCGGCACCTCGATACGTTCGACGCCGTGATCCTCCGGGTCAAGGACGGCAAGCTCGCCGAGGCCTGGCACCGGTCGGGCGATCCGTACGCCGCGGACGTTTTCTGGTCCTGAGCCATTCCCCGATAAAGAAACCGGCCGGGTCCTGACTTATCTGCGCAGAGGTGTTGGCGGCGAGCTGCGCGCAGGTGTTGGCGCCGGTTGGATCAGCGATGGATGATGCGGGCACTGGTGACGAGCGGTCGCGGGTAGGGTCCGCTGGCGGCCTGACGCCGTTCGAGGCGTGGTACCGCGGCGAGTATCCCAACATGGTGCGCGTGCTCACCCTGGTCAGCGGGGATGCCGAGATCGCCGCCGACGCGGCGGCCGAGGCCTTCACCCGGGCGCTCGCGAACTGGGGCCGCGTCGCGGCGATGGCGTCGCCCGCCGGCTGGGCGTACACGGTGGCGCTTAACGTCCTGCGACGCCGCCAGCAACGGGCGCGTATCGAGCAGTTGATCGCGCGGCGCGAGCCGCCGCCGCCTCCGATTCCCGAAGATCGGCTGTACCTCTGGGAGGCCGTCCGGTCGCTGCCGCCGCGCCAGCGCACCGCGATCGTGCTGCATTACGTGGCGGACATGCCGCAGGACCAGGTGGCCAAGATCATGGGCGTGGCGCCGGGCACCGTCGCCGCCACCTTGCATGCCGCGCGGGACAGCCTGAGGGGCAAGCTCAACGGGTCGGACAGTGACGGGACGGACAGGCCATGACCGACAGCGCTCGCGCCGTGCTGGACCTGGCGGCGGCCATTCCGGTCGGCGAGCCGCCGTCTGGCGCCGACCTGACCAGGCGTGTGCGGCGCCGCCGCCGGATACGGATCGCCTCCGTGGCGGCAGTGATCGCCCTGCTCGCGTTGGCGGCCGGGTTGCTGGCGTCCGCCGGCCCGCAGGCGGGCGCAGGGAAGGCCGGGCGCGGGCAGGCGCATACCCAGCTGACCGCGTACGACGTCGCGCTCGCGGCCGGACGGCATGCGCTGACCGCCCTCGGCGGCCCCCCGGTCGGTTCGTTTGGCCTGATCAGGTCCGGTCAGCTGTGGGTGCTCGACGGTGACGGCCTGTTCCTGACCGGTGATGGCGGCAGCAGCTGGAAACTGGTCGCGGTACCGGGGGCGGGTGACCCGCTGGCCAATTACGAGGCCATCGACTTCGTGAGCCTTCGGCAGGGATGGATCGTCGTCAGCCGGGTCAACAGCCTCCAAGTCGCCCGAACCTCAGATGGCGGGACGGAGTGGAGTTCGGTCACGCTGCCCGCGTCGCTGTTTCCCCGTGGCTGGCAGGGCGCGGACGTGAGCTTCATCAACCAGTCCGACGGATGGGTCGTCGTCCAGCCGTACACGCCGCCTGGGCGCCAGGCACGGTCGGTCGTCCTCTACACGACCGACGGCGGCGTGCGCTGGACGGTCGCGACCGCGGCAGCGCCGGTGAGCTCCGTGATCTTCTCTTCCGCCACCTCCGGGTGGGGTCTTGGCCTTGGCGCCACCAGCCTCTACCGCACCACTGACGGCGGCAGCAGCTGGCAGCCTGTCACGCTGCCGCGGCCAGCGGGCACCGCAGCGGGCGCCTGGATCTCCCTGACCCTGCCCGAGGTCGCGGGCGGCCGCGCGGTCCTGCTCGCGGTGCCGGGCGCGGGCGACGCGGTCACGGAAAGCACGGCCGATGGCGGACGGACGTGGGTCGCCCGGCAGGCGCCGTTCCGCGGCGAGCCCGTCTATCCGCAGGCCGCGACGGGGGAGGGGGCGGTGTGCGCGGACTGCGTCGTGCCCGGTGACGAGCCGTTCGCCGTGCTTGGCCCGGCGCAGTGGCGGTACTGGGGAGGCGGCCGCGTCTACACGACGACCGACTCGGGCGCGACATGGAGTTCTGTGCAGCCGAACCTGTCGTTCGCCGCCGTGGGCGGCACGCTCGGGCGGGTAGGCGTGGACAACGAGGGACCCGAGCCTCCGCTGCAGTTCACTTCGCCGCAGGCGGGATGGGCGCTGGCGAGCACCAGCGGCGCCAACGGCCAGCAGTCGCAGTCGGTGCTGCTCGTGACCGATGACGGGGGCGGGGCGTTTTCCGCCGTTCCGTCCCCGCGCGGTTAGCTCCACCCGGTGAAGGAGGATGG
>NZ_JASIAL010000555.1:0-5173 GCF_030042015.1 Trebonia sp. | reverse complement strand
CGGCCTTGCTCTGTCGTGATCGTGAACTGCCAGGTCGCGGTCTTCACCGACGGCGTCGGGCCGGCCGACAGCACGGGGAAGCCGGTCTCCAGGTACTGGCCGGGCGGGAGCTTTTCGTCGCCTGGGCGTCTGCGGCCGGAGAAGCCACGCGAGACGATGCTCACGTGTGGAGCTTGCTCTGCCAGTCCCGCGGGACGCGCCCCGCGGGGCCGGGCACGCCCTGGTCGACGGGGTGGTGCGGCGGCGGGGCCAGCTCCGGGCCCTTTTCGTAGTAATCCTCTTCCGGGTAGGACCAGAACCAGCTCTCCCCCGGCTCGAAGCTGCGGATGATCGGGTGGCCGGTCTCCTTCGCGTGCCTGGTGGCGTGCTGTTCCGGCGAGTTGTCGCAGCAGCCGATGTGCCCGCACTGGGCGCAGCGGCGCAGATGCAGCCACCAGCCGTCCGTGGCCTCGCACTCGGCGCAGCCGGTGCCGCTGGGCGCGACCGTCGGGTCGATGCCTCTGAGCTCGGTCATGATCGCACCTCTTTGTCGGTGTTGGTAGTGCCCGCCTGGAGCGGGAGCCTGACCTGGAAGCGGGTGTCGCCGGGCACGGACTGCACCCCCAGGTCACCCTTGTGCTTGTTCACGACGATCCGCCGCGAGATGTCCAGCCCGAGGCCGGTCCCCTCGCCCGCTGGCTTGGTGGTGAAGAACGGCTCGAAGATGCGCTCCTGCAGCCCGGCGGGGATCCCCGGGCCGGTGTCGCCGAACTCGATCAGCGCGTAGCCGTCGTCGCGGGCCGTGCGGACGGTGAGCGTGCCCGTGCCGTTCATCGCCGCCACCGCGTTGTCGATCAGGTTCGTCCAGACCTGGTTGAGCTCGGCGGCGTAGGCCGGGATCTTCGGCAGGCTGCGATCGTAGTCCCTGACCACCGTCACGCCCGGGCCCATCTTGGCCGACAGCATCAGCAGCGTGCTGTCGAGCAGGTCGTGCACGTCGACGACCTGGAACGGGGCGCGGTCCAGCTGGGAGTACTGCTTCGCCGCGCCGAGCAGGGTGGACACGCGGGTGGTGGCGTCCTCGATCTCGCTCATCAGCAGCTCGGTCTCGACCGTGTAGTTCAGCCAGCGCAGGGCGGGCTCGAGCATGTCCTCGCCCACGGTGTCTTTCACCTGGTCGAGCCATTCGGTGTCCAGGCCGGCCTGGACGAACGTGGCGGCGAGCCGCCAGCCGTCGGGGATCCCCTGATCGTCCAGCCAGTCGCTGACCACGTCCTCGGCGTCGGACGCCGCCAGCGGGTCAAGCTTGGGCGCCTTGGCGACCTTTTCCACCGCGCGCGACTGCAGCTCGATCAGGGCCATCAGGGTGGTCTTGTCGTACTTGCCTGCCGCGAGCAGGCGCAGCTTGTCGCGCATCCCGGCGACCCGCTCGCGCAGGCTCGCCGTGGCCCGCACCGCGGCGGCCGCGGGGTTGTTGAGCTCGTGGGTCAGCGCCGCCGTCAGCGAGCCGAGGGCCAGCAGGCGCTCCCGCTGGCCGACCGCCGCGCGGGTCGCCTGGCCGCCGAAGAACAGGCCTTCCAGCAGGTGCACCGCCATCGGGAACCACTCGTGCATGATCTGCGCGAAGCAGTCGGCGGTGAGCACGAAGAAGCGGGACTGGACGGTGGCCCTGAGTGAATTCTGGTAGACCTGCGGCAGCCGGTCGCCCAGGTAGGCCTGGTAAGCGCCGCCGTACACGCCGCGCTGGCTGGTCCTGCTGATCTCGACGTCGTCGTCGCCGACCTTGCGCAGCAGGGCCACGGTCCCCTCGATCAGCACGTACAGGCGGGTCGCCGGGTCGCCTTCCTGGTAGACCAGGCCCGGCCCGAGCAGCTCGACGCGGCCCTCCTGGCACAGCCGGGCCAGCTGCTCGTCGGACAGCTTCTCGAACAGGAACAGCGTGCGCAGCTCTTCGGGGTTGCACGTGCAGGTCGCGCCGGAGTCGGCGGGGGCGGTCGCGGCGGGTTCGGCGGGCGTGGTCACAGCAGCTCCAGATAGCGGTGTACGAGCATGACGGCCATGGCGCCCTCCCCGACGGCGGAGGCGACCCGCTTGGCGGACTCGGCGCGCACGTCGCCGACGGCGAACACGCCGGGGACGCTGGTCTCCAGGTGGTAGGGCGGGCGGTCGAGCGGCCACTCGGCAAGGTCATCGAGCGACAGGTCAGGGCCGGCCAGCACGAACCCCCGCTTGTCGCGCACGAGCACGCCGTCCAGCCAGCCGGTCCGCGGCTCGGCGCCGATGAAGATGAACAACCTTTGCGTGTCGACGGTCTCGGTGCGGCCGGTGTTCAGGTCGCGCACGATCAGCTGCTCCAGGTGGCCGGTCCCCTGCGCCTGCGCCACCTCGGTGCAGGTGCGGACCGTTACCTGCTTGATGCCGGCGAGCTGCTGGATGAGGTAGTACGACATCGACTGCTCCAGCGACGGCGCGCGGACCAGCATCGTCACCGACCTGGCGTACCTGGCGAGGAAGACGGCGGCCTGGCCGGCCGAGTTGGCGCCGCCGACAACGTACACGTCCTGGTCCCTGCAGCCGTCGGCCTCGGCGAGCGCCGCGCCGTAGTAGACGCCGCAGCCGGTCAGCTCCACGCAGCCGGGCGAGGCCAGCTGCCGGTAGGCCACGCCGGTGGCGAGGATGACCGCCTTGGCGTCGATCGCGCTGCCGTCGGTGAGCCGCACGCTGCGCGCCGAGCCGTTCACCTCCAGGCCGTCCACCTCGCAGGTGGTCAGCACCTCGGCGCCGAACTTGGCGGCCTGGCGCCGCGCCCGGTCGGTGAGCTGTCCGCCGGAAACCCCGTCGGGGAAGCCGAGGTAGTTCTCGATCCGCGAGCTCGTGCCCGCCTGGCCCCCGGTCGCGAACTTCTCCACGAGCACGGTCCGCAGCCCCTCGGAGGCGCCGTAGACCGCCGCGCCGAGCCCGCCTGGTCCGCCGCCCACCACGATCAGGTCGTAGAAATGCCGTTCCGGCGCGGTGGCCAGGCCGACGCGGCTGGCGACCTCGCTGCGGGTCGGCGCGATCAGGGCCTCGCCGTCGACGGTGATCACCACCGGCAGCTCGTGGTCGTCGGCGCCCGCGGCGTCAAGGAGCCGCTGTCCTTCTGGTTCCTCGGTGGAGTACCAGCGGTAGGGGACCTGGTTGCGGGCAAGGAAGTCGCGCATCTGGGCCGACGGCGCCGACCAGCGGTGCCCGACCACCTTGATCTCCCGCTCCCTGTCCGGTTTCCTGACGTCCCTGCGCCACGCTTTCAGCAGGTCGTCGACGACCGGGTAGAGCTTCTCCTCGGGCGGATCCCACGGCTTGAGCAGGTAGTGGTCCAGGTCGACGACGTTGATCGCGTCGATGGCGGCGCTCGTGTCCGCGTACGCGGTCAGCAGCACCCGCTTCGCGTGCGGGAAGATGTCCATCGCCTGCTCGAGGAACTCGATGCCGTTCATGACCGGCATCCGGTAGTCCGCGAGCAGCAGCGCGACCTGCTCGCCGCGCAACTTCATCTGCCTGAGCGCGTCCAGGGCCTCCGCGCCGGACTCGGCGCGCACGATCCGGCTGTGCTCGCCGTACTTTCTGCGCAGGTCACGAGAGACGGCGCGAGAAACCGCGGGATCATCGTCCACGGTCAGGATGGCCGGCCGGACCTCGCTCGCGGTAGACGCCACGGTCTAACCCCGGCCCTTGTGCCCTGGAAGCTGCCCCATCTCCCCATCGTAAACCGCGCCCGATTTCAGTACCCCCGGGCACCGATCACGTTCTGCAGCGGTTCGCCGGCAGCGTACCTGGCGAGCTGCGCGCTGACGACCGCGTACGCGCGCTGGCGCGTCTGCCTGACCGCGCCGCCGACGTGCGGGGTGAGCAGCAGGCCGGGCGCCGTCCAGAGCGGGTGCCCGGGCGGCAGCGGCTCAGGTTCCGTGACGTCGAGCGCCGCCTTGATCCGGCCCGTGTTGAGCTCCTTGAGCAGGGCGTCGGTGTCGACGATGGCCCCGCGGGCGGCGTTCACGAGCAGCGCGCCGTCCTTCATGCCCGCGAGGAACTGCGCGTTCACCATGTGCCTGGTCTCGTCGGTGACCGGGACGAGGAGCACGACGACGTCCGCGCTGGGCAGGAGGGCATGCAGGTCCTCGATGCCCTGCACGCCCTCGGCCGGGCGGCTGGTGCGCGCGACGCGCTCGATCGTGACCTCCCAGCCCGCCAGGCGGCGCTCGACCGCCCCGCCGATCGACCCGTAGCCGACGATCAGCACGTGCTTGCCCGCCACGGATTCGCTGGGCGCGAAATCCCAGCGGCCCTCCTCCTGGGCCTTGCTGAAGCGGGGGAAGTTCCTCAGGTGGGCGACGATCACCCCGACCGTCCACTCGGCGGTCGCCGCGTCGTGGGCCCCGCGGGCGTTGCAGAGCGTGACGCTGGCGGGCATGTACGGGATGATCCGCTCCGCCCCCGCCGAGGTGAGCTGGACGACCTTGAGGTTCGGCAGGCGGGTGACCTTGCGCAGCGTCTCCGGCGTCACGCCGAACGGGATGACGACGAATTCGACCTCGTCCTTCGACGCGGGCAGCGTCTCGCCCCCTGTCCATACGTCCGCGACCACGCCGTCGGGCAGGCCGCCCAGTGTCTCCGGTGGGTCGGGCAGCCACACCCGCGTCACGTTGCCTCCGCTCGGGGGGTCGGGGGGTAAGTATCCGGTTATCCGCTCCGGACGAATCGTACCGAGCCTGGTGTCAGAGGCCGAAATCTGTTCGGCGTTCGGCGGGCACCAGGTCCACGTAGCTGGGGTGCTTGGCGATCCAGGAGCGGATGTAGGGACAGGTCGGCAGCACGGCCAGGTGCCGCTCCCTGGCCGCGTCGAGGCTGGCCCGGGCCAGCACGGTCGCGTATCCGGCGCCCTGGAACCTGGGATCGACCTCGGTGTGAATGAGGTTGATCACCTGGCCGTCGCGGCCGTCGCGGCCGTGCAGCCGGTAATCGACGAACCCGGCGAGCTCGCCGGCGACGTGCAGCTCGAACCTCGACAGGACCGGGTTGTCGGTGACGACCGGAGCGCCGGCGCGGTCGGCGGCGCCCGGGGGGGCGGGTGATTCCATGGCGGATACCTTAGGTCACGTCACGCGGGTCACGTCACGCGCGGCCGAGGAGCCGGTCGCGGCGACCGGTCAGCTCCGCG
>NZ_JASIAL010000117.1:0-9762 GCF_030042015.1 Trebonia sp. | reverse complement strand
GTGACGAACATCTCCTGGTCTTCCCAGTCCTCGTAGTACGAGTGGCCGAGCAGGATCCGGATGCCCAGGTTGATGTCGACCAGGCTGGTGGTGACCAGCTGCCCGTCGACCACGACGCCGGGCGTGACGAACATCTTGCGGCCCCAGTCGGCCATGTTCTGGTAGGTGAAGTCGCAGTACTCCGGGTTGTTGAGGCTCCCCCAGCAGCCGAGCAGCACCCTTCTCCGGCCCACTTCCTCGTATCCGGGCAGCGCCTCGTAGAAGAAGTCGAACAGGTCGTCGTGCATCGGGACGACCCGCTTCATGAACTCGACGTACCGCATCAGCCGGGTCAGGTAGTCGGTGAACAGCTGCACGGTCGCGACCGTGCCCACCCCGCCCGGGTAGAGCGTGGACGGGTGCACGTGGCGCTCCTCCATCAGGCAGAACATCTCCCTGGTGGACCGGCTGACCTGGAGCGCCTCGCGGTAGAACTCGCCCTCGAGCGGGTTGAGCGAGCGCATGATCTCGCCGATCGTGCGGTACCCGTGCTGGGCCGCGTGCGGCGCCTCGGTGCGGTTGGCCAGCTCGAGCACGCCGGGGTTGGTCTCGGCGACCATCTTCTCGCAGAAGTCCACCCCGACCAGGTTCTCCTGGAAGATGTTGTGGTCGAACATGTACTCCGCGGCCTCGCCCAGGTTGATGATCCACTCGCCGAGGTGCGGCGGGCGGACGCCGTAGGCCATGTTCTGGTTGTAGACCGAGCAGGTCGCGTGGTTGTCCCCGCAGATGCCGCAGATCCGGCTCGTGATGAAGTGCGCGTCGCGGGGGTCTTTGCCCTTCATGAAGATGCTGTAGCCGCGGAAGATCGACGACGTGCTGTGGCACTCGGCGACTCGCTTGGCGCCGAAGTCGATCTTGGTGTAGATGCCGAGGCTGCCCACGATCCGCGTGATCGGGTCCCAGGCCATCTCGGTGAGCTGCCCGGTCTCCTGAGCCGTGGTCTCGCCCTTGGTCGTCGTCATCGCTGATCACCACGTCTTCTGGTAGCCGGTGAGAAGCTCGGTGCCCTTCGCCCGCCACTTGGGCTCTTTGTCCGCGGTCCTGGCGGTGAACCCGCGAAGGGTGCGGATGGCGGTGCCGTACATCTGGCTGGCCGCGGTCGACACCCGCGCGCCGGGCGGCTCGTCCATGAACGGCATGAACTTGTCGGGGAATCCGGGCATCGTGCACGCGATGCAGATGCCGCCGACGTTGGGGCAGCCGCCGACGCCGTTGATCCAGCCGCGCTTGGGGACGTTGCACTTGACCACGGGTCCCCAGCAGCCCAGCTTGACCAGGCAGGTGGGCGAGCCGTACTCGCCGGCGAACTCGCCCTGCTCGTAGTAGCCGGCGCGGTCGCAGCCCTCGTGCACGGTGGCCTCGAACAGCCAGCGCGGCCGCAGCGCTTCGTCGAGCGGGATCATCGGGGCCTGGCCGGCCACCTGGTACAGCAGGTAGAGGATCGTCTCGGACAGGTTGTCCGGGTGGATCGGGCAGCCGGGGACGCAGACGATCGGCAGGCCGGCCTTGGACTTCCAGTCCCAGCCGAGGTAGTCGGGCACGCCCATGGCGCCGGTCGGGTTCCCGGCCATCGCGTGGATCCCGCCGTAGGTGGCGCAGGTGCCCACCGCGAGGATCGCGGTCGCCTTCGGTGCCAGCCGGTCGAGCCACTCACTTGTCGTCATGGGCTGGCCGGTCTCGCGGTTGTTGCCGAAGCCGCACCAGTAGCCTTCCTGCTTGATCGCCTCGTTCGGGATGGACCCCTCGACGACCAGGACGAACGGCTCGAGCTCGCCGGCGTCGGCCTTCCACCACCAGTCGATGAACGTGTCGGCGCCCTGCTCGGGGCCGCATTCGAAGTCGATCAGCGGCCAGTGCACCGCGACCTTCGGCAGGCCGGGGAGGGCGCCGAGGACGATCTCCTCGATGCTCGGCTGCGTCGCGGCGGTGAGCGCCACCGAGTCCCCGTCGCAGCCGAGGCCCCCGTTCATCCAGAGAATGTGCACGACCGGCTCTTGTTCGGCGTCTGGCATGGAACGCCACCCTTCGATCTGCTGGATGCTGGATCGGTCCGATCCGCAGCCTGGCCTGCTCGCAGCCTCCTTGTAGCCTGCTCTGGCCTGCTGTGGCCCGCGGGCCCGCTGCCGGTGGCAACAGCGTAAGCCCGCCGCGGCGCGAGTACAAGACACAACAGTCATCCAGTTGGACATATCTGTCCACCATCTGTCCGCTTCGCCGGACTCGCGTTCAGCCGATTTGTCCACGTACCCTGGTGACGAAAGATGAGAGCGTGACCGTGCGCTGGCCCGGCACCAAATGGGCGAGCCGACCGGAAAAGGGGCGATGGACAGGGAAGACGGCACGATCAGCGGCAACATCGAGGTCGTTCCGGTCGTGGTCGTATCGCAGACATTCCCCGCCCGGCCGTCGTCGATCCCGGACATCCGGGACTTCGTACGCCGCTGCCTCGCCCAGTCGCCGCTTTCTGAGGAAGACAATCGCGAGGTGGGCGATACCGTCTCCCGCGCGCTGCTTGAGGCCGCCGGGCCGACCGGCGCGATCAGCGTCTCCTTCCGGATCTTCCCCGACCACGTCGAGGTCGACGTGCTCCGCTCCGGTGTGCAGCTTGGCGGCACGACCGGGCTGAACCCCCTGACGTCGCTGCTGCGGGCCGACGACCGCACGCCCGTTGCCGCCGCCGCCGCGGCCGGCGATGGCGGCGCCGCCGCGGCCGGCGATGGCGGCCCGGCGTCGTTCGCCGACTGGATGGCGGGCGCGCTGCGCAGGGAGGGCCTGACGATGGAGGCGGCCGCGCGCCAGTTGGGTGTCTCGGTCAAGACGGTCAGCCGCTGGGTGGGCGGCACGACCGAGCCGCGACTGCGCGACCTGCGGCGGATCCGGGAGCTTTTCGGCGAGATCCCGTTCGCCTGACGCCCGCCGTCCGGCCGAAGATGTGCGGCGGGGCGCGGCGCGGGCGTATCCGGACACTTGCGACTGGACACTTGCGACTGGACCTTTCCCGTGCCGCGGTCCTACCGTTGTCCCGTGGCGGACATCAAGGGGACTTACCGGCTCGGCCCTGACTGCGGGCGAGTGCTCATCAAGACCGGCCGCGCGGGACTGGCCGCCAGGGCCGGGCACGACCTGACGATCGAGGTCACCCGCTGGTCTGGGCAGGTGACGATCCCCGACGACGAGGCCGGGGTGACGGCGGCGACGGTCAGCGCCGAGCTCGACTTCGGCTCCCTGGCCGTGCGCGAGGGCACCGGCGGCGCCAAGCCGCTGACGGACAAGGATCGCCGCGACATCGCGAACACGGCGGCCAAGATCCTGGGCGGAGGTGACCAGGCGACCGCGACCTTCACGTCGGCACGGGTCATCCCGGCCGGGGCGGGCGGGGCGATCGAGGGGACGCTCACCTTCCGCGGCAAGTCCCAGCCGGTACGGCTGCAGGTCACGAGCGCGGCGCCGGGCCGCCACTACCGGGGCACCGCCACGGTGCGGCAGACCGACTTCGGCATCACGCCGTACACGGGGTTCTTCGGCGCGCTGAAACTGCGCGACGAGGTCGCTGTCGAGTTCGAAGCCGACCTCAGCCGCGCCGCGAGGGAATGACCGAGGTCGTCAGGACAGCCGTCCGGGTCGAGGGAATCGTCCAGGGCGTCGGCTTCCGCCCGTTCGTGTACTCGCTGGCTACCGGCCTGGGGCTCGGCGGGCTCGTGGGCAACGACGTCGACGGGGTGTTCGCCGAGGTCGAGGGCCCGCCGGCGGCCGTCAGGGAGTTCTTGCGGTCACTGGAGCAGAACGCGCCGCCGCTCGCGCGGATCGAGCGGATCACCGCCACCGACATGGCGCCGGCGGGGACGGCGTCGTTCCGGATCGTGGCGAGCGGCCCGGCCGGGCCGCGCAGGACCCTGGTCGCCGCGGACACCGCCACGTGCGCCGACTGCCTGCGGGAACTGGCCGACCCGGCCGACCGCCGCTTCGGCTACCCGTTCATCAACTGCACCAACTGCGGGCCGAGGTTCACGATCGTCAGGGACGTGCCCTACGACAGGCCGCTGACCACGATGGCCGGCTTCGCGATGTGCGCCCAGTGCGCGGCCGAGTACGACGACCCGGCCGACCGCCGCTTCCACGCGCAGCCGGTCTGCTGCCCGGAGTGCGGGCCGCAACTGGCCCTGCGCGACCCGGCCGGGCGGGTGCGCGCGCGGGCCGGCGAATCCCTGGACGGTGCCGCGGCCCTGCTGCGGGAGGGCCGGATCGTGGCCGTCAAGGGGCTGGGCGGTTATCACCTCGCGGCGGACGCGTCGTGCGAGCAGGCGGTCGCGGCGCTGCGCGACCGCAAGCACCGCGAGGACAAGCCGTTCGCGGTCCTCGCCGCCGACCTGGCGGCGGCGAGGCGGCTGTGCGCGATCGATCAGGCCGCCGCCGGCCTGCTGACCAGCCAGGCCAGGCCGATCGTGCTGCTGCCCCGGCTGCCGTCGGCGGACGTCGCGAGCGCGACGGCGCCGGGCAACCGCGACCTGGGGATCATGCTGCCCTACAGCCCGCTGCACCACCTGCTCGCGACCGCGGCAGCGTGCCCGCTGGTGCTGACCAGCGGGAACGTGTCTGACGAGCCGATCGCCTACCGCGACGCCGACGCGTTGTCGCGGCTCGGCCCGATCGCGGACGCGTTCCTCACCCATGACCGGGCGATCCACGTCAGGACGGACGACTCGGTGGCCCGGGTGTTCCGCGGGCGGCCGATGCTGCTGCGCCGGTCCCGCGGCTGCGCGCCCGAGCCCGTGGCGGTGCACGCCGGGTTCCCCCGCCCTGTGCTCGCCTGCGGCGCGGAGCTGAAGAACACGTTCTGCCTGGCCAAGGAGCATCATGCGTTCGTCTCCCAGCACATCGGGGACCTGGAGAACGCCGAGACCCTGCGTTCGTTCACCGAGGGCATCGAGCACTTCCGCCGGCTGTTCGACATCGCCCCGCAGGTCGTGGCCCACGACCTGCATCCCGAATACCTGTCCACGAAGTACGCCCTCGAGCTGGACGACGTCGACCTCGTGGGCGTCCAGCATCATCACGCGCACATCGCCTCGTGCCTGGCCGACAACGGCGCGGACGGGAGCAACCCCGTCATCGGCGTCGCCTTCGACGGCACCGGCTACGGCAGCGACGCCACGATATGGGGCGGTGAGTTCCTGGTCGCGGACTGCGCGGACTTCACCAGGGCCGGTCATCTCGCGCCGGTGCCGATGCCCGGCGGCGCCGCCGCCATCAGGCAGCCGTGGCGGATGGCGGCGGCCTACCTCGACGCGGCCTGTCCCGGCACGCCCGCGGCGTCGCTCGGCGTCGGGCAGCGCAACGAGGCGCGCTGGGCCGCGGTCGTCGCCATGGCGCGGCAGCGCGTCAATTCCCCGCTGACCTCAAGCGCGGGGCGGCTCTTCGACGCCGTGGCCGCGATCCTCGGCGTCAGGGACGCCGTCAACTACGAGGGCCAGGCCGCGATAGAGCTCGAGCAGCTCGCGGACCCGGCCGAGCGCGGCGCCTACCGCGCGGGGATCGAGGCGACCCAGCCGTTCCGCGTCCACGGCGGCGACCTCGTGCGCGGCGCCGTGGACGACCTCGCGGCCGGCGTACCCGGCGCGGTCATCGCGGCCCGCTTCCACAACGGCGTGGCGGCGCTCGTGGAGGAGGGCTGCCTGCTGCTGCGCGAGCGCCACGGCCTGGACACGGTGGCGCTGTCCGGCGGCGTGTTCCAGAACGTCCTGCTGCTCTCCGCGGCGGTCGCGCGCCTTGAGGCACGCGGGTTCACCGTCCTCGTGCACTCGCGCGTCCCCTGCAACGACGGCGGGATCAGCCTGGGCCAGGCGGTCGTCGCCGCCGCCAGGGACAGGCGCTGACCGCTCGGCCGTTGCCGGCCGCGTCCGCGGCCGGCAACGGCCGGCATCAGCCGGCAACGAAGAGCTGGGCGAGATCAGTGCGTGGCGGCTTGCCGCGCGGATAAGTTCACCGTATGCGGATCGTGTTCGGGGCCGACGACGAGAACGAGTGCACGCGCGCGGTGATCGAGTACCTGCGTGAGGCCGGCGACCTGCGGGTGCTCAGCAGCGGCAGCTGGCCCGAGTTCGCCCGGGCCGTCGGGGCCGCGGTGGCCTCGGGTGAGGCCGATTTCGGCGTGGTGATGTGCTGGACGGGCACGGGGACGTCGATCGCGGCGAACAAGGTGCCCGGAGTCCGGGCGGCGCTGGCCTGGGAGCCGTGGATAGCCAGGAACGCCAGGCTGTGGAACGACGCGAATGTCCTGGCGCTCAGCCTCAAGCGGCTGGCGCCCGACGTGGCCGTCGAGTGCGCCCGGGCGTTCCTCGAAGTCGGCGCAGAAGACCCGGCTGAGTCGGCAAGCATCGACCTGATCAGGGGACTATAACGACGTCTGCCCCAGACCCCGCCTCCCTGACTGGGCCAGCTGCGCCAACGGCCCGGCTGTATCGGGCCAGCTGCGCCAATGGCCCAATCGCCTCAACTCCCCGGCATGCGCTACATTCGGGGCAAGCTCAGGGGAGGCATCGACGTGCAGGATGCTGACGCGGGCGCGCCGGGCGACCTCGCGGCGGGCTGGCTCGACCGGCTGCGGCCCAGGCTCACCGGTTACGCGAGGACCGCCCTGGAGAACATCGGCCTGGAGTTCCCCGCGTACATCTCGACCACGATGACCGCCCCAGGCGACTTCCCGCTCCGCCCGAGTGACCGCAACCCGGTCTTCTACGGCAGCTTCGACTGGCATTCGTGCGTTGAGATGTTCTGGCTGCTCGTCCGCCTGCTCAAGGCAGCCCCGGATGACGTGCCGGGCAGGGACATCAGGGCTGCTCTTGACGCCCGGCTTACGCCCGGGGGCGTCGCGGCCGAGGCGGAATTCATGGCCACGGCGCGCGGCGCGGCGATGGAGCGCCCGTACGGCTGGGGCTGGGCGCTGGCCCTGGCGGCCGAACTTGAGGACTGGGACGACCCGGGCGCGCGCCGCTGGGCCGCCAGCCTCCGCCCGCTGTCACGGACCCTCGCGGAGAACTTCCTGCGCTGGCTGCCGCTGGCAACGTACCCGCTGCGGACGGGCGTGCATACCAACAGCTCGTTCGGGATATCGAGGGCGCTGTCATACGCGGACCTGCAGCCTGGCGGCGAGCTCAGCCGGGCGCTGCGCGGGGCCGCGACCGGCTGGTTCGCCGCGGACGAGGACTACCCGGGCGCGTGGGAGCCGTCTGGCCAGGACTTCCTGTCACCAGCCCTGTGCGAGGCCGAGCTGATGGCGCGCCTGCTGCCGCGGGAGGATTTCGCTGGCTGGCTCGCCCGCTTCCTGCCCCGCATCGCCGACGGCCAGCCGCGGGCGCTGTTCACTCCCGCGGTCGTCTCCGACCCCTCCGACGGCCACATCGCCCACCTGCGCGGCCTCAACCTCAGCCGCGCCTGGTGCTGGCGGCGCCTCGCCGAGACCCTTCCCCCCGGCGATCCCCGCGCGCGTGTTTGCGCGCAAGCCGCTGACCTGCACGCCGGGGCGTCCCTGGAGTATGTGACCGGCGACGACTACATGGTCGAGCACTGGCTCGCGGCGTACGCGGTGCTGCTGTTCAGCTAGCCCCGCGGCACTGCCGTCAGCGAGCCCTGAACGTCGCAGCCCGGGACACTCAGGGGAAGCGGGCGGCGGCGAGACCGCGTTAGGCGCTAGTCGATCGTGACGGCGCCGCCGTCGGCGTTGACGGTGATCCGGTACTGGGACGAGGAACTGGTGGTCACCGTGATCGCGGACGGCTGTGCGGGGCCATTCTGGTCGATCTCGGCAGCCGTCTCAGGGATGTTGTCGACGCGGTAGCTGTAGCCGCCGGGCAGCTGCAGCGTCACGTTGCCGCCCTCGGTGGTGACGTTCAGGTTCGACGGCGGCGTGCTGAGCTGGAGGTCGACGCTACCGCCGCCGCTGTCCACGGTGATGTTCTGCGCCGCCAGCGTGCCGGCGACGTTCCCGCCGCCGAAAGGACCATTCTGAGGTGCGTCGGTGTTGAGGCTGACGTCGCCGGTCAGCCCGTCAACGGTCAGGTTTCCGCCGCCGGTCTGCAGGATCGCGTCCGATATGCCGGTCGCCGTTATGTTGCCCCCGTTGCTCGTCACCGTCACCGGCGCCTGCGGCGGAACGTCGACGGTTGAGCTGAGCGCGCAGTTGAATCCCGGGCAGGCGAAGTTGATCGTGGTCCCGGCCGCCGTTTGCGCCGTCGCGAGAGTGGGGCGCTGGCCTGAGTAGGTCAGGCCGTACCAGACGGTGCCCGCGCCGGTGAACTGCGCCGCGCTTGGCGCAACGCCGCCCTGCAGGGTCACGTCACCGCCGTATACGTTCATGGTGAGCCCGCCGCTGACGCGCACAGGGGAATAGCTCACCGTGTAGCTGCCCTGGGAGGCCTTGCTGATGATCGCGAAACAGGTCCAGGCGAGCAGGGTGAGCGAGAGCGGGACGCCCAGCAGCAGGATGATCCGGCGCGCGGGCGTCATGAGCAGCTCGCGCGCAGCGGGCTGGGCGGCGGGCTGGGCGGCGGCCGGCAGGAAACTGACCATAAGGTGACCCCATTCAGGTACTGGAGGACCGCGAGCACGCGGCGGTGTCCGTGCTCGCCCGACGCGAGTCCGAGCTTGCTGAAGATGCTGTTGATGTGCTTTCCGACGGCGCCGCCGCTGACGATCAGCGTCTCGGCGATATCGGAGTTGGACCGGCCTTCTGCCATCAGCGCGAGCACTTCGCGCTCGCGGCTGGTCAGCACGCTGAGGGGGTGGCGGCTGCGCGCGAGCAGCTGGGCCACGACCTCGGGGTCCAGCGCGCTGCCGCCGCCGGCCACCCGGGCGAGCGCGTCGAGGAACTCCGACACGTCGGCCACCCTGTCCTTGAGCAGGTACCCGACGCCGTGCGGACTCCCGGAGATCAGCTCGGTCGCGTACCGTTCTTCCACCCACTGCGACAAGACGAGCACGCCCGTACCCGGCCACCGGCCACGGATCACGAGCGCGGCGCGCAGCCCCTCGTCGGTGAACGTCGGCGGCATCCTGACGTCGATGACGCACACGTCGGGGCCGCACGTCTCCATGGCGCGCATCAGCTCCTCGGCATCGGTCGCGGCGGCGACAACCTGATGGCCGGCCTCCGCCAGCAGGCGGGCCAGCCCCTCGCGCAGCAGGACAGAGTCCTCCGCGATCACTACCCGGAGCATGGCAACTCCGCCGCGATGATCGTCGGCCCGCCGTACGGAGACTCCACGGTCAGCCGGCCATCGACGCCGCTCACCCGGTTAGCGAGGCCGGAAAGCCCCGCGCCATTCGGGTCAGCGCCGCCGATTCCGTCGTCACTTATCACGACGGTGAGCGTGCCGGGGTAGCCGTGCCCCTCGACCACGACCTTCGCCTGGCTGGCCCGCGAGTGCTTGGCGACGTTCGTGAGCGCCTCGGCGACGACGAAGTAGGCGACGCCCTCCACCAGCGGCTTCGGCCGGACCGGCATGTCGACATGCACCTCGACGGGCACCGGGCTGCGCGCGGCCAGGCCGGATAGCGCGGCGTCGAGGCCGAGATCGGTCAGGACGGGCGGGTGCACTCCCCTGACCAGGTCCCGCAGCTCGGTCAGCGCGGCCTTCGCCTGCGCGTGAGCCGAGTCGACCAGGTCCCGCGCCGCGTCGATGTCGTCGCTGAACCTCGCCTTGGCGCGGCCCAGCTCCATCGCGA
>NZ_JASIAL010000554.1:0-19165 GCF_030042015.1 Trebonia sp. | reverse complement strand
GGGCCGCGCTGGCCGCGAGGCGGGGGCGCAGCCGGGAGCAGCGGGCCGCGGACGCGGCGCCGTGGCGCGGCCCGACGCGGCGGTACGACATCCTGAAGGAGGGCACGATCGCCTCGCTGGTCGTGCTCGTGCTCACGGTGGCGCTGGCCGGGTTGCTCTCGTCGCCCGACGAGCCGCCGGTCACCGTGCAAAGCTGGGCGCAGGTCGCGCCCGCCGACTTCCTCGCCACCGCGGCGGCCGAACTGGACGGCACGAGCGAGACCGCCACCTACGGACCGCCGTACAACACAAACGGCACACCGCAGAGCGAGCTGTTCGCGCCGGCGAACTGGTTCGGGGTAACGCAGCCGATCGATGCCGCGCAGACCTTCGTGCTCTCCCCGCTGTCGAAGAGCGCACCCGCCGACCGGCAGCTTGCCGCCGCGCTCGCCGCCTACGACGCGGCGCCGGCCGCCGTGCGGCAGGGGTGGGCGGCCAGCTACGCGACCGCGGTAGCCAAGGTGCGGTTCGCCAACGGCAACCCGGTGGTGCCGCCCGCCAGCGACGGGCCGGTTCCCGTCATGCTGGCCACAGAGCTGACGCTGGCCCGCAGCGGCGCGATCGACACCGATCTGCTGGCGCAGCGCCCGTTCTACGGCACCGACTTCACCAAGCCGCTGCTGTTCATCGAGGATGGCCAGTACATCGCCAACCTGGCGGCGGCACAGAACCTCACCGGCAGCCAGTGGGGCGTCATGAACGAGACCGGGAGCTACCCGGGCCAGCCGTGGCTCTGGCTCTACCAGCTCTGGTACGAGCTGCCCGGCTGGCGCAACTCGACCAACGCGGACCTGATCGCGATCTACATGACCGGCCTGGCGACACTTCTGCTCCTGTTCGTGCCGTTCATTCCCGGCCTGCGCGACGTACCGCGGTGGATCCCCGTGCACCGGCTGATCTGGCGGTCCCCCTGGGACGGGCGGCCGCGCGGCGCGGGCACGGCCCCCCGCGAGTCACATCCCGGGCAGCCGAGTGTGACCAGCTGAGCGGACCGCGACGTAACTGACGGAGCGTGTCCGGCGCTTAGCGGAGGAGAATTTAATGTCAGACGGCGAACCAGCGGGCCAGTTCAGACGTTCTATACAGCAACTGCCGGGTGCCGCCGTAAGCTTCACGGCCTTCACTAGACGTGCGGCACACCTGTGAGTGCGGCGAGATAGAGCGAAATGGATGAGGTTGGTGTTCCGAGGCACTGGCGTCCACTACCATGCGGGGAGGGGAAATTCATGTTTCGCGTGAGCCGCGTCGAGGGGGACCAGGCTGCGCCTGACGGGGGGAGTTGTGCGGTCATGGGGGCTGTGCTTGACTGCGCGCAAGCGATGCAGCTTGAGCTTGCATACCAGGTGACGGCGGACGGCAAGGCGATGGTGAAGGTGCGCGGCGAACTGGACATCGCCACCGCGGACCAGGCCTACGCCTACCTGCGGGACGTCGTGGACAACCAGGACGGGCCTGTCACCATGAACCTCGCCGAGCTGACCTTCTGCGACGCGGCCGGCCTTGGAGTGCTCGCCCGGGTCGCACGGCACGCCCGGCGCACCGGCCGCTCGCTGAAGCTGACCGCGGCCCGTCCGTCGCTGCTGCGGATCATGCACATCACAGGAATGGACGAGACCTTCCCCGAGGTTCGCGTCCCCGCGCTGAGCATCATCGCCTGGCCGCGCCAGGCTGCCGTCAGCGCGGGCTGACGGCAGCCTGGCGCGGGACGCGGCTGGCGCTCCTGTCCTCAGGCCGAGAGCGCGGGAACGATAGCCACCGGGCCGCGCGCATGCCCGAGCACGGCGTGCTGAATCGAGCTGCCGTCGGGTGCGCCCGGCGTGCCGTGCCGCCCGATGACCACCAGGTCGGCACGCGCGGACAGGCTGGCGAGCATCTGCGCGGGGTGGCACCGCACCACGTCCTCGGCGGTCGTTACCTCCGGGTATTTCTGCTGCCACTCACGGAGCACCTCCGCCAGGTGCCGCTCGGCGGCGGCCTGCGCCGCGGCCGCCGCCGCGGCCAGCGACGCGGAGTCCGCGGCGGGCGCCGACGACACCGGGCCAGTCGCGGGCCACGTTATGGCGTGCACCGCCGTGAGGTTGGCACGGCGCAGCGCCGCCTCCTCGAAGGCGAACCCGAGCGCGGCGTCCGCGTTGTCCGGGTCCCGCACGCCGACCACGATCTCACGGTGCACCGCCCCGGTCTCCTCGTGCACGACCACGACGGGGCACGGGGCGTGCGTGGCGACGTACCTGCTGACCGAGCCGAGCACAAGCGCGGAAAAGCCGCCGGCGCCACGGCTGCCCACGACGAGCAGCCGTGCACCAGCCCCGCTGTCCGACACGACGGCAGCGGGCGGGCCGTCCAGCAGAGCGGTCTCCACCAGCAACCCCGCCGTCACCTCGCTGACACGGTCGACCGCCTCGGCGAGCGCGCGCGCCGCGATGCCGCGCAGCGCGTTGGCGACCGTCGACGGGGCCTGGTAGCTGCGCATCCGCGGCAGCAGGCCGGGGGCCGACACGATCCGCAGCGGCGCGCCCCGCCGGGCCGCCTCCGCCGCCGCCCACTCGGCCGCCCGCAGCGATGTCTCAGAACCATCTACGGCTACGACGATCGGCCTGCTCATCTGGCTCACCTCCGGTGCCGGGAAGCCCGCTTACATGCTCGCCCGGCGGCCGGTCCTGTTACAGGGGCGACAGGGCACGCCGCCACGGACCTAAGTCCCATGAACCACCCCATGGTGGGGCAGGGGACATGCGCGTTAAATTTGGATTGCGCTCTATCAACCCGCAATAACAAGTGGCAACGCCGCCCGTAGAAGGGATGCGGAGGACAGACATATGGCTGATGATCTGCAAGACGCGAACGAGGACGAGGCAGTCGAATCCTCAGAGGCGCTCATCGCGGTGCACTGGCGTGAGGAGGGCTATTACCCACCGCCGCCCGGGTTCGCCGCGCAGGCGAACGCCTCCGACCCGGCCATCCTCGAGCAGTTCACCGAGGACAAGTTCCCCGAGTGCTTCCGCGCCTATGCCGACCTGCTGACCTGGTACAAGCCCTGGGACACGACGCTGGACACCTCCACCGCGCCGTTCTGGAAGTGGTTCGTCGGCGGCGAGCTGAACGCGAGCTACAACTGCGTCGACCGGCACCTGGAGACCCAGCCGAACAAGGCCGCCCTGATCTTCGTGCCTGAGCTCGAGGACGAGGCTGACGTAGCCGTCACCTACCGTGAGCTGTACGCCCGGGTCAACGAGTTCGCGGCGCTGCTGCGCGACTTCGCGGGACTCAAGACCGGCGACCGGGTGACCCTGCACATGCCGATGGTCCCCGAACTGCCCGTCGCCATGCTGGCCTGCGCCCGGCTCGGCATCATCCACTCCCAGGTGTTCGCCGGGTTCAGCGGCACCGCCGCCGGGCACCGGATCGCCGACTCCGGCAGCAGCGTGCTGATCACGATGGACGGCTACTACCGCGGCGGCGCCCTGCTCGACCACAAGGTCAAAGCCGACGAGGCGGTCGAGGCCGCGGGGAAAGAGGGCCAGACGGTCGACAAGGTTCTCGTCTTCCGCCGCTACCCGGACAAGTACTCGTCCAAGACCCCGATGGTCGACGGCCGTGACTTCTTCGTCGACGAGCTGCTCACGGACTACAAGGACCAGCTCGTCGAGCCGTTGTCGATGCCGGCCACCGCGCCGCTGTTCCTCATGTACACCAGCGGCACGACCGGGCGCCCGAAGGGCTGCCAGCACTCCACCGGCGGCTACCTGTCCTACGTGGCCGGGACGTCCAAGTACTACCAGGACATCCACCCGAACGACACCTACTGGTGCATGGCGGACATCGGCTGGATCACCGGGCACTCCTACATCGTCTACGGACCGCTCGCACTCGGCACCACGACCGTGATCTTCGAGGGAGTGCCGAACTACCCGGACGCCGGCCGTCCGTGGCGGATCGCGCGGCGGCTCGGGGTGAACATCTTCCACACCTCGCCCACGTCGATCCGGATGCTGCGCAAGGTCGGCCCGGACGAGCCGGCCAAGTACGACTACGACTTCAAGACGATGACCACGGTCGGCGAGCCGATCGAGCCCGAGGTCTGGCGCTGGTACTACGAGAGCGTCGGCAAGGGCAAGGCGGCCATCACCGACACTTGGTGGCTGACGGAAACCGGCGGTTTCCTCGGCAGCACGCTGCCGGGGCTGCAGCCGATGAAGCCAGGCAGCTGCGGACCAGGGGTGCTCGGCGTCTACCCGGTCATCTACGACGAGGACAGCAACGAGGTGCCGAAGGGCAGCGGCAAGGCGGGCAACATCTGCATCCGCAACCCGTGGCCGGGCATCTTCCAGACGATCTGGGGCCAGCCCGAGCGGTTCGTCAACACCTACTACGCCAAATACAACAAGAACCCGGAGTCTAAGGACTGGCACGACTGGCCATTCCTGTGCGGCGACGGCGCGGTGGAGGCGGCGGACGGCTACTTCCGGATCCTCGGCCGGATCGACGACGTGATCAACGTGGCCGGTCACCGGCTGGGCACCAAGGAGCTCGAGTCGGCCGCGCTGACCGTCGACGAGGTCGCCGAGGCGGCGGCGGTGCCGGTCATCGACGACATCCGCGGCCGCGTGGTCGAGATGTACGTCTCGCTCAAGCCCGGCTTCACGGCGTCGCCCGCGGTCGAGGAGAAGGTCAGGAACGCTATCGAGAAAGACATCGGCAAGATCGCCCGGCCGAAGAACATCTGGATCGTCCCCGACATGCCGAAGACCAGGTCCGGCAAGATCATGCGCCGCGTGATCGCCGCGACCTCGAACTTCGCCGACACCGGAGACATCACGACGCTCGCCAACCCGGAGGTCGTGGAGGGTATCAGGCAGCAGGTGCAAAGCGCCAAGGTCGCCAAGGGCGAGGCCCCGCGCGAGCTCAGCGAGGCCGAGCTCGCCGAGCTCAAGGCCTTCGGCTCAGAAAGCTAGCAACGGCCGCCAACGGGCGGGCCGCCTGCCAAGGCGGCCCGCCCGTTGCGCGTTCCCGCGGCCGTGCGCTGCCCGCCCGGGAACCGCGCCGGTAACGGCGTGCAGACGCGGGACGTTCGGCCCCTTGCGCAGGGCGCAGCGCATGAATTGGCTGTAAGTGACGGGAGGGACCCGTTAGAAGACGCGGAGCAACGGGCCGGGGGGTTAAGGCCAGCCCGCGCACCGCGCAATCGGAATCCGCGAGAGGCGGAGCACAGGCCCCTCCCGTCCGGCGTTCGCGCCGGCGATGCGGGCAGGCTGGGCTCGCGTCCGGGTCGGGGCTTTGGTCCCTTGATTCGCGGGTCGTTCGACGGTGGGCGGGGGCCGCGGCGCGGCGTGAACTTGAGTCGATAGCGATGCGCCGAGGAAGGGGCGATTGCGATGAACGCCATTGTCAGGGACGTCATGACGACACACGTGGTCGCGGTGCGGCAGGACGCGTCATTCAAGGACATGGCCGTCAGGCTGCGGGAACACCGGGTAAGCGCGTTCCCTGTGCTTGATGACCAGGACAGGGTCATCGGGGTGGTTTCCGAGGCGGACCTGCTGACCAAGGAGGCCCTTGACCTCACCGGTCCCGGCAAGGTCGGGGGCATCCTGCACCACAGGGAGCAGGCCAAGGCCGCCGGGCTCACGGCCGCGGACCTGATGACCTCACCGCCGGTGACCATCGGCCCGAACGAGTTCGTTGCGCACGCGGCGCGGCTGATGTACGCGCGGCGGGTGAAGCGGCTGCCGGTCGTCGACGACGACGGGCGCCTGATCGGGATCGTCTCAAGGGCCGACGTGCTCAGCGTCTACAGCCGCCCCGACGCGGACATCCGCAGCGCCATCATCGAGGACGTCATCCTCAGCACCGTGCTCATGGACCCGGCCCGGTTCACCGTCACCGTCAAGGACGGCATCGTCACGGTGGAGGGCATGCCCGAGACCGCCAGCGTGGGGCATGACATGATCGAAGAGGTACGCCATGTCGAAGGCGTCGTCGCGGTGCGTGACCGACTCAGCTACCCGTCCGAGCACCCGGCCCCGGTCTCGGGCCCGTTGTTCTGAGGAAGGACACCGCCGTGGACCTCGCATCGGCATACCCGAACTCGGACCTGAGCGCGCTCACGATGACGATCATCGCGGTCGTCATCGCGGCAGCGCTTGCCGTATGGCTTGGCCTCGTGTTCCTCGCCGCCGGCTGGTCTGCGCCAACAAGAAAGCACAGCCCGCCGCGCGAGCGGCAGGGGCGTCAGGGCCGGGCCGGCCTGCCCGGCCCGGGCACCGCGCCGGCGGAGCCCGGCATACCCGACCATGAGCAGGACGAACTGGAAGGGCAGCACGCCAGGCACAGCCATCGCGGAGTGGCGGCCTGACGGACCTCACCCGGCTGGTCCGTGCCAGCAGGAGAAACCGGCTGGTCCGGGCCAACGGGATAAGAAAAGCTGAGGAGGCTGAGGTGCGGATGAGCCAGCCGGCAGTGGCAACCGGCGGCGTGTACGCCTTGCTTGCCGACGGCACGACGGTCCAGATCAGGCCGGCCGTCCCCGGTGACTTCGAGGCCGTCAAGGCGATGCACGAGGCGATGTCGCCGGGCAACGCTTACCTGCGGTTCTTCAGCCTGAGCAGGACGGCGGCCGAGCAGGAGGCGCGGCGGATCAGCCGCGAACCAGGGCCGGACCACGCCGCGCTGCTCGCGGTGTACGACGGCCAGATCGTTGGCGTGGCCAGCTACGAGGTCGGGAAGGGCGGTGCGGGCAAGACGGCCGAGGTCGCGTTCGCCGTCGCGGACACCATGCACCACCGCGGCATCGCGACCCTGCTGCTTGAGCACCTGGTCTCGCTGGCCCGCGCGCGGCAGATCGAGTCGTTCACCGCCGAGACGCTCAGCGAGAACACCAGCATGCTGCGCGTCTTCTCCGACGCCGGGCTGCCCACCCACAGCGCCCGGGAGGAAGGCGTGGTCACGATCACGATCCCGCTGCCGCCCGATGACACGGGCAAGCAGCTCGAGGAGTACCTGGACACGGTAGCGTTGCGTGAGCGTTCCGCCAGCGTCGCCAGCCTCCGGCCGGTGTTCGCCCCGGCGTCCGTCGCGGTGATCGGGGCGAGCCGCCGGCCGGGCACGGTCGGCCGGTCGGTGCTCGACAACATTAGGAGCGGCGGGTACCAGGGCCACCTGTACGCGGTGAACCCGAACGCCAGGCAGATCGCCGGCATCCCCTGCTTCCCTGACGTCGCCAGCCTGCCGGAAACACCGGATCTCGCGCTGGTCGCGGTGCCGCCGCCCGCGGTTCTCGGCACGGCAGAGGCGTGCGGCGTCCGCGGCGTCCGCGGCCTTGTCGTGCTCACGGCCGGGCTTGACACCGCGGCCAGCGCCGACCTGCTCGCCTGCTGCCGCAGGCACGGAATGCGGCTGATCGGCCCGAACTGCTTCGGCCTCGCGGTGCCGGCCATCGGGCTCGACGCGACGTTCGCCGCGAGCAACCCGATGCCTGGCGCGGCGGGCCTGGTCATGCAGTCCGGCGGACTCGGCTTCGCGATGGTGGGCCACCTCTCCCGGCTCGGCATCGGGATCTCCTCGTTCGCCTCGGTCGGCAACAAGCTCGACGTGTCAAGCAACGACATGCTGATGTGGTGGGAGCAGGACGAGGTGACCAAGCTCGCCGTCCTGTACATCGAGTCGTTCGGTAACCCGCGCAAGTTCGCGCGAACCGCGCGCCGGGTCGGCGCCCGGATGCCCGTGCTCACCGTGCACGCCGGCCGCAGCGAGGCCGGCCAGCGGGCCGCCGCCTCGCACACGGCCGCGATCGCCACGCCGCTGGTCAGCCGCGAGGCGCTGTTCGAGCAGGCCGGGATCATCGCGACACCGGGCTTCGGCGAACTCGTCGAGGCCACCGCGCTGCTGGCGACCCAGCCGGCGCCGTCCGGGCGGACCGTCGCGATCGTCTGCAACGTGGGCGGCGCGGGAGTGCTCGCGGCCGACGCGTGCACCGACCTCGGGCTGACCGTGCACCACCCGCGTGGCCAGGTCAAGCGGCGGCTGCACTCCCTCGTGCCAGACGGCGGCTCGGTGAGCGGGCCGGTGGATACCACGGCCACCGTCTCCCGCGACGGCTTCAGGCAGGTGCTTGAGCTCATCGCCGCCGACGAGGACGTGGACGCGATGATCGCGCTCGTGCTGCCGACCGGCGCCACCGGTGACCTCGTCGGCGCCATCCAGGACGCACACGTGCCGGTCCCGCTCGCGGCCGTCGTGCTCGACCAGCCGGAAGCGGTCAGGCTGCTGGCCTGCGGACAGGGGAAGATCCCGGCGTACGGCTATCCGGAGGCCGCGGCCGGGGCGCTGGCCCGCGCCGCCGCGTACGGCCAGTGGCGGTCCGCGCCGCACACGCTGGTACCCGGCTTCGGCGACGTTGACGTCGCCGAAGCCCGCGCCCAGGTGCGCGCGTTCCTGGCGCAGTCACCGGACGGCGGCTGGCTGCCGTCCGGTGACTGCGCCGCGCTGCTGCGGGTATACGGGATTCCGCTGGTGGCGACGGCGGGCGCGCATACCGAGGACGACGCGGTGGCCGCGGCGGCCGCGGCCGGATACCCGGTCGTGCTCAAGGCCGAAGTCCCCGGCCTGGTGCACAAGACCGACGCCGGGGCCGTGGTACTCGACGTGCGCAGCGAAGACGCGGTGCGGGCCGGCTACCGCAGGCTGGCCGGCCAGTTCGGCACGCGCCTGTCCAGGGTGCTCGTCCAGCCGATGATCACCGGCGGGACAGAAGTGATCGTCGGGGTCGAAGACGACCAGATGTTCGGGCCGCTGGTGGTGTTCGGGCTCGGCGGCGTCGCCACCGAGGTGCTCGCCGACCATGCGGCACGGCTGGCGCCGCTGACCGAGGCCGATGCCGGCACCCTGATCAACTCGATCCGTTCCGCGCCCTTGCTGCACGGGCACCGGGGCGCTCCCGCCGCCGACCTCGCGGCGCTGCGCGACGTGCTGATGCGGGTGTCCCGGCTGGCCGACGACCTCCCGGAGATCACCGAGCTTGACCTCAACCCGGTCATCGCGCGCCCGGACGGGGTGGTCGCGGTCGACGCGCGGATCAAGGTCACGCCGCAGGTGCCGCAGGACCCGTTCCTGCGTCGGCTACGGTTACGTAAGGTTTAGTTCACTTAACGGGCCGTTAGCCGGTTGCCGTCACCCGGGTAGGGATGGTGGTGACCTGGGAGAGCCGCCACTGTTCGTTCGGGATGTCAGGAAGGACCCGCATGACCGCGACAGAAGCAGGCCCGCTGACGGCCGGTGAGCTGGACCTGATCGACTCCTGGTGGCGCGCCGCCAACTACCTGTCCGTCGGGCAGATCTATCTGATGGACAACCCGATGCTCACCAGGGAACTGCGGCCCGGGGACGTCAAGCCCCGGCTGCTCGGACACTGGGGCACCACCCCGGCGCTCAACCTGGTCTACGCGCACCTGAACCGGGTCATCAGGAACTGGGACCTGAACGTCATCTACGTCGCGGGCCCGGGTCACGGGGGGCCCGGACTGGTCGCGAACACCTACCTTGACGGCACGTACACCGAGCGGTACCCGTCGATAACCCAGGACATGGCCGGGATGCGGCGGCTGTTCAGGCAATTCTCCTTCCCCGGCGGGATCCCGTCGCACGTGGCGCCGGAGACGCCCGGCTCGATCCACGAGGGCGGCGAGCTCGGGTACTCCCTCGCGCACGCCCACGGCGCCGCGTTCGACAACCCGGATCTCGTTGTCGCCTGCGTCATCGGCGACGGGGAGTCCGAGACCGGGCCGCTGGCCGGCAGCTGGCACTCCAACAAGTTCCTCAACCCGGTGACGGACGGCGCGGTGCTGCCGATCCTGAACCTCAACGGGTACAAGATCGCGAACCCGACGGTGCCGGCCCGCATCCCGCAAGAAGAGCTCGAGTCCCTGCTCTCCGGTTACGGGTACCACGTCTACCTCGTGGCCGGCGACGAGCCGAAGGTCGTGCACCAGGAGCTGGCCGCCGCGCTCGACTCGATCGTCGCCGAGATCCACGACATCCAGCGCCGGGCACGCGAGGACGGCGTGCGGGAGCGGCCGCGCTGGCCCGCGCTGATCCTGCAGACCCCCAAGGGCTGGACCGGGCCGAAGTACGTGGACGGCGTGCCGGTCGAGGGAACGTGGCGTGCGCACCAGGTGCCGATCGCCGACGTGCGGGGCAACCCGGAGCACCTGCGACAGCTTGAGGAGTGGATGCGCTCGTACCGGCCGGCCGAGCTGTTCGACCCGGGCGGCGCGCCGGTCCCCGAGCTGGCCCGGCTGGCGCCGCGGGACTACCGGCGGATGAGCGACAACCCGCACGCCAACGGCGGGCTGCTGCTGCGCGACCTGACCCTGCCCGACTTCCGTGACTACGCGGTCGCCGTCCCGTCGCCCGGCAGCGTGGAGGCGGAGAACACGCGGGTGCTCGGCAGGTGGCTGCGGGACATCATCAGCCGCAACCCGTCGACATTCCGGCTGTTCGGCCCGGACGAGACGGCCTCGAACCGGCTGGACGCGGTGTTCGAGGTGACCGGGCGGGCGTTCGACGGCACGATCATCCCAGGGGACAACGACCTCACGCCCGACGGGCGGGTGATGGAGGTGCTGTCCGAGCACCTGTGCCAGGGCTGGCTCGAAGGCTACCTGCTGACCGGGCGGCACGGGCTGTTCAACTGCTACGAGGCGTTCATCCACATCGTCGACTCGATGTTCAACCAGCACGCCAAGTGGCTCAAGGTGTCGCGGTCGATTCAGTGGCGGCGGCCGGTTGCATCGCTGAACTACCTGCTGTCCTCCCTGGTCTGGCGGCAGGACCACAACGGGTTCTCCCATCAGGACCCGGGGTTCATCGACCACGTGGTCAACAAGAAGGCGGAGATCATCCGGGTCTACCTGCCGCCGGACGCGAACACGCTGCTGTCGGTCGGCGATCACTGCCTTCGGTCCAGGCACTACGTGAACGTGATCGTGGCGGGCAAGCAGCCGCAGCCGCAGTGGCTGACCATGGAGCAAGCCGTCATCCACTGCACCAGGGGCGCCGGCATCTGGGAGTGGGCCTCCTCCGACGACGACCCCGATGTGCCGCCGGACGTCGTCATGGCCTGCTGCGGAGACACGCCGACGCTGGAGACGCTGGCGGCCGTTTCGCTGCTGCGGGAGCACCTGCCTTCGCTGAAGGTGCGTGTGGTGAACGTGGTGGACCTGATGCGCCTGCAGCCGGAGGCGGAGCATCCGCACGGGATGTCGGACCCGGAGTTCGACGCGATGTTCACCACCGACCGCCCCGTCATTTTCGCCTACCACGGGTATCCGTGGCTGATCCACCGGCTGACCTACCGGCGGCACGGCCACCCTAACTTCCACGTCCGCGGGTACAAGGAGGAGGGCACCACCACCACGCCGTTCGACATGGTGATGCTCAACGACCTGGACCGGTTCCACCTGGTGATGGACGTGATCGACCGGGTACCGGGGCTCGTGTCCCGAGCCGGGCACGTCCGCCAGCTGATGACGGACAAGCGGATCACCGCCAGGGCCTACACGAGGGAGCACGGTGAGGACGCCCCGGAGATCACGCAATGGAAGTGGACCGGGGTGAGGTAGCCGGCATGGAGCCCGCCGCCGCGGCCCGCGTGCTCGTCGTCAACGCCGGGTCGAGCACCCTCAAGCTGCGCGTCCTCACCGGCGGCGACGAGGTCGCGGCCGCCGCCGACCTGCCCGCGCCGCGCGGCACCGCCGACGGCGCCGCGATCAAGGAGGCGATCGAGTCCTTCGGCCCGGTCGACGCCGCCGGCCACCGGGTGGTGCACGGCGGGACCCTGTACGCCGCACCCGTGCTGGTCACGGCCGAGGTGCGGCGCCGCCTTGAGTCGCTCACCGACCTCGCGCCGCTGCATCAGCCCAAGTCGCTGGCCGCCCTGGACGCGGTCCAGGCGGTGCTGCCCGAGGTGCCCGCGGTGGCCTGCTTCGACACCGCGTTCCACGCCACCATCGGCGCCGCGGCGGCCACGTTCGCGCTGCCCGCGGAATGGCGCACCCGGTGGACGCTGCGCCGGTACGGGTTCCACGGCCTGTCCCATGCCTACGCCTCGCGGCGGGCCGCCGAACTGCTCGGCAGGCAGCCGGCGGGGCTGCGCGTCGTCACCTGCCACCTGGGCGCGGGGGCCTCACTCGCGGCCGTCCACTCGGGCCGCTCGGTGGACACCACGATGGGGTTCACCCCGCTGGATGGGCTTGTCATGGCGACCAGGTCGGGGTCCGTTGACCCGGGCCTCGTGCTGTGGCTTGAGGAGCACGCGCACACGCCCCCCGCCGAACTCGCCGCCACCCTGGAGTACCGGTCGGGGCTGCTCGGCCTGGCCGGCACCGACGACATGCGCGAAGCGCTTGCCCGTGCCGCGGCTGGCGACCCGCGGGCGGTGCTCGGCCGCGAGGTCTACCTGCACCGGCTGCGGGCGTGCGTCGCGGCGATGGCGGCCGCGATGGACGGACTCGACGCGCTCGTCTTCACCGGCGGCGTCGGCGAGAACTCGGCCGAGATCCGCTCCCGCGCCGCCGACGGGCTCGGCTTCCTGGGCGTGCGGCTCGACGGGCAGCGCAACGTTCCCGCCGGCCACGGCGACGACTGGGAGATCGGCGCGGACGGCTCCCCGGTGCGCTCGTTCGTGATCGCCGCGCGGGAGGACAAGCAGATCGCCGCTGAGGTCCGGTCGGTGCTTGGCTAGCGCGCCTGGTCAGAAGGAGTCAAGGAAGGCCTTTACCTCCGGGCCCGCGTACTGGGCGCCGTAGCCGGCGTTGACCACCAGGCAGCCGACCGCGACGTCCGCCGCCGGGTCAAAGGCGATCAGCCAGCTGTTGGGCTGCTCCTGTCCCTGGATGTCCGCGGTCCCCGTCTTCGCGTAGACGTCTGGCCCGAAGCCGATCGGAGCGGCGGTGCCGCTGGTGACAACGGCGCGCATCATCTCCTTGAGGTACGCGTCGGTGGCAGCGGGCAGCGGCGTGGCGGTAACCTGCTTCGTCCCCGGCACCAGGATCGGCTGCTCGAAGCTGCCGTTGGCTACCGTCGCCGCCACCGAGGCCATCGCGATCGGTGAGGCGATCAGCTGCCCCTGGCCGAACGCCTCCTGCGCGAGCTCGGACCCGGATGCGGTGGCCGGCGCGTTGAAATACGAGGCGGACAGCCCGGTGATGCCGATGTCCCAGTCCTGGTTCAGCCCGTAGTACTGCTTCGCCGTGCTGGCGAGCGCACCGTACAGGTGCGGCCACTGAGTGCTGAACGCGTTGTTACAGGACTGCGCGAAGTCGGTGATGAACGGTGTCCCTGCTGGCTCGGACTCGCCCTGGTCGTTGTGGTAGGTGATCCCCTGCACGGTGTACGCCGCCGGGCAGGCCACCGGGCTCTCCGGCGTGAGCAGCCCCGCGTTGAACAGCGCGGTGGACGTGATGACCTTCATCGTGGAGCCCGGTGCGACCTCGGCGGTGAGCGCGAAGTCGTTGTAGCCGTCGTTGTTGGCGATGGCCAGGATGTCACCGGTGGACGGCTGGATCACGACCATCGAGCTCTCGGGGTGCATGGCGACCGCGGCCTGGGCGGCGGTCTCCGCGGTCTGGCTGATCGTGGTGGCGATTGACGCCACGTTGCCGACCTGGATGACCACCGCCTGGCTGTACTGCACCGGCTTGCCTGCGTCCGTGAGGATCTCGACGTCAAGCCCTGGGGTACCCTGTCCCGGCGGTGCGCCCGCCGCCATTATCAGGCTCGCGATGTGGGTCAGTCCCGGATCCTGGTAGTCGGTGAGGTTCTGGCCGCTGGCGTCGGTGACGACGCCGACCGTGGGGGTGACCTCGACGGCCGCGAGGTGCGTTGTCGCGGTGAGGTTCGGTGCCACCACGTCGGGCTGCCATTCGATGAACCAGATCGAGGAGTTCGCCTGCTGGTAGGCGACTAGCGAGGAGTGGTAGCTCCACGTGCCGCGCACCGCGTTCGCGCCGCCCTTCGCCGCCACCGACACGCCGATCGCGTACCGGACGGACTCCCGGGGCCGCGCAGCCGTGGATCCCGGGGCGCCGGTGACGCTGACCGTCGCCGCGGTCATCTTCCGCGGGTGCAGGTACGTGGCGTAGGTCGCGAGCGCCGCCCGGGCGGCGGCCGGGTGGTTGGTGTAGTTGGCGGCCTGCTTGAGGTCTCCGGCCCGCCATGCGCTCAGGAACGCGACGGCGATCTGCTGCCCGTCCTCCTGCGGCGTGGATCCGGTCGGGATCATGCCGGTAGCCGGGGCGCTGTGCCCGTGCTTAAACACGGTAACGGCCACCACCGCGACCGCTACCACCACGGCAAGGACCCCCGCTGTGATCGAGATGGCAACCGTGCGCCGCTTGCCGGCCCGGCGCTGGCCAGCCCGCCGGCGCCCAGCGCGGCCGTGCCCAGACGGCCCGTGGCCAGCCGGCCGCTGCCCTTCGGGCACCGGTCCGAAGGGCCCTCCTGGCTGCCCGTAAGGCGGCTGGCCGTAAGCTGGCTGTCCGTAGCCGCCGGGCTGCCCGTAGCCGCCGGGCTGCCCGTAGCCGGCAGGCTGCCCGTAGCCGGCAGGACGGTAACCGGCGGCCCCCTGCCCGTACCCGCCCTGCGTGTAGGGACCCTGGGCAGCCGGACCTTGTGTGTACGGCCCTTCCTGGTACGGACCTTCCCCGTAGGAGCCCTGCCGGCCGTACGGTCCTTGTCCCTGGGATCCCTGGCCGCCGTACGGCCCTTGCCCGTACGGTCCCTGCCCCGTTGGCTGCGGACCCGTCGGCGAGCTGGCGGTCGGCTCATCACGGGCGAACCATGGGCCAGGTGAACGTTTGTCGTCCGGGTCCCTCGTCACCCCATCGACGGTACCTACCGCCGCCAGCCTGCAGCGAACAATGCGGCGAATTACCAGGAAAATGCAACCGGGCTGCTACCGCGCTGAACGAAACGCCCGGCGCGGCCGGACGGCCGCTCGCTTACGCGCGCATGTCGGCGGGCACGGCGAACGCGAGCAGCCGCGCCTCCCCCGGTCCAGCCGAAGCCCAGTCTCCCGCCAGCCCGAGCACCGCGACCGCCGCGGTGGGGAACGCCGATGGCGGCTCGGGCGGCGGCTGCGCCAGGCCCACGGCCAGCTCGGCGAGCCCGGGGCTGTGCCCGACGATCAGCACCGTCCCTTCATCGTCGGGAAACTCGCGTACGAGCATCAGCAGGCCGAGCACGGTCGCCTCGTACACCCGCGGCTCGTAGCGTACCGGCGGGGCAGCGCCGCGGGCGGCTTCCGCCAGCGCGGCACCGGCAAGTTCCCAGGTCTCCCGCGCTCGGCGCGCGGTCGAGCACACCACGGCGTCCGGCACGTACCCGGCGCGGACCAGCCAGCGGCCGGCCACGGGCGCGTCCCGCCTGCCGCGCTTGGCGAGCGGCCGCTCGTGATCGGCTACGTCCGGCCAGTCCGACTTGGCATGCCGCAACAGGATGAGCCGTCGTGCGTAGTCGTGACTCACGGCACCACCGTCACCGGCCACTTGCCCGCCCGAACCAGCCGGACGGCCAGCGACCCGATGAGCTTGTGCCCGGCCTTGGCCGACGCACCCACGACGATCGCGTCGGCGCGCACCTCCGCGGCGACCCGCCTGATCTCGGAGTAGGGGTCCCCGTGCGCCTCGATGAACGTGATCGAGATGCCAAGCTCGGCGGCCACCGCCTCGGCTCGGGCGCGAAGCTCCGCGGCGACCGCCTCGTGCGCTTCGGCCTCGGCGGCGAGCACGCTCGCCCCGCCGGGCGAGGCCGCCACGATCATCGCCGGCTGGACCACGTACACAGCGATCATCCGGGCGCGCTGTCGCCTGGCCAGCCCGGCCGCGTACCAGGCGGCGCGCGCCGCCGTCACCGAATCGTCGACGCCGACCAGGATCACCGAAGGGCCATCGGTGCCTAGCTCGAATCCAATCTGTTCGGGCTTGTCGTGCGCCGAATCACCGTAGGCCACGGCAGCAGTCTACGCATCGCCGCCGCCGCGGCGATGCGGTCCGGACGTCCCTTGGCACGCGTGAAATAGCCAGCGGAACGGTGCGTCTCGCACGTGACACGCCGCGGCGGCGGTTAATCTCGACTGATGCAGCGCGTCGTGTTGCGGGACGTTGCCCTCGCCTCCTTCCGTGATGCGGTCGGCAGTGACCGGTGCGCCGAAGGCGCCGAGTGCGCCCGCCGCGGGGCGGTCGTCCAGATGGCATGGGAGGCGTCGGCGCAGCTGCTCAGCGGGACCGTTCGCGACAACGGCGGCATCAGGACCGTCTCGGCCTCGTTCCGCGCGTCCGCAGGTTTCCCGCTGCGGTTCCGGGTCGGCCACTGCAGCTGCGCGACAGGGATGAACTGCGCGCACGTCGCCGCGCTCGTGGTGGCGGCGACCGACGAGACCGCGCTGCCCGCGGCGCGGCCCGCGGCCCGCCGGCCGGCGCTGCCGTGGGAGGAGACCCCTGGCTCGCTGCCTGCGCTGCCCGGGCCTGCTGCCGTCCAGGGCACGCGGCCGGCGCTGTCCGCCCTGTCCGCCCTGTCCGCGTTGTCCGCGCTGGACGGGGTGAACCCGGTGGGCGCCTTCGCGCCTGGGCACCGGCCGCGCTACGCGCGCGGCCCGGTGCGGATCAGCGTGTCGGCAGGCGAGCTCGACGGCGACACGGACTGGTTCGACCTCGGCGTCGCCGTCACCGTCGGCGGCCGCGAGGTGCCGTTCACCGAGCTGTTCGCGGCGCTCACGGCCGGCGAGCAACACCTGGTGCTGCCCGACGGCGCGTGGCTCGCCCTGGACAGGCCGGAGCTCGCGGCGCTCGCCCGCCTGGTCGACGAGGCACGCGCCCTGCAGGACCGGCCGGACGGCCCGCTGCGGATCAGCAGGTTCCAGGCGGGGCTGTGGGAAGAACTGGCCGGCCTGGGTGAGGTCGGCGACCAGGCCAGGGCGTGGCAGCGGCAAGTGCAGGGGCTGCTGTCGGCCGCGGCCGTCGGCGAGGCGGCGCCGCCCGCCGCGCTGAGCACACTGCTGCGGCCGTACCAGCGGGAAGGCTTCGGCTGGCTCGCGTTCTTGTGGGAGCACGGGCTCGGCGGCATCCTCGCCGACGACATGGGCCTGGGCAAGACGCTGCAGGCGCTGGCGTTGCTGTGCCACGCACGGCAATCCCAGGCGGCGCCGGCTCCGCCGTTCCTGATCGTCGCGCCGACCAGCGTGCTGTCGAACTGGGCCGCGGAGGCACGCCGGTTCACCCCGGATCTGGCGGTGGTGACGATCGGCGACACGCTCGCCCGCCGCGGGGCGCCGCTGTCAGACGCCATCACGGGCGCCGACGCCGTGGTGACCTCCTACACCCTGCTGCGCCTGGACTTCGGGTGCTACGGCGCGGCCCCGTGGTCGGGCCTCATCCTCGACGAGGCGCAGTACGTCAAGAACTACCAGTCCAGGGCCTATCAGTGCGCGCGCCGGCTGCCGGCCCCGTTCAAGGTCGCGATCACCGGCACGCCGATGGAGAACAACTTGATGGAGCTGTGGTCACTGCTGTCGATCACGGCGCCTGGGCTGTTCCCGAACCCGGACCGATTCCGCCGGTACTACGCCCGCCCGATCGAGAAACAAGGTGACACCGAGCTGCTCGCCCGGCTGCGCCGCAGGATCCGGCCCCTTATCAAGCGGCGCACCAAGGAGCAGGTGGCCGCAGAACTGCCAGCAAGACAGGAGCAAGTCCTCGAGGTCGAGCTGCACCCCAGGCACCGCACCCTGTACCTGACCCACCTGCAGCGGGAACGGCAGAAGGTGCTCGGCCTGCTCGACGACGTCAGCCGCAACCGCTTCACGATCCTGCGCTCGCTTACGATGCTGCGGCAGCTTTCCCTGCACGCCGGCCTGGTCGACGACTCGCATGCGGACGTGCCGAGCGCCAAGATCGAGGCGCTGCTCGAGCAGGTCTGCGACGTGGCCGGAGGCGGCCACCGGGCGCTCGTGTTCAGCCAGTTCACGCGGTTCCTGCGCATCGCGCGCGATCGCCTGGCGGCCGCGGGTGTGGAGTGCTGCTACCTGGACGGCACCACCGCGAACCGGGCGGCCGTGCTGCGCCAGTTCAAGGCCGGCACGGCGCCGGTGTTCCTGATCAGCCTCAAGGCGGGCGGGTTCGGGCTGAACCTCGCCGAGGCCGACTACTGCTTCCTGCTCGACCCGTGGTGGAATCCGGCGACCGAGGCGCAGGCGGTGGACCGCGCGCACCGGATCGGGCAGACCCGGACCGTCATGGTCTACCGGCTGATCGCTTCCGGGACGATCGAGGAGAAGGTCATGGCACTCAAGGCGCGCAAGGCCGACCTGTTCAACAGCGTGCTGGACGCCGGCCGCCCGTTCAGCTCAACCTTGGACGCGGAGGACATCCGCGGGCTGTTCGGCGATCAGTAGCCGCAGGCCTGCCGCCTCACGCGCCACAGAAATGTCACTTTGGACACTCTATGCATGGACATTCCGGATATTTTGCCCGCGAAATTAGTCATGGAGTGTACAAAGTGGACGGAAGAGGCTGATGTTACCGCTGATGCTGGGCCCAGAACGAGTCGCGTCGGGTTTGGCGTCGCGTCGGCAGCGCGGGGGACGTTCGGGTCGTCAATCCAAGGTTGACCGCGATCGGACGGTCAACCTAAAGTTGACCCATGGCTGAGTTTCCCGTCCCGCTTGACAACCTGATCGCCTACGTGGAGGCCCTGCGCCCTGACGGCGGGCCGCTGGACAACGTGGCGGACGCGTTCGCGGTGTCTGCCCGCCTTGACGAAGAGGCCGACGCGCTGATCGGCCACTTCGTCGACCAGGCCCGCCGGTCGGGCGCGTCGTGGAGCCAGATCGGCGCCGCGATGGGCGTCTCCAAGCAGGCCGCGCAGAAGCGCTTCGCGTCGGGCAAGGCCGCCGACCTGATGCTGGAGGGCGTGCAGCCCTTCGCCCGGTTCACCGAGCGGGCCGCCCAGGCGCTCGCCGCCGCCGGGCGCCTAGCGACCGGACAGGCCGCCCGCAACACCCAGGCCGCCGGCAACACCCAGGCCGCCGGCGACACGCAGGCCGCGGGGCAGGCCGGCGTCACGCAGGCCGCCG
>NZ_JASIAL010000116.1:0-5470 GCF_030042015.1 Trebonia sp. | reverse complement strand
GGGCTTCGACAGCGCCCGGTATCACCCAGTGACAGCGAAATGGGACAATGGTGACATGGGGTGGATCGATCTTGAGGGTGCGGTCAACGTTCGCGACCTGGGCGGGCTGCCCACCGCCGACGGCGGAGCCACGGTGGCGGGACGGCTGCTGCGTTCGGAGAACCTGCAGGAGCTGTCGCCCGCGGACGTTTCCAGGCTCGTCGACGAGATCGGCGTCACGACGGTCGTGGACCTGCGCACCACGGCCGAGGTCGAACTCGAGGGGCCGGGCCCGCTGGACGCGGTGCCCGGCGTGCGCCACGCATACCATCCGGTCCTGCCCGAACTCGGGTCCCGCACCGACGCGGTCGCCGAGGCGCTCCTGCTGCAAAAGCGCGAGCGGGACAAGTCCCGCTTCCCCGACGACATCATGTGCGGCCACTACCTGGGCTACCTGGAAGAGCGCCCCAGCGAGGTGACCGGCGCGCTGCGGTCCATCGCGACCTCCCGCGGCGCGGCGATCGTGCACTGCGCGGCCGGGAAGGACAGGACCGGGGTGATCGTCGCGCTCGCGCTCACCGCCGCCGACGTGGAGCCGGAGGCCATCGTCGCCGACTACATGGCCACCGCCGACCGGCTGGACGCCATCATCGAGCGGCTGCGGCGCTCCCGGACGTACGCCGAGGACATCAGCAGCAGGCCCGTGCAGGCGCACCTGCCGCGCGCCGAGACGATGAAGGCGTTCCTCGAGCAGTTGCACGTGCGCTACGGCGGGCTGCCCGCGTGGCTGGCCCGGAACGGCTTCACCGACGATGAGCTGAGCCTGCTGCGTGCCAAGCTCCGGCAGGCCTGAGCTCGTGGCCAGCGGGTGCCTCGTCGACGTCTATGACACGATCCTGAAGTCCAGCTTCGTGGCGCGCGTCAAGGCGCTGTCGCGGTTCCTTGACGTCGACGCCGACGCGTGGCTGGGGGAGTGGCTCAAGACCCGTGCCCAGCGGGATCGCGGCGCGCTCACCATGGCCAAGTCGTTCGCGCAGAGCCTGCCTGCCTTCGGGATCGATCCGGTGCCCGAGCTGGTCGACGAACTCTCCCGCAAGGACGCCGAGCTGATGCGCGAGTGCACCCGCGTGTTCGATGACACGGTTCCGTTCTTCACCAGGCTCCGGTCGCAGGGCATCCTGATCGCGCTGGTCAGCAACTGCGCGGACACGACGCGGCCGCTGCTGGCTGACCTCGGCCTGATTCCGCTCGCGGACGCGGTCGTCCTGTCCTGCGAGGTCGGCTTCACGAAGCCGTCACCGGAGATCTACGTCACCGCGCTGGCGGATCTCGGCGTCGCCGCCACGGACGCGGTCATGATCGACGACCAGCCGGCCTTCTGCGCCGGCGCCGAGGCGGTCGGCGTGCGGGCCATCCAGATCTTGCGCGGCGACCTCGACGGGCAGCCTCCGGCATCCGGCTTTCCCGTGGTCCGCTCACTGCTAGACGCGCCCGGGCTTTTCTAGCCTGGCTCGCTTCGCTGGCGTGGCCGGCGCCTGAGGCCGCCGTTGAGCTTCCTGGCCTGCAGGTAGACGATCGCGAGCAGGCAGACGACCACTGCCCCCGTCAGCCAGGCGGAATAGCCGGAAACCTCGCGCACGACGCGGACCCCCGCCGTGCCCGAGGTGTAGCCGATGAGCACGATGACGGCGGCGCGCAGCAGCGTGCCCGCGGCGTCCGCGATGACGAAGACGGCCAGCGGCAATCGCCGCCAGCCGTTGGCGGCGTACATGAGCGCGGTCGGCAACGGCAGCCAGGGGGCGATCATCACGGACGCGATCCCGTACCTGTCGATCAGCCGCTCGCAGCGCTCGACGGCACGCTTGCTCGACGGCCGGTGCCGGATGAGCCAGTCCGCGGCGTCCGGCCCGAAGTGGCGTCCCGTCCACCAGGACACGATGTCGACGGGCAGCCAGACCGGGAGCACCGCGAGCAGGGCCGCCGCGAGGCTCGCCTGGCCGACCCGGACGAACGCGCCGGCCGCGGCGACCGAAAGGGCGCTGCCGTTCACCAACTCGAGCAGGACAGGGCGCGTCCCGAGCCACACGGGGATCAGGACGGAGCTGAGCGCCGACCACCCCTGGCACACGACGAGGGCGCTGCCGCACACCAGGTCGGCCGCGCGACTACGGCCGACCTCCATCGTCATTGATCTAGTGTGACAGACCGCCGCAGACGCGCCGAGGCGCGGTGCGGCCGCGCTGTCCCGCCGCGGCCCGGCCGCGCGGACCACGCGTCCGCCCTCGGCGCACCTTTCGCCACAACAGCCCCCTGCGTAATCTTTGCACACTCCTTGCATGGACAAATCGCCCATAAAGGACGGCGAAATGGTCACAGAGTGAGCAAAGTCGCACTAGTGAGACTCCCGGGGCAGCAGGGAAGCCTAGCCGCGGCGCCGCAGCGCCGCAGTTCCGCAGTTCCGCGTGGTCGCGCCCCGCCACGGGCTGCTCGCGTCCGCCGGCGATGACGGGACTGCGTGGCCCTGGCGCTGAGGCGGCTGTGGCAGGCTTGTAGACCATGACGGATGGCGCGCACCCGCACGTGGTCGTTGTCGGCGGCGGGATCACCGGGCTCGCGGCGGCCTTCTTCCTCAAGGACGAGCCTGTGCGAGTCACCCTCCTCGAGGGCTCGCCGCGGCTGGGCGGCAAGCTGTCGGCGAGCGAGGTCGCCGGGGTGCCGGTGGACGAGGGGGCGGAGGCGCTGCTCGCCCGCCGCCCGGAAGGCACCGACCTGATAACAGCAACAGGCCCCGCGGGCGACCTCGTGCCCGCGGGCACCACGTCGTCGGCGATTTACACCCGCGGCGCGATGCGGCCGCTGCCGCGCAGGCAGTTCATGGGCGTGCCCGCGGACATGGACGAGCTGGCCGCGACCGGGGTCGTCTCCCCTGCAGGGGTCGCCCGCGCCCGCCAGGAGTCCCAGGTCCCGCCGCAGGACGGCGACGTCTGCGTCGCCGAGTACGTCGGCGCCCGCCTTGGCAAAGAGGTCGTCGACCGGCTCGTCGACCCGCTGCTCGGCGGCGTCTACGCCGGCCGCAGCGAGGAGCTGTCCTTCGAGGCCACGCTCGCCCCGCTCGCCGCCGCCGCGAAGAAGCACCCGACGCTGACGGCGGCGGTAGCCGGCCTGATCCCGCCCACGCCGGCACAGCCAGTCACGCCAGCACCGATCTTCGTCACGCTCACCACCGGCCTCGGCGCGCTGCCGGACGCGGTCGCCAAGGCCTGCGCCGCCGGCATCCGCACCGGCGCGATGGCCCGCGACCTGGCCCGCACCGCGACCGGCTGGCGCCTGGTCATAGGCTCGGCGGCCGACCCCGAGCACCTGCAGGCGGACGCGGTCATCCTGGCCGTCCCGGCCGCGCCAGCCGCAAGACTCCTATCCCGAACGATCCCGGCCGCCTCCACGGCCCTCAGCCAGATCCCGTACGCGAGCATGGCGATCATCACGCTGGCCTACCGTAAAGAAGACTTCCCCGAGCAGCAGCGCAGCGGGTACCTCGTCCCGGCCGTGGACGGAAGGGCGGTCAAGGCCGTCACGTTCTCCACCGTCAAGTGGCCGCACCTGACCAGGCACGCGCCGGTGCACATCGTCCGCTGCTCGATCGGGAGAATCGGCGAAACGGCGATCCTGCAGCGCGACGACGAGGACCTGGCCGCGCTGGCCGCCGCCGAGCTCGCGGACGCGACAGGAATCACAAAAGCCCCGGTCGCGCACCGGGTGACCCGCTGGGGCGGCGGGCTGCCGCAGTACAACGTCGGCCACCTGGACCGCGTCGCGCGCATCCGCGCGGCCGTCACGCGGCAGCCGGGGCTCGCCGTCGCGGGCGCCGCCTACGACGGGGTCGGCATCCCCGCGTGCGTCGGCACCGCGAAGGCCGCCGTCGAGCAGGTGCTGAGCCAGCTGCGGACCACAGGCGCGAGGGATCGTTCGGAATAGGGATTTAAGATCGTGTCCATGGCTGACGAAGACAAGCGGCTTAAGGCCAGGGAACTGAACGAGCTGATCAGGTACACCATGTGGGCGGTGTTCCGTGTGTCGGACCGGCCCGCGCTTGACGGCGACGGCGGTCGCGACCGGGCCGGCGCCGAGCTCGCCGAGGTGCTCGATCAGGCGGCGGGCAAGGGCGTCGTCACCCGCGGCTGCTACGACCTGCAGGGCATGCGCGCCGACGCCGACTACATGCTGTGGTGGATCGCGCCGACGTCCGACGAGCTGCAGGAGATGTACGTGCGCTTCAGGCGGACGCGGCTCGGCCGGGCCAGCGAGCCGGTCTGGTCGGCCATGGCGCTGCACCGGCCGGCCGAATTCAACAAGGGCCACATCCCCGCGTTCCTCGCCGAGGAGGAGCCGCGGAACTACGTGAGCGTCTACCCGTTCGTCCGGTCGTACGAGTGGTACCTGCTCGACCCCGACGAGCGCAGGCGGATGCTCGCCCAGCACGGCATGATGGCCCGCGAGTACCCGGACGTGCGCGCGAACACCGTGAGCTGCTTCTCGCTCAACGACTACGAGTGGATGCTCGCGTTCGAGGCCGACGAGCTGTACCGGATCGTGGACCTGATGCGCCACCTGCGCGGCGCGGACGCCAGGCGGCACACCCGGGTGGAGATCCCGTTCTTCACCGGCCGCCGCAAGCCCGTCGCCGCGCTCGTCGCCGACCTGGCGTAAGGCCCCGGGCCAAGGGTCAGCTGTCGGCGGGCCTGCCCGTGCGCTGGCGCCCGCGCTGGGTCAGCCGGCGCCGGATCCAGTACCCCAGCCCGGCCAGCGCCGCGGCGACCGCGGCGAACGGGGCGACCGCGCCGACGATGGCGAGGAACCACGACACCGTCGTGCGGAACGCGCGCCAGCCTCCGGCAAGGCCGCTGACAAGCCCGGGCGGCGGCTTGGGCTTGGCGGGCTTGGCCACTGCCTTCGGGCCGAGGACGGAGATCGTGACCGTGGCGTACGAGGTCTCGTGGTTCAGCGCGTTCTGCTGCGCCAGCATGGCCTCGAGGCTGGACTCCTCGGAGTTGATCTGATCCTGCACGCTGAGCAGGTCCGCGACCGAGCCGGCGTGCTTCAGGAGCGCGCGCAGCTGGTCGATCGCCGCCTCGTCAGAGGCGACCTGGCTGCTGACGTCGGCGACCTCCTGCGTCACGTCCTGCGCCTGCTGCTGCAGGGACAGCTGCGCGCCCAGGCCGCTTGTCAGCTCGCTCAGCGTCGCGGCGTACACCGCCACCGGGATCTTGAGCTGGATGGTCGCGGTCGACTGGGCCGGGTGGCTGGGGTTGGTCGTCGCGTTCTCTGACGAGACGTACCCGCCGGCGCTGGTCACGATCGACGTCGCGCGGGCGATGGCCGCGCTGACGCCGCGGACCCGCACGGTGAGCTGCGCCGTGTAGATGAGCTGCTGACCGGTGGGCACAAGCCGCGCCGAGTCGGACTGCGCCGAGCCGCCGCCGAACCCGGCGGC